>JBLINN010000130.1:0-10933 GCA_047639325.1 Paracoccaceae bacterium | reverse complement strand
GCTTAGGCGGCATCGGCGATATGGCCAAGATGATGAAGGCCGCGCAGGAAATGCAGACCAAAATGGCGCAGATGCAGGAAGACATGCATAACGTGATGGTCACCGGTGAATCCGGCGCCGGGCTGGTCAAGGCGACCTGCACCGCCAAGGGCGAGCTGAAGTCGCTGGATATCGACCCGTCGATCTTTAACGCTGATGACAAGGAAGTGGTCGAAGACCTGATCCTTGCCGCCGTTAAGGACGCGCAGCTAAAGGCCAGCGACAAGGCGCAGGAAGAAATGGGGAAACTGACCGAAGGTATGGGCCTGCCCAAGGATATGAAGCTGCCATTCTAACGAATGGCAGCGGTGGGACAGAGCGAAAATCAAAGATTTTGGCGGAGTCCCACACCCCCCAGCTTTCTCCCCAACCCTCTCCAAACAAACTCTAACTACCCCCCCTTCCAACCCCCACCGAAAGCCCCGCAGTTTGAGCAGCACTCGCGACATCGAAAATCTGATCGACCTGATGGCCAAGCTGCCCGGCCTTGGGCCTCGGTCAGCGCGGCGGGCGGTGCTGCACCTGATCCGCAAACGCGCCCTGTTGCTGACCCCGCTGGCAGATGTGATGCAACAGGTGGCCGAAACCGCGCGGGAATGCCTGAATTGCGGCAATGTCGGCACCACCGATATCTGCGATATCTGCACATCCGAAAAGCGCGCAACGGGCGAGTTATGCGTGGTCGAGGACGTGGCCGATCTGTGGGCGATGGAACGCGCCGCAGAGTTCAAAGGCCGTTATCATGTGCTGGGCGGCACACTGTCGGCACTGGACGCTATCGGCCCGCAAGACCTGCGCATTCCCCGGTTGATTGACCGGGTGACCAGCGAAAACATAACCGAGGTGATCCTGGCGCTGAATGCCACCATCGATGGTCAGACAACCGCGCATTACATCGCCGACCAACTGGCAGGGCAGGTGCGCCTGACCTCGCTGGCCCAGGGCGTGCCGATCGGTGGAGAGCTGGACTATCTGGACGATGGCACAATCTCTGCCGCCCTGCGCGCCCGCAAAGATATCTGACCCGCCCGCAAACACCTTGGCCACAAACCAGTGACGCAACACGGAAATACACCGATGATCACCCGTACCCATACCAAAGGCGACGCGCCCTCGACCGCGGTTTATTCCGACTGCGAGCGCTATCGCTATAGCCTGACGCGCAGCTGGGATCCGCAGGGGCGCAAGGCGCTGTTTGTGATGCTGAACCCGTCAACCGCCACCGAAGTGCAGAATGACCCGACGGTTGAACGCTGCGAACGGCGGGCGCGGACGTTGGGTTTTGGGGGGTTTCAGGTCACCAACATTTTCGCCTGGCGCGACACGGATCCACGCGCCATGCGCGCCGCGACCGATCCGGTTGGGCCGGAAAACGACGCGGCCATTCTGGCGGGCACAAACTGGGCCGATCAAGTGATCGCCGCATGGGGCACGCACGGCGCGCATCTGGGGCGCGGGGCGCAGGTACAGGCGCTGCTGCGCGCCACCAAGGCCCCCGTTAGCCATCTGGGCCTGACCAAAGGCGGCCACCCCAAACACCCG
The DNA here is from genome assembly GCA_047639325.1 of Paracoccaceae bacterium. GTDB lineage: Bacteria > Pseudomonadota > Alphaproteobacteria > Rhodobacterales > Rhodobacteraceae > NVQY01. The sequence continues at coordinate 9,352 of JBLINN010000130.1, read as the reverse complement.
CTGTACATCGCTTATGCGCAGCAAACCCAACCCTGGTTCTAAGCTGCCTCGGCGTTAACCATTGGTCCGGTTTGGGTTTGACCCAAGGGGGTTGGTTGTGGCTGAATGGCCAGTGGTGGGCGCTTTTGGGTGTGGAGTGGGATATGCTGTTATTGGCTGGTTTATTTGGCCTGATGGCCGTTGGTGGCATTGCCCTTGCGGGCGATCTTTCTGGCGACGAGGATGCTATTGCCGACGATGACGGTGCTGGCACAGATTCAGACGTTTCAGAACCCCCCGGGGATATAATCCCGTTTGACCAATTCCTGTCCGGCGATGATCTGGACAACACGATTGCAGGCGATGCAGGCGACGATCAAATCGACGGTTTTGGCGGCGATGACCAGATCAACGGCTATGACGGCGATGACCTGATTCTGGGCGGCGATGGCAATGACGACCTGTATGGCGCCGAGGGCCAGGACACAGTGCAGGGCGGCAACGGTGACGACACCCTGCACGGGCAGGACGGTGACGACATCCTGTCTGGTGACGCGGGCGACGACCAACTGTTTGGCCATAACGACGATGACATAATGTCCGGCGGCGATGGCGCCGACGAATTGCAAGGTGGGCTTGGCGACGATACCCTGACCGGCGATGCGGGCGACGACGCGTTGCTGGGGGGGCTTGGCAATGACCACTTGGACGGCGGCGCAGGTCAGGACACGCTGTTTGGCGGCTGGGGTGACGATGTGGTTTCCGGGATCGAAACCGGCCCGGCGGACCCGGCGGATGCGCCTGACGCCTCTAGCGACTTTTTGAATGGCGGCGGCGGCAATGACACTATCCTGGCCGGCGAAGGCGATGTTGTCACGGCTGGCGATGGCGAAGATACCATCGTTCTGGGTGACTGGATTGCCGATGGTGAAGCGGCCGAAGTGATGGATTTTGATGCCAGTCATGACCAGCTGGTGATGGTCTGCGACATGACGCAGGACACCGGTCCGGTGATCGAGATCACCACCGATCCGGCCAACCCCGGGGTCAGCCATATCCTGATGGATGGCTCTGAGATTGCCCTGATCCGCAGCGGTTCTGCCGTCACGGTAGAGGACATTGTGTTGGTCGATCATGCCGATGGGGCATCGTTTGGCTTGCCTGCCTGACCCTAGCTGATGATGCCTGTTACCAGTTGTTCAGTCATCTTTGATGGGGTTGTCCACGGATAATCGCGTATGGTGTTGTTGCACAAGGCAACGCCGATCATCGCTGCAATCAGGGTGTCGGTCTTGGCTTTTACATCACCGTCTTGCGGCAGAACCTCGCGCACGAGATCCAAGAACATTTGGAAATGTTCCAAGGCTTGGTGGTCCTTGATGAAGCTGCTGACATCGGCCCGTTCGACATCGTTGGACATGAACACCAGCCGAAAATGATCCGGGTGATCGACCCAATAGGCCACGAAAGTCTGGGCCGCCATTTGCAATCGCGCATCGGGCGCGGCAATTGATTCCAGGCTTTCGCGCACCTGATCGGCCATCTCGGCCAGCACATCCGCCCACAGATGCTTTAGGATATCCGTCTTGCCGTCAAAATGCGCGTAGATGGTCATCGGCGCACAGCCAACCTCTTTGGCGAGGCGGCGCATTGACACCGCGGCAAATCCTTCTTGGCGATACAGCGCCAGCGCGTGTTTCGCGACGTTTGACCGGAACGCTAAAACGTCGGCTTTGCTGCGGGGCGGGCGCCCGGATGTTTTTGCCATTGATCTGGTCCTGTAATTAATAGGACGCGTTACAAATAACCATTGCGCTGTCAAGCTTGCCATTTTATAGAACGCGTACCAAATAAACCAGGACGTGATTCCCCCAAACAACGCAGGACAGCAAAATGACCCAATCACCTTACCTGACCGCGACGCTTGTTCTGGCGGGGATTGCCATCATGTTTCTGGGGCTGAATGTTGGGCTGGGCGGGATGCAGACGCTGGGCTGGCAGACATCGGCGCCGTTCATTGCGGTCACGGATGAAACGGTGTTTCACGTTCAGGACAGCCATATCCGGTTCATCGGCGGCGTCTGGTTCAGCGTCGGCGCGGTGTTCTTTCTGGGCGGCTTCAAGCAGGAAATCTTGCGAACCACCTTGGTCGTGCTTTGCGCCGCCATCGCATTTGCCGGTTTGTTCCGGCTAAGTGGCCTGTCTGGCGGCGTCGTATTCAGCGCGGCCATCATGCCATCACTGGCGCTGGAACTTGTCGCGTTCCCGCTGTTGGCGGGGTGGCTGCTGTGGGCGGGGAAGCGGGCCGGGTGATATCAACGTTTGCCAGGCAAAGCAGGCGTTGGCCGCAAAACAGGCGCCCTGTGACGCGATGCCCCCAGATCAAAACGCTGTTTACCTAATAACCCTTTGCCATTCCCGTCAATTCCGCCTATACGCCCGCATTCACGATTGATTCCACCCGCAAGGGCAGGGCGTCGCGATCAAACTCCATGGGCCTGCGCTGGACGACATCCCGGCCTGCGCCATTCACTTTAACCTTTTTAAAGGAGACCCCGATGTCGATTACAGCCGAAGAAAAAGCCCGCGTCATGAAAGAGTTCGCAACCAAAGAAGGCGACACCGGGTCGCCCGAAGTTCAGGTTGCCGTTCTTAGCTCGCGCATCGCGACCCTGACCGAGCATTTCAAGATTCACAAGAAAGACAACCACGGTCGCCGTGGCCTGTTGAAAATGGTCGCTCTGCGCCGCAAACTGCTGGACTATGCCCGCGCCAAGGACGAGGCCCGCTATCAGGACCTGATCAAGCGTTTGGGTCTGCGTCGTTAATCACGGCGTTTTGACCGTTTCATACGCGCCCTGAACGGCCATTGTTCCGTTTTGTACAACTTTATTCGCCCGCCTTTTGGCGGGCGTTTTCGATTCCGGGGGGCTGTTGCGACGGGAATTTCAGCAATTCGGCCCTTGTTCGATTTACCACCCGGGCCGCCGTGAAGAGCGGATCGGCGATGACGGGATCGGCCCCACTGTGGCCCTGTTGCGACCCCAAGCGCGTCGAGAAAGCTGCGTGATCTGAGGCACAGTTGCCGGTCACGTCTGTTGCAACGCAATTGTTGTTTAGATAGCCATAGACCAATCCGTTGAAGAAACACATTGGACGAAAAATGAAAGCCGTACGCCGCCCCCAGTTTTGGTTCAATTTGGCAATGTGGTTGCTGTCGGTCGTGATTTCGGCGCTTCTTATTCAACTGGGCGGGCTGATCATGTCCGATGTGCCCACGGCGGGGAAGCGGATTACAAAGAGCGACTATGTAGATACGGCACAGCTTGGAACAACAGAGGCTGAAATTGATACGCTTGAGGCCGCGATCCGCGCCAACGCAAATGGCATAGAAGACGCAGGTTTCCGACTAAGTTCCGTCACTCTGGATTATCAAAACCAACGCGCTAATTTCGAAAGCTGGATCAAGACACGGTCGGCAACTGAGTCAAATGACCAGAATCTCGAAGTCATCGAGCGGGTAAAAGCAATTGAACTGCTCAAACTTGAGGAGCGCAAAGCCCAAAGGGTTGTTGAAGACCAAGAACAAGAAGTGGTTCTGCAAAACCGCGCATTGCAAGATCTCATATCGCATCGCGGCCAGATTATTCGTGGGGCAGAGGCCCCCTATGAACAGGCTCGAAAATACGAGGTTTTGAAAGTATTCGTCTTTCGGCTGGCATTGACCCTGCCCTTGCTTTTGATCTCTGGCTGGCTGATTTTCAAGAAACGCGGGTCAAGCTATTGGCCGATCTACCGCGGCTTCATCCTGTTTTCGCTGTTTGCCTTTTTTGTTGAACTGGTGCCCTACCTGCCCTCATACGGCGGGTATGTCAGGTATATCGTGGGGATACTTCTAGCCCTGCTGTTTGCGCATTTTTCAGTCAGGGGAATGTCGCGATATCTGCAAAACAAGAAGAAAGAGGAAGAAAGGCCAGAAACCGAGAAACGCAAGCTGATCGAGTACGAGACAGCTGTAAAGAAAATCTCGGACGGGGTATGTCCTAGTTGTGCCCGGCAGTTCAGCGCCAAAAAACCTCGTAAGAGCGAAGACCGGGCTGAATCCAACGTCGATTATTGCGTTCACTGCGGGTTTTGCTTGTTCAACAAATGCAAAAATTGCGGCGAGCGCGAAAACTCATTCTACAAGTTCTGTGGTGCTTGCGGCGTACCGTCGGAAAACGAGGCCGCCCGAGCAGACGCTTAACCATTTGCGTTGCCTCACATCACACCCTAATAGTTGCTGCCCGCCATCTGGATCAGCTGGTTTTCCTTGACGGTTTCCTTGACGGTTTCCATGACCGCAAAGGAATGCGATTGCATCACACCGGGCAATTTGCCGATCTGTTCGCCCGGAATTTCGCGGAAATGCGCCATGTCGTGGCTGCGCACTTTTGGCATATAGTCAAACGGCCCGGCGATCATCAGACAGCTTTGAACCTCGGGTATATTCTGCACCGCCGCATTGAAATCATCCAGAGAATTGTCGCTGGTCTGGGTCAGGCTGATATGAACAATCGTAACATGTTTCATGTCCACCAGCGCCGGGTCCAGAATCGCGCGGTATTGGCCGATGACGCCACTCTTTTCCAGCCGCCGCACCCGCTCTGTGCAGGGGGTTTTTGACAGGTTCACCCGCTTTGCAAGGTCGACAATCGACAACCTGCCATTGTTGCGAAGTTCGTCCGGAATCTTTCGGTCAATCCCGTCTAACGGCCTTGTGATGTGGCCGGTGAACGCGGCCACTGTGTGCACGCTCTGCTTTGGGTTTGTGCAGTTTCGCTTTTTCAAGCATGCCATTTCGCTGGTCAAAGGCGACTATTCCGATCCTGACGATGCAGGCGAGGTCAGCCACTTTCAGGGGCTGGGGGGGGGGCTGTCGGGCACGGGGGGGCTGGGTGACATCGCTGGCGTCGCCGTGGCGTGGCATTGGTGGGCCGGGGGCGACCTTCTGGATGATCCTTGCGGGTCTTCTGGGCATGGCGTCCAAGTTCACCGAATGTAGGCTGGGCGTGAAATACCGCAACGAATACCCCGACGGCACCGTGTCGGGTGGCCCAATGTGCTATATCTCCAAAGGGTTCAGCGAGCTGGGTCTGCCGGGGGGTAAAATTCTGGCGGTTCTGTTCTCGATCTTCTGTATCCTTGGCGCCTTGGGTGGCGGCAACATGTTCCAGTCCAATCAGGCACATGCACAGATTTCCGGGATCTTTGGCGGTTATCCGGGCTGGATCACTGGCATCATCTTTGCGGGTGTTGTGTTTGCGGTGATCGTTGGCGGGATCAAGTCCATTGCCACTGTCACCGAAAAGGTCGTTCCAATCATGGGCATCCTTTACGTGGGCGCGGCGCTGATCATTCTATTGGTGAACTACGACAAAATCGGTTGGGCCTTTGGTCAGATCTTTGACGGGGCCTTTACCGGCTTGGGCGTTGCAGGTGGCAGGGTTGGGGCGCTGATTCAGGGCTTTAAGCGGGCTGCTTTCCCGAACGAAGCGGGCGTTGGCTCGGCTGCCATCGCGCGCTCGGCTGTCAAAACAAAAGAGCCGATCACCGAAGGCTTTGTGTCCTTGCTAGAGCCGCTGATTGATACAGTTGTGATTTGTACGATGACGGCCCTTGTGATCGTGATCTCGCAACACCTGATCGTTGATCCGGCGACAGGCAATTATGGGCTGAACGAAGGTGGCAAATCCATTGCAACCGTCGGCGGCACATCGGGTGTTGCGTTGACCTTGGCGGCCTTTGCGTCGGGATCAGCTGGTTCCCGTACATTCTGGCCATCGCGGTGATCCTGTTTGCCTTTTCGACAATGATCTCGTGGTCCAACTATGGGCTGAAGGCATGGACCTATCTGTTCGGCGAAGGCAAGACATCGGAACTGGTGTCCTACAGCGCCCGCCTGTCTTCGGGTGAAATCAAGAATTTCACCCACTAAACAAAACTATGGGGGGCAGCCTAGGCGCTGTCCCTTTCACTATCCCTTCCGGGCAGCATGATTTGGCCGAAAACCGGTGTAAAACCTGGCATTTTGGCCCCGGCTGCAACGATACCTTCCCATGCTCGCGAATCTCCTGTATGGCCGCAGAATCTGAAATCCGGCGCTCGGACTCCGGCGCCTGACTAAATAGATACCGGAGTCAGGGGGAATTCGCCCCCTATGCAATGGCCACACTGGCCAACTTGAGGAACCTAGATGTTCAACGTAACGAAGAAATCGATTGAGTGGGGCGAAGAAACGCTGTCACTCGAAACGGGCAAGATTGCCCGCCAGGCGGATGGCTCTGTCATCGCCACATTGGGTGAAACGTCGGTCATGGCCAACGTGACCTTTGCCCGCAAGCAAAAACCGGGTCAGGATTTCTTTCCCCTGACCGTCCACTATCAGGAAAAATATTATGCAGCCGGCAAAGTGCCCGGCGGCTTTTTCAAACGCGAAGCGCGTCCCACCGAAAAAGAAACCCTGACCGCACGTCTGATCGACCGTCCGATCCGCCCGCTGTTTGTGCCCGGCTTCAAAAACGAAGTTCTGGTGATGTGCACCGTGCTGTCGCACGATCTGGTCAATGACCCGGACATGGTTGCGATGATCGCCGCCTCTGCCGCGCTGACCATTTCTGGCGCGCCGTTCATGGGCCCGATCGCTTGCTGTCGGGTTGGTTTTGAGGGTGGCGATTACGTCCTGAACCCAACCGTAGACGACATGCACGAACTGCGCCTGAACCCCGATCAGCGTCTGGATCTGGTTGTTGCCGGCACCAAAGACGCCGTGATGATGGTTGAATCCGAAGCGTACGAGCTGTCCGAAGCAGAAATGCTGGGCGCGGTGAAATTCGCCCATGACCAGATTCAGCCCGTTCTGGACCTGATCATTGATCTGGCCGAAGACGCCGCAAAAGAGCCGTTTGATTTCCAGCCGGTTGATTACTCGGACTTGTCCGCAGCTGTGAAAACCGCTGGCGACAAAGCCATGCGCGCCGCCTTTGCGATCAGCGACAAGCAAGAGCGTACCGCAGCCGTATCCGCAGCCCGTGACACCATCAAAGCGGCCCTGACCGAAGAGCAACTGGACGATGCCAACCTTGGCTCGGCCCTGAAAAAGCTTGAAGCGGGCATTCTGCGCGGCGACGTTGTCAAAACCGGCAAGCGTATTGACGGACGGAACACCGACGAGATTCGTCCGATCGTGTGCGAAACCGGCTTGCTGCCACGGACCCACGGGTCGGCGCTGTTTACGCGCGGCGAAACCCAAGGTCTGGTAGTGACCACGCTGGGCACCGGCGATGACGAACAGTTCATCGACGCTCTGCACGGCAATTTCAAATCGAACTTCCTGCTGCACTATAACTTCCCGCCCTATTCGGTTGGTGAAGTTGGTCGGGTGATGGGCCCTGGACGGCGTGAAATTGGCCACGGCAAATTGGCATGGCGCGCGTTGCAGGCGGTTTTGCCTGCGGCAACCGACTTCCCTTATACCATCCGTTTGGTGTCCGAGATCACTGAATCCAACGGCTCCAGCTCGATGGCGTCGGTTTGCGGCGGCTCTTTGTCGATGATGGATGCGGGCGTTCCGCTGAAAACGGCTGTGGCTGGTGTTGCCATGGGTCTGATCCTGGAAGAAGACGGATCATACGCGATCCTGTCCGACATCCTGGGCGACGAAGACCACCTGGGCGATATGGACTTTAAGGTAGCAGGCACCGAAAACGGTATCACCTCGCTGCAGATGGACATCAAAATCGCGGGCATCACGCCCGAGATCATGGAAAAAGCCCTGGCTCAGGCCAAGGACGGCCGGATGCACATCCTGGGCGAGATGGCCAAAGCACTGACCGGTGCGGCAGACTTTTCGATCCACGCACCGCGTATCGAAACCATGAACATCCCCACCGACAAGATCCGTGAAGTCATCGGGTCCGGCGGCAAGGTGATCCGTGAGATCGTCGAAGTGTCCGGCGCCAAGGTCGATATCAACGACGAAGGTGTGATCAAGATTGCCTCGCCCAATGGCGAAGCGATCAAGAAAGCCTACGAAATGATCCACGCCATCGTAGCCGAGCCTGAAGAAGGCGCGGTTTACACCGGTACTGTGGTCAAGATCGTCGACTTCGGCGCGTTCGTGAACTTCTTTGGCAAGCGCGACGGACTGGTACACGTGTCCCAGATCGAAAACCGCCGCCTGAACCATCCATCAGACGTTCTGAAGGAAGGCCAGGAAGTAAAGGTCAAGCTGCTTGGCTTTGACGATCGCGGCAAGGTGCGCCTGTCGATGAAGGTTGTGAACCAAGAGACCGGCGAAGAGATGCCAAAAGAGGAATAAGCCCCTCTGGTCTTGAAAATACAAAGCCCCGGTGGAAACGCCGGGGCTTTTTGTTTGTCATGATTTGCAAAAAGTGATCGACAAGATCGTTTGCGGCGCATTTGTGAGAGACAAACGAGTTTGTTGATCACTGTTAGCCAAATGTGAGTTGCAAGAAGGTTTGTGTTCAACAAGAGGTGCCTTGGTAAGCAACAACGGCTTGGATCCAAGCAACGCAGTCGAATACCACTACAACAGCTTCCCTCCGAAAGATCTGGACTATGGCGCGCTTCTTGAACCGCTTACAAAGGCGACGGCATCGCTTGCAAGATACGACCAAATGCTCGCGGGTTTGCTGAACAGTGAGGTTCTGCTTGCCCCCCTCAGAGCGCGCGATGCCGTCGTTTCCTCGCGGATGGAAGGGACAATTTCAACAATCGACGAAGTCCTTCAGCTTGAGGCAGAAGCAGACTTTGATGGCCATGACGCCCATAGAGCCGTTCGAAGTGAAACAATTGAGGTTGCACTGTATTCAAGGGCTTTGCGACAGGCACAGATGGCGTTGTCGGAAGGACAGCCGATATCCGAACACTTGCTAAGAAGTGCACACCAAACATTGTTGGCCTATGGGCGCGGTGCGTCCAAGCACCCGGGTTCCTATAAAACCGAGCAAAACTATGTTGGTGAACGGGGCCGAAAAGAAATCCATTTCATACCGATCAGCCCCGCCAGCCTTTCCGGGGGAATGCAGGAACTGGTCAGGTTCATTAGAACAGACACAATGATTCCACTGCTGAAAACCGCACTTGCTCATGTTGAATTCGAAGCCCTTCATCCGTTTGAAGACGGAAACGGACGTGTTGGAAGGATGCTTATAACATTGATGTTGTGGAACCTTGGCTTGATACGGCAGCCACATTTTTATGTTATACTCTCCTCACTCCAAAACCCGAAGATTTTGTTCTGAGACGATGCGGAAGTTGTCAGTGACCTGGTTCCGGAAATCGTGCCATTGTTCTGGGATGATTTTCCGAA
>JBLINN010000129.1:0-10981 GCA_047639325.1 Paracoccaceae bacterium | reverse complement strand
CGATCTCGTCAGAGATGAGCCATATGCGCCCGGCCCTGCTGCCCGGGTTGTTGCAGGCGGCGGCGCGCAATCAGGCGCGCGGGTTTATGGATCTGGCATTGTTCGAGGTTGGCCCTGCCTTTCACGGCAGCGAGCCGGGTGAACAGCACGACCTGATCAGCGGTGTGCTGATTGGTCGGACCAGCCCGAAAGACCCGCATGGCACGGCGCGCGATGTCGACCCGTTTGACGTCAAGGCGGATGTCGAGGCGGTTCTGGCGGCCATTGGCGCGCCGACCAAGGTGCAGATCCTGCGCGGGGCGGCTGAATGGTGGCATCCGGGGCGGCATGGGCGGATATGCTTGGGGCCGAAAAAGACCCTGGGCGTGTTTGGCGAGCTGCATCCACGGGTGCTGGAGGCGATGGATATCAAAGGCCCGGCGATGGCGTTTACCATCTGGCCGGACGAGGTGCCGCTGCCGCGTAAAACCGGCCCCAGCAAGGGCGCGGTGGAAATGCGTGATTTGCAGGCGGTGGAACGGGACTTTGCCTTTGTGGTCGACACACAAGTCGAGGCGCTGACGCTGGTGAATGCCGCGGCCGGTGCCGACAAGGCGCTGATTGATGGCGTGCGGGTGTTTGACGAATTCGTCGGCGGGTCGCTGGGCGAGGGCAAGAAATCGCTGGCAATTACCGTGCGGCTTCAGCCGACGCAGGCCACGCTGAAAGAGGCCGAAATCGAGGCCGTGGCGGCCAAGATCGTCGATAAGGTGGCCAAGGCCACCGGCGGCGTGCTGCGCGGCTAAGGCAAAAACTTAAGGGGATGACATGGCGATGAAGGTTTATCTTTCGGGTGAAATCCACACGGATTGGCGCGATCAGATCATTCAAGGGTCCGACGGGTTGGACGTGGTGTTTGCCAGTGCGGTGACAGATCACGATGCCAGCGATGATTGCGGTGTCGCCATTTTGGGGGCCGAGCCGGATAAGTTCTGGCACGATCACAAAAGCGCCAAGGTCAATGCGATCCGCACCCGCAAGGGGATATCGGATGCCGATGTTGTGGTGGTGCGGTTTGGCGACAAGTACAAACAGTGGAACGCGGCGTTTGATGCGGGCTATGCCGCAGCCCTTGGCAAATCGCTGATCATCCTGCACGCGCCTGACCACAATCACCCGCTGAAAGAGGTGGATGCCGCCGCCCTGGCCGTGGCCGAAACTCCGCAGCAGGTGGTAGAGATTTTGCGCTATGTGCTGACGGGGTCCTTGCCGGGCTGACGATTTTCTAAAATCGACAGTTTCGGCGCCAATGATTTCAAGGGCTTCCAGAGGAATGTTTCGCGCGCGAAACAATTTTCATACTGTAAGGCATTGTTAATAAACGGTTAAGCGTGAATTGCCGAGTGGCAAGTCCGGTGATCAGCCGTGCCCGGTTTCATGCGCCAACCGCTGGCGGGCGACACCTTCGTTGCGGTTTGCCTTTTGCTGATCGGCCAGCGCCTTTTCGACATAGTCCAGATGCGCGCGCACAGCGCCGCGGGCCGCATCGGGATCGCGGGCCTGAAGGGCGTCGTTGATGGCGCGGTGCTGGTCCAACAGCGCCTGACGCGTGGTGCGCTGGCGGAACATCACTTGGCGGTTATAAAACACGCCCGTCTGCAGCAGTTCGAACATCGACCGCATCATATGCAGCATCACCACGTTATGGCTGGCCTCGATGATCGCGGTGTGAAACTGGGCGTCCAGTTGGGCCTCTTCCTCGGGCGACCGGCGGGATTGCGGCGCGGCCATCTTGTCAAAAATCGCCTGAATGACCTGCAAGTCGCTGTCCGATCCCAGCCGCGCGGCGCGTTCGGCGGCCAGCGCCTCGATGTCGCGGCGAAAGGATAGATAGTCGAACACCGCCTCGTCATGGGTGGCAAACAACCGCGTCAGGGCGGGGGAAAAAGCCGATCCCAGAACCTCGGCGACAAAGATGCCGGACCCGGCGCGGCTGGTCAGCAGGCCCAGGTCCTGTAATTCGGCCACCGCGTCGCGCAGCGAGGGGCGCGACACGCCCAGACGCTCGGACAATTCGCGTTCTGACGGCAGGCGTTCGCCGGGGCGCAGGATGCCGCGCAGGATCAACAGCTCGATCTGGCGAACAACGGCTGTGGAAAGTTTTTCAGGCTGGACGGTGTGGAATGGCATGAGGCGTCCCTGGTTTTGGTCAAAATATATGACCACAGGTGCCGCGCGACAACAGCTATTCGATAGATTGGAAATGGCCTGACAAAACGCAGATGATCCTAAGGCTATTTAAAGGAGGTCAAATTCTGCAATAGAAAGGAAATGTTAACCAACCGGCGTCAAACTGGGGCAATGCGGTTGGGGGTGTTGATATTGCTAATTCACTTGGCCGCCTGCAACGCGCCAAACCCGCATTTTCGCGGGGCGACAGTGAGGCGGATTGCCGTGGATGGCAGTGTCTTTAACGTGCGCGTCGGCGCCAATCTGGCCGAGGCGGTGCGGATCAACCGCGAATACGCGCCGCGTTTTGGACCGATTCTGACCCGTGCGGCCTTTGCCATGGCCAAGGTCAGTGGGTGCCGGGTCAAAGGGGTGCTGGGCGATCAGGCGCTGGCGACTGGGGTGTTGGTGTGTAAGGAGCATCCGCAAAACCGCAAACTACAGGCGACCAAGGCCAGTTACAGCTGCCAGGAGGTTCGGCAATGGTTGGACGCTGCAAAAGGCCCGGATTATCCGGCCCGGTTTGACTGCACGAAGGGCTAGGCGCTACAGCAGCAACGCCAGCAACTGGGCTTCAAGCGCCTCTAGACACAAGAACAGGCCTACACCCGCAACGGCGGCCCCGACCATTTGGACAGGGACGGCACCGGATGGCCCGGATTGCAGGGTATGGGCGCCGATCCTGCCTGCCAGCCGTGCCAGCAGGTATTGCACGCCGCCAAGCCCAATCAGGTACCCGGTCAGTACGATGGCGGACACGCCGCCCTCTTGCGCCGCAATCGAACTGGCAAAGGCGGCGCCGTGGAACAGCCCGAACCCGGCAAACAGGGCGATCAGGGCGGTGGGCGCGGGTGCGCGGCCAGAGGCCAGCACGCCGCCGACAACCAGCAGCGACAGGGCGATCACCGGCTCACGCAGGGCAAACCCCAGTCCCGCATATTGCGCGCCACATCCCACCAGCATCGCGGCGATAAAGGCCAGCGGGCCAATCCGCGGCAGCCCGGCCAGCATGGTGGCCAGACCGACGGCCAGCACAAAGAACAGGTGGTCAAACCCCAGAACCGGGTGGCCGATTCCTGACAGCAGCGCATGGGTGAAGGTTTCCATCGGTTGCCCCGCCAACGGGTGGTGCGCCCAGGCGGGGGCGGCGGGCAGGAGCAGCAACAAGGGGGCAATGCGTTTCATGGCGGGCCCTTTCTGGGCGTGAGTAATCGAGGGTTCCCCGAAAGGTGCGGCAGTCTCGCCCGGTCTGTCAACGCTTTCGCCAGTTTGGAGGTATGGAGTTTGCGGCGATAGTCGATTTCTTTCAAAGAAATCGGATCGGAAAATTTGAAATTTTCCGGGTCCAGCCGATGGGGTGCCGTTTTGATTGGCGACCATGGTTATTTGCCGCCGGGGGGAACCACCGGGCAGGGGGCAGTTTGGTCAATATGTTGGGGATAAATCCGCCGATTTCCCCATATACAGCGGTGCCCAGTTGACTCGGGGCGGCACAGGGGGGCACATTTCTGATTCAACAGGACTCAAACATACTGGCCCACCTTGCGCTTTTCCAAACTCAGACTGACCGGCTTTAAAAGCTTTGTCGACCCGACCGACCTGATCATCGCGGACGGGCTGACCGGCGTTGTCGGGCCAAATGGCTGTGGCAAGTCTAACCTGCTAGAGGCCTTGCGCTGGGTGATGGGGGAAACCCGCCCCAAATCGATGCGCGGCAGTGGGATGGAGGATGTGATTTTTGCCGGTGCCGCCACCCGTCCGGCGCGCAACTTTGCCGAAGTTTGCCTGCAGATCGACAATTCCGAACGGTTGGCCCCGGCGGGGTTCAACGAATCCGACACGCTGGACGTGATTCGGCGCATTACCCGCGATATCGGCAGTGCCTATAAGGCCAACAGCCGTGATGTGCGGGCGCGCGATGTGCAGATGCTGTTCGCCGATGCGTCAACCGGGGCGCATTCGCCTGCATTGGTCGGACAGGGGCGGATTTCGGAACTGATTAACGCCAAACCCAAGTCGCGGCGGCGGATTTTGGAAGAGGCGGCGGGGATTTCAGGGCTGTATCAGCGTCGCCACGAGGCCGAGTTGAAGTTAAACGGTGCGGATGCCAACCTGTTGCGGGTGGATGATGTGCTGGAACAGTTGGCGGCACAGCTGGCACAACTGGCGCGTCAGGCCCGGCAGGCGGCACGGTATCGCGAGATTGGCGAGCAGTTGCGTCAGGCCGAGGGTATGCTGCTGTATCGCCGCTGGAAAGAGGCAGACGAGGCCCGTGCCAGTGCCGATGAGGTACTGCGCAGCCGTACCGCCGAGGCCGCGCAGGCCGAGGCGGCGGCGCGCGGGGCCGCCACGCAGCGCGTCAAGGCAGACGAGGCTTTGCCCGGGCTGCGCGAAGAGGAAACCATTGCGGCGGCGGTGTTGCAGCGGCTGAAAGTGCAGCGCGATACGTTGAGCGATCAAGAGACCCACGCGCGCCAGTCGATCGAGACGCTGGTGGCGCGGATTGAACAGCTGGGCCGCGATATTGACCGGGAAACCGGGCTGAATCGCGATGCGGGTGACACGATTGAGCGGCTGGACTGGGAAGCCCGCGAGCTGGCCAAGGCGGGCGACGGCCATGCCGATCGGCTGGGCGAGGCGGCGGAAATGGCGCGCGAGGCAGCAGTGGTTTTGCAGGACCGCGAGGGGCAACTGGCCCAGACCACCGAGGATGTGGCGCGGCTGGCGGCGCGGTATCAGTCGGCGCAACGTTTGCTGGATGACAACCGCAAGACCCAAGCGCGATCCGAAGGCGAGGCGGAAAAAGCCCAAGCTGCGGTGGCCGATTCCAAAGCAAAATTGACCCGGGCGTCAGCCGATTTTGAGGCCGCCCAAGCGGCCGAGTCGACAGCGCAGCGTGGCGCGGAACAGGCCGAGGCCGATCTGGCGGCGGCGGATGAGGCGCGCAACGAAACGCAGGCGCGCGAGGGTGAAGCCCGCGCGCAGAGGTCTGAGGCCGAAGGCGAAGCCGGGGCGCTGCGGGCCGAGGTTACAGCGCTGGCCAAGCTGTTGGCGCGCGACACTGCCGAAGGCGGCCAGGTGATGGACCTGATGCGGGTGGCGCCGGGATACGAAAAGGCGCTGGGCGCGGCACTGGCCGATGATCTGCGCGCGCCGGTGGTGGAGGCTGATGGCCCGTCGGGTTGGGTGGCCGTGCCGGGCTATGACAAGGATCAGGGCTTGCCCGACGAGGCCGAACCGTTGGCGTTGTATGTGTCGGGGCCGGACACGTTGGGCCGTCGGATTGCGCAGATCGGGTTGGTGGATAGCGACGCGGGCGGGCGGTTGCAGCTGATGCTGAAGCCGGGGCAACGGCTGGTGTCGGCGGACGGTAATTTGTGGCGCTGGGATGGGTATCGCGCCTGGGCCGAAGATGCGCCAAGTGCTGCCGCTTTGCGGTTGGAACAGCTGAACCGCCTGGAATCGTTGAAGCAGGAATTGGAGCATGTGGGGGCCCGCGCCGATGGGGCCCGCGCCGCGCATGAGATGCTGAGCCGGTTGCTGGCGGAACACACCGGGGCTGACAAAGCCGCGCGTTTGGCGCGGCGTGAGGCGGATCAGCGGGTGGCCGACTCCGCGCGTGCCCTGAGCCGGGCCGAGGCAGATCGCAACCTGTCGCAGGGGAGGCTGGAAACGCTGGCGCTGGCAGTGAACCGGCACCAGGAAGACGCAATGGCGGCCCGCGCGCAGGTGCAAGAGGCCGAGGCCGGGCTGAAAGATCTGGGTGATCTGGAAACCGCCCGTGGGCAGGTTGAGGACATCAAACAAACGGTCGAGGCGGCGCGGATCACCATGCTGACCCGGCGGTCATCGCATGACGAAATACGGCGCGAAGGCGAAGCCCGGACCCGGCGCGCGCAAGAGGTGGCCAAGGATGTCAGCGGTTGGCGGCACCGGTTGCAGACGGCGGAAACCCGGATCAAAGAGTTGGCCGAACGCAAGGCAAGTTCCAAGGCAGACCTGACCGAGGCCAGCGCTGTGCCCGATATGCTGGCGGCGCAGCGGGCGGAGTTGGCCGGAACAATTGCCGAGGCTGAGGTGCGCTGTGCCGATGCCCGCGACGCGCTAAGCCAAGGTGAGGCGGCGCAGCGCGATGCGGTTCAGGCCGAACGCGAGGCCGAACGCCGCGCGTCGGAATCGCGCGAAGCCCGCGCCGGGGCCGAGGCCCGCGCGCAAGCGGCGCGTGAATCCGTGGTGTTTGCCGCTGAACGGATTGCCGAAGATCAGCAGCTGACGCCAAATCAGTTGTTGAACCAGCTGGATGCGCCCCCAGACCAGATGCCCACCGCTGAGGCGCTGGAAGCCGAGGTGAACCGCCACAAACGCCAACGCGATGCTTTGGGCGCGGTCAATCTGCGCGCTGACGAAGATGCGCGCGAGGTTCAGGAAGAACATGACACGCTGGCGACCGAAAAGGCCGATCTGGAAGAGGCGATCCGCACCTTGCGCAACGGTATCGCCAGCCTGAACCGCGAAGGGCGCGAACGGCTGTTGACCGCATTCGAACAGGTGAACACCAATTTCAGCATGTTGTTCAAACATCTGTTTGGTGGTGGCGAGGCCAGTCTGGTGATGGTCGAAAGCGATGACCCGCTAGACGCCGGGCTGGAAATTATGTGCCAGCCGCCGGGCAAAAAGCTGAGCACGCTGTCGCTGTTGTCGGGCGGGGAACAGACGCTGACCGCGCTGGCGCTGATCTTTGCGGTGTTCCTGGCGAACCCGGCACCGATCTGTGTGCTGGACGAGGTTGACGCGCCGCTGGATGATGCCAACGTCACCCGGTTTTGCGACCTGTTGGACGAGATGTGTCGCCAGACCGACACGCGGTTCCTGATCATCACCCACCACGCCGTCACCATGAGCCGGATGGACCGGCTGTTTGGGGTGACGATGGCGGAACAGGGCGTGTCGCAATTGGTCTCGGTTGATCTGAAAAAGGCCGAGGCGATGGTGGCCTGAAGCTGCGGCGCATTAGCTGATTGCGCAATGCGGGCGCGGGGGCCACAATCGAGCCATGATACGATGTCTGATTTTTTGCGCTTTGGTGATCGCTGCTAGGCCCGTCGCGGCAGAGGAATGGAACCTGCGCGATACCGATATTCCGCTGACCAGTGCGCAGGTTGCGGCGCTGACGGCTGGTCGGACGCTGACCTTTCATGATGACGGGCAATCCAAGTTCTCGGTCGGCGGGGCCTATTCCTATACCTATGGTAATGAGGGCGGCACCGCGTTTGGGCGGTTCACGGTCGAAAAAGACGGGCGGGTGTGTATTGATTTCACAAATGGCCGTCAGCGCTGTGATCTTTATGTCAAAAGCGGTGGCTTGTTGATGATGATCAGCGAACGTGGTGACCGGTTCCCGGTGCGGCTGCATCTGGAGCTAAAGCCCTAAGCGACCCCGTTAGCCAGCCCCCCAGATGGTCAGGGCGGGAATGCCGAGGAACAGTATCCATTGCGGCATCGGCCACAGGCTGCGCAGCTGTGTGACCCCGTACCAGATGAACAACCCGGCAAAGCCAAACTGGATGGCGCAGGTCATCCACAGCAGGGCTGGGTTGTCGTGCCAGGTCAGCCAAAAAAGCGCGCCTGCCAGACATATCAGCGTTACCGTCACGCCGTGCCAGACCACATCTGCCACTGTGCGGACCAAGCGTGGCAGCGGGCTTTGACGCAGGGGGCGCATGATCACCGGGCCGCCCAGAAACACATGCACACCGACGGTGACGGTCATGATAATCGCGGCCAGCAGTAAAGTTGCATTCATTTCGGACGTCCTTTTACATACGTATCCGTATGGTGATGAAAGGGCTTGAGGATGTCAATACGCATGCGTATGGTTGGGGTATGGAACAGACCCCTAGATTGACCCGCGAAGACTGGCTGCGCGCCGGGTTTCACGCATTGTCCGATGGCGGGCCATCAACGCTGAAAGCGGAACCGTTAGCGCGGCGAATGGGCACGACAAAGGGGTCGTTTTACTGGCATTTCCCGGATGTTCCGGGGTTTCAGGCGGCAATGCTGGACCATTGGGAACAGCGGGCTTTTGCAGAGATTGTGACCTATCTTGAAGCCGAACCATCGCTACCGAAACGATTGCGCCGGCTTGGGCAGATTGCCGCGACCTTACCGGGCGCAGAATTTGGCGGTGTGGCGATCGAGGCGGCTATTCGGGCCTGGGCGCGGTCAGATGATATCGTGAATGCGGCAGTGCAGCGAATTGATGCGCGGCGATTGGCGTATCTGCGCGAATTGCTGGACGGGATCGGATTAAGCAACCCGGATTTTGCGCGGATCATCTATGCGGGGTTGATCGGGTTGGAGGATTTGTCATCGCGTGATGGGCAGCCCATCGAGAGCCCGCTGGAAACCCTGATTGATTTGATCCTGGCGCTGGAATAGCGTAAAAAACTTGCGGGCGTGCCTGGGCAGCGGTACCAATTGGGGTATGAAACCCATTCTGACCGCCCTGTGCCTGTTTGCCCTGATCGCCTGCAAGGCCGACGAAACTCTTGCCGGATATGGCGCGGCGGATCGTGTCTGGGTTCTGGCGGAACTGGACGGGGCCACGTTTGCCGCAAAGGCGACGATGCAATTCCCCGAGCCGGGTAAAATCAGCGGGGACGCGCCCTGCAATCGCTATTCCGGCGCGGTGACCGCGCCTTATCCGTGGTTCGAGGCGGGAAATCTGGCGGTCACCCGCATGGCCTGTCCGGAACTGGCGGCTGAGTCGGCGTTATTCGACGCGTTGTCGGGGATGACGCAATCCGAAGTGTCGGGGGATACGCTGATCCTGACCAACGAGGCCGGGCGCGAGATGGTGTTCAAAGCGTCCGACTAAACGCCTCGATAAAGCGCGCGCGGGACTCGGGCAGGGGCTTTCCCACCAGAACCGGGGCCAGCCGGTGCATCAGGAAATACCCTGTTGTTTCAAAGGCCTGTGCCACTTCGGCATCCGGAGACGGCCCTTCGCCGCGCAGGCAGGGTGGCAGCGGTAACATCCGGTGGGCCCAATTCCCGGCCCCGGCAGCCGACACCGCCCGTCCGGATTTGGGCGAAATGTAAACCAACCCATGCGCTTGCCCGGTGACCGCGCAGGTCGTCAGATCAAGGCCAAACCCCATTTCCTCTAGCAACGCCAGCTCCCAATTCAGATAGGCCAGTGGCCAGACGTCATTCTGGCCCAGAAGGTCCAGCAATTGTTCGGTGCGCTGGTACAGCCCGCCATGTGGTTCGCGTTCTGGCAGGCAAAACCCCAGCAGGGCAGTCACGGTGTTCAACCCGGCCAGCGCCAACCGGCCCGACAGGGCAGCAGCGGCGCGGCTGCGGATCGGTTCCACCTGATAGGCGCCCAGGTGATCCTCGAGTCGGGCGCGCCATAGCAAGTCAAGCTGGGCGCCGGGTTGCAGGCTGGGGGCGATTTTGCGGCTGGTGCCGCCGCGCACCACGCCCGCATGGCGACCGTGGGTTTGGGTGAAAACGTCGATGATGGCAGAGGATTCGCCGTGGCGGCGGCTGGTCAGTAAAATCCCCTGATCGCGCCATTCCATGCCTTATCCCAACCCGTCCTCGTCCAGCAGGTGTCGCCCTTGGCGGTCTTCGACCTCGATCACCCACAGGTCGGGATCAAAGGCGCGCTGGCGGGTGATGGCGGCGTCCACATCGGGTTCGTCGCCCGAGGCCAGTTCGATCCAGCGCCGCGCGCCTGATGTCAGATCAAACCCGCGTTGAAACACCACGGCTCGCCTGTCCAATGTGTTGAGTTTCACCAAAATGGCACCGGCATCATTATCCCCATGCGCCACCACAAACGCAGGGATATCCTGCAGGCGCAACCGGGTCAGATAGGCCTGAACCCAAAAGGAAGAAACCAGCCCGTTCATGCATTCCCGTCTTTGAAATTCAGGCCCATCTGCGAATAACGCTCTGCTTCGTCCAGCCAGTTCGGGCGCACTTTGACCTGCAAAAACAGGTGCACTGGGCGGCCCAGGAATTCGGTCAGTTCCTCGCGTGAGGCTTTGGACACGGCCTTGATGGTCTCGCCCTTATGACCCAGAAGGATGCCCTTGTGACCGTCGCGGACCACATAGATGATCTGATCAATCTTGGCGCTGCCGTCTTTACGTTCTTCCCAGTTTTCGGTTTCCACCGTCATCTGATAGGGCAGTTCCTGATGCAGCCGCAGGGTCAGCTTTTCGCGGGTCATTTCGGCGGCGATCATCCGCATCGGCAGATCAGCGATCTGGTCTTCGGGGTACAGCCACGGGCCATCCGGCAGTTGCGTCGCCAGCCATTTGCGCAACGTATCGACGCCGTGGCCCCGTTCTGCGGAAATCATGAAGGTTTCAGCAAAGGGATAGCGCGCGTTCAGGTCCTGGGTCAGAGCCAGCAGGGTCGACGATGCCACGCGGTCAATCTTGTTGATCGCCAGCGCCACGGTGCGGCCCTCGCCGATACCAGCTAGCCCTTCGAGGATGCTTTTAACGCCTTCGGTGACGCCACGATGCGCTTCGACCAGCAGGACAACCACATCTGCATCAGCGGCCCCACCCCAAGCGGCGGCGACCATGGCGCGGTCTAGACGGCGGCGGGGTTGGAACAGGCCGGGGGTGTCGACAAACACGATTTGCGCCTCGCCCTCCATCGCGACGCCGCGGATGCGGGCGCGGGTGGTTTGCACCTTGTGGGTGACGATCGACACTTTGGCGCCAACCATGCGGTTCAGCAGGGTCGATTT
>JBLINN010000128.1:0-11037 GCA_047639325.1 Paracoccaceae bacterium | reverse complement strand
CGATATCGGATCGCTATATTCTGGACGGTGAAACCGCTGATGGCGCGTTGATGTTCCTGCCGTCCGAGGCGGTTTACGCCGAATTGCACTCCAATTTCCCCGAATTGGTGCGCGAAGGGTTTGCCGCTCGGGTGTGGATTGTGTCGCCGACAACTTGCATGGCGACGCTGAACACGATGCGCGCGATCCTGAAGGATGCGCGGATGCGCGAACAGGCGGGGGCGATCCGCAGGGAGTTGGGGCTGTTGCACAAAGATGTAGAACGGCTGGGCGACCGGGTGGTCAATCTGGATCGGCATTTTGGGCAGGCCGCCAAGGATATCGCCGATATCAAGGTCAGTGCAGACAAGGCTGGGCGGCGGGCATTGCGGCTGGATAATTTCGATTTCGAGGAAATCGCGCCGGATGTCGGGGGCAATGTGGTTCCGCTGAGCAAGCCAGAGGCGTGAGATGTCTGTCGCCCGATCAGACCCGAGGCCCGCAACAGGGCAGGCAATGACCAAGGCCACGCCTGAAATCGACACCGCGCAGCTGTTTCGCCGGGCTGAAATCCGGGCCGAGCGGCTGGTGGCCGTGCTGCGCATGACCATTGCGCTGGGGCTGGGCCTGTCCTTTGTGCTGGCCATCTGGCCGCAGGCCGAGGGCCCGCAACCATCGCCAGTGTTGATCCGGCAATGGATATACGCAGGCGGCACCATGGTGGCCTATTTCGGCTTGGGCCTGGTGTCGTGGGTGGCAAACCAAAAGGGGTTGTATCAGCCGTGGATGGCATGGCCCGCCGCGACGGCGGATTGTTTGTTTGTGCTGGGTGCTGTGTGGCTGAGTCTGGTCAATATCGGTGTGCCGGGCAGCCATATGTTTATTTTCCCGTCGGTCTGGCTGGCGCCCTTGGTGCTGACCTTTGGGGCGCTGCGGTTTAACCCGTGGCTGCAGGGCTATATCACGCTGGTGATTGTTCTGGGTTTGTTTGCCATGTTGCTGCTGACGCAGCCCAACGCGGTAGCGCCCAAGGCGCAGGCCATCTCGCTCTTCTTTGCCGACCCTCCGAATTATATGCGTCTGGCGATGTTGGGGCTGGCCGGTCTGGTGTTGGTGGTTGCGTCGATGCGAACCCGCAGGGTTCTGCAAGAGTCGCTGACCGAGGCACGGCACAGCGCCAACCTGACGCGCTATCTGCCGGCGCAGCTGGCGCCCCGGCTGGCCGAAGGCGGATTGCAGGAATTGCAGCGTGGGACGCGGCAGCAGATGGGGGTGCTGTTCATTGATATGCGCGGCTTTACCAAGTGGTCGCAGCATCGCGCACCGCAGGAAATTATCGACTTTATGACAGAGTTTCGCAGGCGTATTTCCACCGTTGCCCGCGACACGGGTGGAATGATCGACAAGTTCATGGGCGACGCGGCGATGATTGTGTTTGAAGGACAAAGCGATGAGGCGGCCGCCGCGCGGGCCTGTGTTGACTGCGCCGAGCGGCTGGATCGCGAGATCACCGGCTGGTCGCGGGCGCGCGTGGCGGCGGGCAAGGAGGCGGTGCGGGCCGGGATCGGGTTGCACTGGGGCGAGGTGTTTAGCGGCGTGGTCGGCGATCACGACAGGTTGGAATATTCGGTGTTTGGCGACACGGTTAATACCGCCGCCCGTTTGGAAGAAATGACCAAGGTGCAGGGCGTGGACATTGTGGCGTCGCGCGACATTCTTTTACAGGCAGGGTTTGGGCCTGTGCCTGAGGGGTGGAGTGCGTTGGCCGAAGTGTCGGTTCGGGGGCGGACGGGGACGGTTGAAATACTGGGGCGCACGATTGGGCAATAGGCCTCGCCGGGCGGGCTGAATGCCGGGTATTTGCGCAAGATCAAAGACGGCGGGGCGGTGCCCGGGGTTTGGTCGGGTGAACATTGCGAACAGAAGGAAGATGGGGATGCTGGAAATTTCGGCACGTAAGGTCGCCCAAGTGGCGATGATGGGGCGCGAGTTGAAACGCGCTGAGGGCGAGCTGCGCGCCTTTATTGACCGGATGAACGAGGACGAACAGGCCGAGTTGGTGGCGATCATGTGGATCGGGCGCGAAAGCTTTTTCGCCGAAGATCTGGCCGAGGCGATTGCAACGGCCAAGGCCGAGGCCACGACGCCCTGTGCGGATTATCTGCTGGGCACACCACATTTGTCGGACCATTTGGAAAACGGTTTGGATGCGTTGGGGATTTCGGCGGCGGATGTTGAAGACGATTTGATGTAATTCAATGGTGCCGCGCGATGCGCGGCGCTGGATTGGTTTGTTGGTTGCGCGTCGATTTCAGCTGGTGGGTTTTGTGATTACGGCCCGCCAGAGGTTTTTAGGCCTCCGGCGGGGAGTTTGAGCCGTCTTAGAAACGGGCGGAACCCATGGGGTCAGAAAAAGACTATTATAGGTGGTTGGTAATTTGCAGATGTTGGGCAAGGCGGTCGATTTCAGCCATCCAGCTCTGCACCAGTTTCGGGTCGCTTGGGGCGGCGTGTACCCCGGCAGGGATTGCCCGGTTCAGCACGGATTCGACTGCCAAAGAGACCGGGATTGAGACCAGTCGCGCCATTGCAGTGCCGCGGGCATCACCCCAGGCATCCATCACGTAGGTTTTGTGCCAGACGGGCGTGCCGTTTTGTTCGGCCTTCAGGCTGACGCACAGGATGACCCGGTCGGGTTCGTTTTCGTCATAGGCGTGCTCGGCCCAGAACTGATCGGACATTTCTTTCAGGCGCGCGTCGCCTTCGGGGCCTGTGAGGGATTCAACTTCGGTAAATACATCGCCCCAGGCGTCGGCCCAGCCGTTCAGGCGCAGGGTGCCACGGACGAATTCGCGCACGGGCCAGCTTTCCTCAAATCCGTATTGTGCCATGAACGGCAGGCTGTCGCGGTTTGGGTAGACCTCGAAACTTTCGGGGGTCGGCAGCGGCGCGGTATAGCTGGTGATCGCGTCCCACGGGCGGTTCACGCTGAGCGGCGCGTAGTTGCGGATGGATTGCGAGGGTGAGCGCAGGGCCTTAAGCACGCCCAACGGCGACCAGCTGAATTTGTAGCGGAACGGGTTGGGGTTTTTGGGAACCCCGCCGCAATAAGAGATAAAGCTGATGTGGTTGGTGGCGTCAAACGCGTCCGAGGCGCGGTAATCGGCCATCAGCGCATGTGCCATCAGGTGGTCGATGCCGGGGTCAAGGCCGACCTCGTTCACCAGCGCCACGCCAGCGGCGCGGGCGGCGTCATCCAGTGCGCGCATTTCCGGGGCGATGTAGGACGAGCTGACGAAATGCGCACCCTTGGAGATTGCCAGTTTGGCCAGCGGCACATGCCAGTCGCCGGGCAGCATCGACACGATCACGTCGCCTTTGGCGGTGGTGTCGGCCAGCGCGTCGATGTCGAAGGCCTGAATGTTGGTGGTCAGGTCGCCGACGGCGTCTTGCGCCTTGTCCACGGTCCGGTTCCAGACGGTGACGTCTTGGCCGGCCTCGATCAGGCGACGCAGGCCGGGGATGGCCGACAGGCCAGTGCCACACCAGTGAATGGTCATCATGTGCCCCTTTTATTTAAAGATCAGTTTGGCGGTAACAATTGCGCCTACAAACAGGATCGAGATGATATTTGCAATAATAAGCGGCCAAGAGACCAGCATTACCCCATAGATCAGCCACAAGGTGACCGTGGCCAGAATGAGCAGGTTGCCCCACAGGGACAGATCCTTGGTTTCTTTGGTGCGCCAGGCTTTCAGGGTTAGCGGCATCCAACAGAACGTCCCGAGGATAGCAGCGAAATATCCAACATATTCTACCATTTTTTTTGGTCAGTTCTTGGCTGCATGGCTGGCAAATATGTCTCTGGCGCGGCCCCAGACACCAGCCTCCAGGTCGTTCAGGGTCAGCAGCGATGGCAACAGCTGTTCGGCGTAATCCGTCGAGCTTTCGACCGGCAGCATAGATGGCAGGTTGTCGATGGCGGTGACGTCTAGCGGGGGGGTGTCATGCACCCGCAGCGCTGGTTGGCCCCAGGTTGTGGTGCAGTCATAGACCTTGATTGGGGAAAATTCGCTATCCGGGTCGCAGGCGATATCGCCGATCACTGTCAGAGCGCGCGGCGCGGTTTTGGCGCTGGCGGGCACAAAGACCGGGGTGCCGGGGCGGGCCAGGATGCAGTTAAGGAAGATGTCATGGGTCAGGATTTCCGGGAATGGACCGCCACTGGCGGTTTCGGCGATGTCCCATTTGGTGACGTCAACGCCAAGGGCTGTGCAGAGGTCACTGGCGCCCGTGCCGACGCGGCCCAATGCGCCAATGACGATCGCGCGGGGGCAGGCGGTATTTGTTGCGTCCAGTTCGGCCGCCAGATCGGCGCGCAGGGCGGCAGAGCCGGGATAGACGGATACCGGCCCGGCGATGGCGCCGCGTTGTTGTGCGGCCCAGCATTTCAGTGCGACGGCGGCACCGGCGTAGCCTGCCCAATAGCCAAAGGCGGCGACGCGGCGGCCGGATTTTTCCACCAGATATTCCAGGTCATACAGCGTGCCACCCCCGGCGGCGAACCGGCGCAGCAGGATTTTCCCTGATGGCTGGCCTTTGTAGGCATGGCCAAACAAGATGTGGCGGTGGGTTAGCGGGGTGCCGTCTTCGGGCAGTTCTTTCAGGCCAAAGATGATGGCATCGGCGGGGGCGTCGGACCAGCTGTTTTCCGGGGCGATCTGGCATCCGGCGGCGCGATAGCCGTCAATCGGGATGGCGCGGACCGAGCTGTGTTCGACCGTGACCTGCAGGCCTGCGGCCAGCAGTTTGGCAGCGCCGTCCGGGGTCAGTCCGACCCGTTCTTCGTTGGGGCGTTGTTCGGCCCGGACCCAGAGATGTGTCATGTGTCTATCCTTTACAGAATACCGGCAGCGCGCACGGCCTGGACCGAGGCACGGGTCTCCATCACCGCCATGAAGCCGGTGATTTTGTCAAATGCCGCGCAGTCGACGCCGTCGCCTTTGAGCCAGGTGCAGATGGTGAACAGGTAGGGATCGGCCAGGCTGAAGGTCTCGCCCAGCACATACGGGCCGGTCAGGCTGTTGGTTTCGATATAGGTGCAGCTGGCGGTCATGGTTTCGCATGCTTTGGCGGTCATGTCCTGATGCGAGGCGATATTGTCGGCCCAGCGGGACCCGCGCAGCTTGTGGGCGTGGTTCACATGCATGGTTGAGGCCAGGTAATACATCACCTCGCGCATGCGGGCGGCCTGAAACGGGTCGGTTGGCACCAGACCAGCGGCGGGGGCCTGTGCCGCGATATAGTCCAGAAGGGCGCCGGTTTCGGTGAGGGTGCCCTGATCTGTGACCAATGCGGGCACGCGGCCTTTGGGGTTGATGGTCAGGTATTTGGGTTTGGCTTGCTCGGCGGTGGCGAAATTGACCTTGATCGGCTCAAACGGCAGGTCGGCCTCGTAAAGGGTGATCGCAGTGGCGACAGAGATTGTGTTGGGGGCGTAGAAAAGTTTCAGCATGGCTGGCCGGTCCTTTGGATCACAGATGGGTCTGGGCGTAATGCCGGTCGGGGGTTTCCAGATGCGGCACGGCGTTGAACAGCACCGGGCTGAGGTGGTCGCCGATTGGGAACAGGCGGTGCATGGACGTGTTCATAATCGCTAGCGCAATCCGCGCCATTGCGGCGGTGTCCAGCCCCAGAACCTGACGCATCACCATGGATATCAGCCCACCCGAGGTGATGACCAGCGCCGGGCCGGGGCCTTGGGCGATTTCGGTCATCGCCTGATCAACGCGGGTTTCGAAATTGGCAAAGCTTTCCGGGGGAGACTGGATTTCGTTTTCCTGCCAGGCGGCAAACACGGCTGGCAGATGGTGGACGAAACCTTCGCGCTCGGCGGGGATTTCGACGCCTTTTTGGTCTTTTAGCAGTTCTGCGAGGGTGAAATATTCCAGCTCGTTCAGGCGTGGGTCTTGGATGGCGTTGTCGCCCATGCCCATCGCAGAAACTGTCTCGATATGCCGGGTCAGGGTGCCGCAATAGACCCTTGGGTGGTGGTTGGCCGATGCGCGCAGGTGCTCGCCCAGCCAGGCGGCTTGTTGGTGGCCGAGGGGGCTGAGTTTGTCATAGCTGATTTCGTCCCGGGCACCGGTATTGGCCTGACCGTGGCGGATGAGGGTGATGTGGGACATGGCGCAAACTCCTAGTTTGGAGTCTGTCTTAGGCGAGGTCTGCGGGCGTGGCCAGTGCGGGAGCCTCCGGCGGGGATATTTAGAGCCAGAAAAAGCGGTGGCGTTGGTGGATTTGGGGCGGTCGCGGCAAAAGATTGCGGGTTTGTGCCGCGACCGGTTGGTTTGGGTTATCCGAGCAGCAGGATTTCGGTGTGTCCAGCGCTGCGTCGCAGGTCGTGCAGGGTGGCAAGGGCGGGGTCGTTGATCCAGGCTTGGGCGGCGGCTTTGTCTGGAAAGGACAAGAGCGCGGCGACGTCGGGCAGGGTTGGCGAGCCGTCCAGCGCGCTGGCAGTTGGGGTGGCTTGTTCGACTTTGCCGCCATGTTTGGCAAGCGCGGCGCCAGCCTGTTCGCGGTAGGCGGCCATGGCGTCGGGGCGTTTGATATCGGCTTTGAAGAGGGCGTAGATCATTGTGGTGTCTCCGGTGTTTGTGTGTGGGAAACAGATAGGGGGTGGGGGTGATAGCGAAAACGCGTGTAATTGCACACAGGTCATGCGAAAACGCATGGCATGGATGCTGGGTGGGATGATCTGAGGACGGTTTTGGCGGTTGTGCGCAGCGGGTCGCTGGCCGGTGCGGGTGAGGTTTTGGGGGTGAATTACACCACCGTCGCCCGGCGCATTCAGCGGCTTGAGGCCGCGCTGGGCGAGACACTGTTTGACCGGCTTCAGGGCGGGTATCGCCCAACCGGGGCGGCGCAGTTGGTTGCCACCCATGCCAGTGAGATGGAGGTTCAGCAAAACGCCTTGCTGCGGCAGTTGCGCGGGCGTGACCAGACGTTGCACGGGTCGCTGGTGATCACGGCGCCGCAATTGCTGATCGGGCCGTATGTGGCACCGGTGCTGGAGCGGTTTGCGGCGGCGCATGGGGATGTGGACCTGAGGATGCGCGCCACCAATGATCTGTTGGATCTGACCCGGCGCGAGGCGGATCTGGCGATCCGGATCAGTCGTAATCCGGGCGATACGCTGACCGGGTTGCGGTTATGTGCGCAGCATAATGCCAGTTATGCCAGCCCGGATGTGGCAGCGAAGATTGCGGGCGATCCCAGGGCTTGTATCGACTGGATTGTCTATGAGCATAGCGGGGTGGTGCCCAAGGCGTCGCTGGCCGCGTATCCAAATGCCCGGGTGGCGATGCAGTTTGACGATATGGTGGCGATGTTGGGCGCGGCGCAGGCCGGGTTGGGGGTGGTGCGGATGCCGATGTTTCTGGGGCGGGCCACGCCGGGGTTGGTTCAGGTGCCAGTGCTGGCGCCGCAGCCCTATGCCGATATCTGGCTGGTGGGGCACCCGGATGTTTGGAAATCGGCCAAGGTAGCGGCGTTTCGGGCGTTGTTAGTGCCGCATTTCCGGGCGCATCGGACGGATTTTGTCGCCTGATTCAGCCCCAGCTGACATCGCCCAGAAAGATATATCCTGCGCCATAGATGGTTTTTATCAGGCGGGGATTTTTAGGATCTTCGCGCAGTTTGGTGCGCAGGCGCGAGATACGCACATCCATCGCGCGGTCAAAGCTTTCGCCCGCCGCGCCGCCCAGGTTCTCCTGCATTTGCGCCCGGCTGATCAGGCGTTTGGGGCTTTCGAGGAACATCCGCAGCACCTCGCCCTCGGCATGGCTGAACGGGGTTTCCAAGCTGTCATCGTCTTCCAGTACATAGCGGTCGAAATGCGCGGTCCAGCCGTTGAACCGGGCGGTATCGCCTGATTGTGTTACTGTGCGGCTGGTGCGCAAGCGGGCGCGGATGCGGGCGACCACCTCGGCCGGATCAAACGGTTTGGTGATATAGTCATCCGCCCCCAATTCCAGCCCAGTCACCCGGTCCTGTACCTGTGCGCGCCCTGAGATGATGATGACCGACGCGCCTTGTTCCAGCGCCAGCCGGTGCACCAGTGCCAGCCCGTCCGTATCCGGCAGCGACAGGTCCACCAGGCAGACATCGGGGGTGACCCGTTTTAGGGATGCCTCAAATTCGCGGGCGCGGGCAAAGCTTTGGGTGCGAAACCCGGCGTCTTCCAGGGCTTCTGTCAGGATTTGGCGGATTTCCGGTTCGTCGTCCAGAATGGTTACCAATGGAGCGGTCATGCAGGGACCTCAGACTGGATCAGCAGCGACAATTGTGCGGCAGTGAAGGGTTTGGGCAGGACCGGCGCGCGGGACAGGGCCGTCCGGTGCAGCGGGTCGGATTGCGGCAGCGATGTCATCAGGATGCAGGGCAGGCCGGTGCCCTGCATCCGATCCAGCAAGTCCAGCCCGGTGGCGCTGCCTTGCAGGCGGATATCGCTGAGGATCAGGGTGATGTCCGACAGATCAGCCACCAGCGCCGAGGCTTCATCGACCGAGGTTGCCTCGATCACCGAATGGCCGAGGTCGATCAGCATGTCGCGGAACAGGGCGCGCAGCGTGTCGTCATCTTCGACCAATAGTGTCAGGCCGCCGCTGATTTCAGGTGCCGCGCGGTAGGGCAGGCGCAGGGTGATGCTGGCGCCGGTGGCGGTATTGCCCAGCCGCAGATCGCCCCCAGCGAGTTTGACCATGTCATAGACCATGGGCAGGCCCAGCCCCGATCCTTCGCTGCCTTTGGTGGTAAAAAACGGGTCCAGGGCCTTTTCCCGCACGTCGGGGGCAAAGCCGGGGCCGGTGTCGGTGACGGTGATTCCAATCCAGATGTCGCCAATACTGTGGGCGCTGACGGTGATTTGGCCGTGGCCGCCACAGGCATCGCGGGCGTTCAGGATCAGGTTCAGCAGGGCATCTTGCAGCATCCCCGGGTCCAGCATCAGTGCGGTATCGGGTGTGTGATCCAGCACGCTAAGCCCCATGCCGCGCGGCAGGCTGGGCGAGGCCAGGATTTTCAGGTCTTGCAGCAGGGCATGCAGGTCGGTCGCTTGCGGGCGCAGGGTGCGGTTGCCGGTCATGTCGGCGATCCGGTTCAGCAGGCGTCCGCCGCGCCGGGCGGTGGCTTGGGTGGCGCGGACCATCTGGGCAGCCTCGTCGCCCAGATCCATCTTTTCCAGCTTGCCCTGCATCCCCAGAATGATGGTTAGCAGGTTGGAAAAATCATGCGCCAGCCCGCTGACCATCTGCGCCGCCATTGTCCGGCGGCTTGATTGTTGCAAGGCGACGCGCGCTTGGGTTTCGGCGGTTATGTCCATCGACAGGATGTAAACACCGCCTGCCTTGTCCGAGGTGAAAGCGGCCCTGATACGGCGCGAATCGAGGTTTTCGGTGAATTCAAACACCGAATTGCCACCCTTATAGGCGGCGTTCAGGTGTGGTTCGATCCGGGCAAAAGCAAAGGGGCCAAGGGCTTGGGATATATGCAGGCCCAAAATCTCGGACGGGCGGCCCGGGATCACCGTGTTTAAGCGGCGGTTAGAATAGGTGTAATGCCCATCGGCGTCCACATGCGCGATATGGGCTGGCATCATTTCCGTGGTCAGGCGGGTGCGGCTTTCGATTTCGGTCAGCTGGCGCTTGGCCTCTTCCAGGGCCGAATTTGTGGCGGCCAGTTTGCGGTTGCTGGCCGACAGGTCCTCGGCGTGGGACAGCACCTGATCCGATAATTCCTCGGACCGGGTGCGCAACAGCTGTTCTGAGCGTTTGGTGCGGGTGATGTCGGTATAGACGGTGACCCAGCCGCCTTGGGGTAGCGGCGCGCCTTCGACCGATATTGTCCGGCCATTGGCGCGGGTGCGTTCCAGATAATGGGGCTCAAACGCCAAGGCCTGGTCGACGCGCGCCTGAACGAAGGAGTCCATGTCGTCCACTTCGCCGTAATCGCCGCGCGCAGCAATGTCGCGGATTGTGTCGTCGAACCGGGCGCCGGGTTTCACCAGATGGTCGGGCAGGTCAAACATTTCCTTGAACCGTTGGTTGCAGACGGCCAGCCGCAGGTCGCTGTCATAGATCGACAGGGCCTGGGCGATCAGGTTCAGCCCGGCGGTGGTCATCAGCTTGGTCTGTTGGTCGTTTTGGTTCACGGGCTGGTCCCTTCTGCCCTATGGCTATCACCGCCCGTCCCCCAGAGCCAAGGGGATCCGGGGAGGCAGGGTGCAGATCCGGCGGGCGGGTCTGCCCAAACGGGTGCCGATTTGGGCAAAATTCAGATGAATACAGATGAATACAGATGAATACAGATGAATGCGGTGCCGGGATCAATAATCGCGCCGGGTTCGGACGTCAGATGTCTGACCACAGGTAAGCCCCGCATGGGCGGTTGATTGCTGTGCAAAAGGGCCACCACATGGAAGATTGGGCGATCCAGTTGGGGAATGTTGGATTAGAACGATAACGGGCAATTTTCCCCCTTGCTGATCCCGTCAGGAAGGACCATCTGCGGGCAACACAGAAATAGATATGTCTTTTCAGATGATTGGAAAATAGAAATGAAAGCGTTGATCGCGGTGTTGGTTGCTGGTGCTGTTGCTGCCGGTGCATACTTTTGGTTTAACAAAGAACAACCAGTTCCTGAGGCTGCCAGCACAGCTGAAAAAGCCAAGGAAGCAGTGTCTGCTGTGGTGAAGGAAACCGGCGAAACAGCAGCCGAGGTTACCGAAGAGGTTAAGGATACCGCAGCGGCGGCGACTGACGCCGTGACGGAAGCGACGGAAACTGTGACTGACGCGGCTGCGGATGCGGCTGCAAAAGCGGCTGCGGATGCGGCTGCGGATGCGGCTGCAAAAGCGGCGACTGACGCGGCTGCAAAAGCGGCGACTGACGCGGCTGCAAAAGCGGCGACTGACGCGGCTGCAAAAGCGGCTACCGATGCGGCTGCAAAAGCGGCGACTGACGCGGCTGCAAAAGCGGCTACCGATGCGGCTGCAAAAGC
>JBLINN010000127.1:0-11122 GCA_047639325.1 Paracoccaceae bacterium | reverse complement strand
GTTTTCGCGCGGTGCCTAGATGCGCACACGCGGAATTGACCGCCCGTAGGGTGTGCATTTTGCGCACCTTCCGGGACGGTCGAAGAAAGGTGCGCAAAATGCACACCCTACGGGGTCACTCGATAACGGTGACTTTTTTCATCCGGTCAGGCTCGCCGACAACCGATCCGTTCTGCCCTTTGCCACGCTTGATGTCATCCACCACGTCCATACCATCCGTTACCCGGCCAATCACCGTGTATTGGCCGTTCAGGAAATGGCCCGGAGCAAACATGATAAAGAACTGGCTGTTGGCCGAATCCGGGCTTTGGCTGCGCGCCATGCCGACAACGCCGCGTTCATACGACTGATCCGAAAACTCGGCCTTCAGGTTCGAACGGTCTGATTTTCCAGTGCCCGCGCGTCCCATATCGCCGCCCAGTTTGCCAAATTGTACGTCGCCGGTTTGCGCCATGAACCCGTCGATCACCCGGTGAAACACCACATCATCATAGGCGCCTGCCTTGGCCAGCGCCGCGATCTGCGCCACGTGATTGGGCGCAATATCTTCCAGCAGGTCGATGGTGATGGTGCCATTGGCCCCTTCACCCGCGATTTCGATCTGGATCTCTGTGGCCAGCGCAGGGCTGGCCATTAGGGCGAGAACAGCAGCCAGCCTACGCATCGGCGGCCACCTTGACACTGATCATCCGGTCGGGGCTTGCGGGCGGCTCGCCGCGCGCGATGGCGTCTACGTGTTCCATCCCATCAACCACCCGGCCATAGACGGTGTATTGCCCGTTCAGGAAATTGTTATCGCTGAAGTTGACGAAAAACTGCGAATTGGCGCTGTCAGGGTTGGCCGATCGGGCCGCGCCCAATGTGCCGCGATCATGTGGCAGTTTGGAAAATTCCGCTGGAACGTCCGGGTGTTCGGAACTGCCAGTACCGGCCATGCGGATATTGAACCCGTCTTCCATGTTGCCGTGCTGCACGTCGCCGGTCTGGGCCATGAAGCCGTCAATTACCCGGTGAAAGCAAACGTTGTCATAGGCCCCGGCGCGCGCC
This sequence comes from Paracoccaceae bacterium, assembly GCA_047639325.1. Classification (GTDB taxonomy): domain Bacteria; phylum Pseudomonadota; class Alphaproteobacteria; order Rhodobacterales; family Rhodobacteraceae; genus NVQY01. The sequence continues at coordinate 10,075 of JBLINN010000127.1, read as the reverse complement.
AGGGATTTCATCCGCTCTGCATGCAGCGGCGCCACATCCGCCAGCAGTTCGATTGTGACAGTGCCGCCGGTCAGCTCCATCAGAATGGTGTTTTCGGGGTCTTTGATCTCGGCCATCGGGCTCTCCTGTTAACTAGTGTTGCGCAGTTATCTAAGGCCGGTCCGCCCGAAAGCCAAGTGACGCATTGACCCAAGCCGCCTTTGCGGGGCAAACCCAGCACGAAACCTTTGATACGGGAGACGGCAGATGGGCTGGAAAACGCTGGATGACATGCAATTGGCTGGCAAGCGCGTGTTGCTGCGGGTTGATATCAATGTACCGGTGGAAAACGGTGACGTTACCGATGACACCCGTATCCGCCGGTTGATCCCAACATTGCGCGATATTCTAAGCGCGGATGGCAAGCCGATCCTGCTGGCGCATTTCGGGCGGCCCAAGGGCAAACATGTCCCCGAGATGTCGCTGCGCCCCTTGGTTTCGGCGTTGCAGGATGCCTTTGCCGCCCCTGTGATCTTTTGCGCCGATTGCCGCGGCCCTGCCGCCGAAGCTGCCGTTGCCGCGATGGCCGAAGGGTCGGTTCTGCTGTTGGAAAACACCCGGTTCCACCCCGGCGAAGAAGCCAATGATTCAGGCCTGGCCGCCGAAATGGCCGCCTTGGGCGATATATTCTGCAATGATGCGTTTTCTGCCGCCCACCGCGCGCATGCCTCGACCGCCGGTATTGCCGCCCTGTTGCCGTCATGTGCGGGACGGTTGATGCAGGCCGAGCTAAGCGCGCTGGAAGCTGCCTTGGGCGATCCGGCACGGCCTTTGATGGCGGTGGTTGGCGGCGCCAAAGTGTCATCCAAGCTGGAGCTGCTGGGCAATCTGGTGGAAAAGGTCGACACGCTAGTGATTGGCGGTGGTATGGCCAACACGTTTTTGGCGGCCCAAGGCATCGATGTGGGCAAATCGCTGTGTGAACATGACATGACCGCTACGGCCGTCGATATCATGGCCAAGGCTAAAAAAACCGGTTGTGCCATTGTGTTGCCCGTCGATGTGGTTGTGGCGCGGGACTTCAAAGCAAATGCCGTGAATGAGACCGTTGCCGCCGATGCCTGCCCGTCGGATGCGATGATCCTGGATGCGGGGCCAGGCACAGTCGCGCTGGTGAACGCGGCGATGGATGACGCAAAAACCCTGATCTGGAACGGACCGATGGGCGCGTTCGAGATTGAACCGTTTGATGCCGCCACCAACGCCGCCGCGCGCCATGCGGCAGAGCGGACCACAGCCGGACAGCTGGTCAGTGTCGCAGGCGGCGGTGATACGGTTGCCGCACTGAATCAGGCCGGGGCGGCGCAGGCGTTTACCTATATCTCGACCGCCGGTGGGGCGTTTCTGGAATGGATGGAGGGCAAGACCTTGCCCGGTGTGGCCGCATTGCAAACCAGTTGATTTTTTGGGCAAGACAGACTTTGATCAGGCAAGTGTTTTTTGCCTGAAAGGAATTTGTTATGTCCACGCTCCGCCGAACCCTGTGCAGCACCGCCCTTGTCCTGACAATTACCCCCGCAACGGCCCCTGCAGAGCCCTTGACCTGGGGGGATGTGCTGTCACCTGATCGGGTGGCGCAACATATTCTGCAATATGGCATCATGGCGCTGCGCACACAGTTGGATCTTCAATATGGCGACCTGTCGGCAAATCTGTTGTCCGGGCGCGTCACCATCACCGATCTGCAGATGCTGCCGCTGCCAGAGTGGGACGGCAATGCCGATTGTAACATTCGCGTTGATCGCCTGACCATCAACCAGGCCCCGCTGGACGAGCCCGGCCGCATTCGCCTGAAGGCCAGTGTCTATGGCATCAGCGCCCCGGCGATCTGCCTGCCGCCAGATGTGCGCCCCGCCCTGCAAGCGGCTGGGATCGACGAAATGTCGCTGCCCTATCTTAGCTTTGATGTGGATTACGATGTCGCCACTTCGGGCGCGCGAATACAGGCGCATGGCGTTGCCGAAGGTTTGGCGGCGTTCGATCTGACAGCTGATTTCAGCTATCTTTGGTTTGATGGCCGCGATGACCCGGACGAGCCTGTTCCGGTGTTCGAGCTGTCATCGGGCACGATCAGCATCGAAAACACCGGGCTGTGGGACAAGGTCAAGGGGATGATCCCGCCGCCGTTCACCAATCCAACATCCGCAATCCCGATGATCCAAGGCGTCCTGACCGGCGCGTTGGAAGACATGAACCGTGACGGGGCGGGCAACCAACAGGATGATCCCGGCACATTGTCGGGCGCGCAAGTGGGTTTTGTTGACTCGTTCACCACCACATGGGCCGCTTTCCTGAAATCGCCGCAGCGCTTGATCCTGGAAACCGGATTTGCACCGGATGAAAACCGGTTCCTGGACCTTGAGGCCTATGAAGCCGACCCCAGAATGGCCTTTGAAGACCTGCAACCACGGTTTGTGCTGGTGCCTGCCCAGGTCAAGGCCGCGCTGCCCGCAGATATGCTGCGCCTTGCACTGGGTGACGATGCGGCCAGCCTTGGCGCCGACGACCGGTTGCGGATTGGTCAGGCGTTGGTGTCGGGTGTTGGTGCCCCGCGCAACATTGCGGCGGGCACCAAACTGTTGGTAGGGCTGGCGCGCGACGGCAGCGGCCCGGCGGCGCTTGCCCTGTCGGACGCGCTGGAAACCCGGCAGCCTGATATCGCCTATGGCTGGAGCCTGCGCGCCGGTGCCGCCGGACAATCAGGCGCGACGGCGCGTTTGGATCGGTTGGAAAGCGTTCTGTCCCTGACCCAGGTTCTGAAAATTCAAAACGAGGTGTCCAAGGGCACCAAGCACCCGCTTGAAGCTTTGGCCAATGTCGCGGCGATCAAGCGTCACGCAAGGGCGCGGCTGACTGGCAAGGGGATGGCCCGCAGCTACGGCATTGCGGTAATGTGGGCGATGCTGGCCGCCGCGACGGGCGATGCCGAAGCCGCCGACATGCTGGACGAGATTGACACACGCATCCGCCATTCCGGCGCCGAAGACGCACAGGTTTGGGCGGCGATCGAGGCAGAATCAAGCCGCCTGGCGATGGAAATCTGGCTGTCCCGCGATTTGCCGACCGCCTTTGGCACAGCCCCTTGATCACGGCGGGCCGGGCCACAGGTTTTTGCGGCCCGGCCCTGAACGCGCAAAAACGGTGCAAATATCTGGAATGATAGCGCAATCACCGACCACGCCCGTGGCATACGCATTGAAACCGCGCCCGGCGTGGCCTAAGACCGCCCTAGCCAATTTCCCAGCAGCCCGGTAGGATCTGATCGCTTTATGACGGTTGATCGCGGAGCAAGTTTAAAAGTGAAAGATGATATGTCCAAAGATATTCAGACACAGCAAATGACGTCAGCCAGCGGGTTTATCGCGGCGCTGGATCAAAGCGGCGGATCAACACCCAAGGCGTTGAAACTTTATGGCGTGGACGAAAGCGCCTTTAACTCAGACGAAGAGATGTTCGATCTGATCCACGCCATGCGCAGCCGCATCGTCAAATCGCCCGCCTTTACCGGGGATCGGATTGTCGGTGCCATTCTGTTTGAACAGACCATGGACCGCGACATCGACGGCATTCCGTCGCCGCAATACCTGTGGGAAAATCGCCATGTGGTACCGTTTCTGAAGATCGACAAAGGTCTGGAAGACGAGGCCGATGGCGTCAAGCTGATGAAACCGATGCCTGGGCTTGATGACCTGTTGGCGCGGGCGGAAAAGGCCGGGATATTTGGCACCAAGATGCGGTCAGTGGTTGATGCGGCCTCGGCCAGCGGGATTGCCGCCATTGTCGACCAACAGTTCGAGGTAGCGGCGCAGGTTCTGTCGCACGGCTTGATGCCGATCATCGAACCCGAGGTGACCATCAGCATCGCTGACAAGGCGGCAGCCGAGGATATCCTGCTGGGTGAACTGACCCGCGCGCTGGATGCCCTGCCCGCCGATCAGCAGGTTATGCTGAAATTGACCCTGCCCGAGACGGCTAACCTGTACCAGCCGCTGGTCAATCATGACCGGGTGATGCGGGTTGTGGCGCTGTCGGGCGGGTACAGTCGCGACGACGCCAACGCAAAGCTGGCGCAAAACACCGGCATCATCGCGTCCTTCTCGCGTGCATTGACCGAAGGCTTGTCCGCAGGTCAGTCTGACGCGGAATTTGACGCCAAGATCGCCGACACAATCGACACCATCTATGCGGCCTCGGTCGCGGGCTAAGCCTGCGACCTGAGTCATTTTTGCAGCCCCCGCGAAAAGCGGGGGTTTTCAGGCTTTTGAGGGATTCACAAGGCGAATCGCCTGTGCCATACTGCATCAAGTCGCCCGTCAGAGGCGCAGTTTGAAGGCCGCGCAGTTTGACCCGTTCCAACCGACCACAATTTGGTTCCCTGATCTATTTCGCAGCCGCGTTTGCACTGTGCAGCTATTTCACCTTTGCCGCCGTCCAGGGTGATTTTGGCCTGTTCCGCCGGGTCGAAATTGCCGCCGAGGCCGACACGCTTAGCCGCAATCTGGCCCTGCTGAACACGGAAATTGCCGCTATGGAAAATCTGACGCGGCGCTTGTCGGATGACTTTCTGGACCTTGATCTTCTGGATCAACAAGCCCGGTCCGTTCTGGGCCTGTTGCGCGCGGACGAAATCGTTATCCGCTAACCCCCCTTAATGTCTGCAATTCGCCCCGGTGGGGCATGGCCTGACACGTTGGGTCACCTGGAGGATCGCCCGGCGTCACTTTGCCCCTCGCCAGTTGCTGCAAAATGCTTTATTGAATAGTTTAACACTAAACTACTTCGATTCCAGGGAGGTTCCGCAGCAATGGCCGCGCGTAAAACCACAAAGAAACCAAACGTTTCCGCCGAAGACCTTAAGACCTATTATCGCGAAATGCTGCTGATCCGGCGATTCGAGGAAAAAGCTGGTCAGTTATACGGCATGGGTTTGGTCGGTGGATTCTGCCACCTTTACATTGGACAAGAGGCGGTTGTTGTCGGGCTGGAAGCCACGACTAAAGAGGGCGACAAACGCATCACCTCTTACCGCGACCATGGCCATATGCTGGCCTGCGGCATGAACCCTGACGGCGTGATGGCCGAGCTGACCGGACGGATCGGCGGCTATTCCAAGGGCAAGGGCGGCTCGATGCACATGTTCTCGAAGGAAAAGCATTTTTACGGTGGCAATGGCATAGTTGGCGCGCAGGTGCCCATTGGCGCAGGCTTGGCCTTTGCCGACAAATACCTTGGCAATGACTCTGTCACGTTCACCTATTTCGGCGATGGCGCCGCCAATCAGGGCCAGGTTTACGAGGCGTTCAATATGGCCGCCCTGTGGGACCTGCCGGTGGTTTTTGTGATTGAAAACAACCAGTACGCCATGGGAACGCCGCAGAAACGCTCTACCTCGACCCCCGATATCTATACCCGCGGCGCGGCCTTTGGCATCCCCGGAGAAACGGCGGACGGCATGGATGTGCTGGACGTCAAAGCCGCTGGCGAACGTGCCGTAGCGCACTGCCGCTCTGGCAAGGGGCCGTATATTCTGGAAATCAAAACCTATCGCTATCGCGGCCATTCCATGTCGGACCCGGCCAAATACCGGACCCGCGAGGAAGTGCAGAAAATGCGCGAAGAACGCGACCCGATTGAACAGGTGCGTGGGCTGTTACTGACCGGTAAACACGCCACCGAAGACGACCTGAAGGCGGTCGACAAAGAGATCAAGGATGTGGTCAACGCCGCAGCCGAATTCGCCCGACAAAGCCCCGAGCCCGATCTGGACGAGCTTTGGACAGATATTTACGCCCAAGCGGCAAGTGCCTGAAGGGAATTGAAGACATGGCAACCGAAATTCTGATGCCCGCCCTTTCCCCCACAATGGAAGAGGGCACGCTGGCCAAATGGCTGGTCAAAGAAGGCGATACAGTATCGTCCGGCGATATCATGGCCGAGATCGAAACCGACAAGGCCACGATGGAGTTTGAGGCCGTTGATGAAGGCATCATCGGAAAGATCCTGGTCGCCGAAGGCACCGAGGGCGTCAAGGTAAACGCCGCCATCGCCATTTTGCTTGAAGAGGGCGAAAGCGCCGACGCAATCGTCGCCCCGGCCGCTGTTTCGACCGCCGTTGCCGCCCCGGTTGCCGCCGCCGCGTCCCCTGCCCCCGCAGCACCTCAGGCCGATCTGACGCCGGACTGGCCCGAAGGCACGCCAATGAAAACCCAAACGGTCCGCGAAGCGTTGCGCGACGCGATGGCCGAGGAAATGCGCGCCGATGACACGGTGTTCCTGATGGGCGAAGAGGTCGCCGAATATCAGGGTGCCTATAAGATCAGCCAAGGCATGCTGGATGAATTCGGCGCCAAACGGGTGATCGACACGCCGATTACCGAACACGGGTTCACCGGCATCGCCGTTGGTGCGGCCTTTGCCGGGCTAAGGCCAATCGTCGAGTACATGACATTCAACTTTGCCATGCAGGCGATTGACCAGATCATCAACTCAGCCGCCAAGACGCTGTATATGTCCGGTGGCCAGATGGGTGCGCCCATGGTGTTTCGCGGCGCCAACGGCGCTGCCGCCCGCGTCGGTGCCCAGCACAGCCAGGATTTTGCCGCCTGGTACATGCAGATTCCGGGGCTGAAAGTGGCGATGCCCTATTCGGCCTCTGACGCCAAGGGTCTGTTGAAATCGGCGATCCGCGATCCCGGACCAGTGATTTTTCTGGAAAATGAAATCCTTTATGGTCGCAGCTTTGACATGCCTGACCTGGATGATTTCACCATCCCGTTTGGCAAGGCCCGCATCTGGCGCGAGGGCACGGATGTGACGATTGTCAGCTTTGGCATCGGCATGCAATACGCGCTGGAAGCCGCTGATAAGCTTGCCGAAGATGGCATTTCCGCCGAGGTGATTGATCTGCGCACATTGCGCCCAATGGACACTGGCAGCATCATCAAATCGGTGATGAAAACCAACCGCTGTGTGACGGTCGAAGAAGGCTGGCCGCAAGGGTCGGTCGGCGGCTACATCTCGACGGTATTGATGCAAGAGGCGTTCGACTACCTCGACGCGCCGGTGATCAACTGCACCGGCAAGGACGTGCCAATGCCTTACGCCGCCAATCTGGAAAAACACGCGCTGGTGACCACTGACGAAGTGATCGCCGCCGTGAAACAAGTGACCTACCGGTAAGGAGTTAAAGATGTCTGATTTCAACCCTTCACCGCGAAATGGTGGCTTCGTCTTCACCATCCAAGGCAACAAACAAAACAAAACCTATGAGGTAATCGTCTCAGAAGAGTTTCTCAGCGATGAACTCAGCGACGGTAGATCGGCAGAAGAATCCCTAAAATGGATGCAAGAAAACGAACATCAACTCACTGATGCTGGCCACAAAATAGTGGACGGCGGCTTCATTCAGGCTCCGTTTGATCGCGTTGTTGTTAAGGAGGTTAAGTAATGCCCACCGAAATTCTTATGCCCGCCCTGTCGCCGACGATGGAAGAAGGTACCCTGGCCAAATGGCTGGTCAAAGAAGGCGACAGCGTCAGTTCCGGCGACTTGCTGGCCGAAATCGAAACTGACAAGGCCACGATGGAGTTTGAGGCCGTCGATGAAGGGATCATCGGCAAAATCCTTGTGCCCGAAGGCGCGGAAGGCGTGAAAGTAAACACCGCCATCGCCATTCTTCTGGAAGACGGCGAAACTGCTGCTGATATCACCACGGGTCCAGTTTCGGGCCCAGTTTCGGTGGCCGCCGTTGACCCTGCACCCCAGGCCGCGACCGCCCCCGCACCAACGTCAGCCCCGGCTATCGCCCCCAACCAAAACGGGACACGCGTTTTTGCCTCGCCCCTGGCCCGGCGCATCGCGGCTGACAAAGGACTCGACCTGTCGCAAATCACTGGCACCGGCCCCCATGGCCGGATCGTCAAGTCCGACGTTCTTGGTAGCACCGCAACCGCCCCGACGCCTGTCGCGGCTACCACTGCCCCGGCGGCTGCACCCGTCTCTGCCCTGGCCACCGGCCCGTCTGCAGATATGGTTGCGCGCATGTATGCAGACCGCGACTATGTCGAGGTGCCGTTGGACGGGATGCGTAAAATCATCGCTGCCCGCCTGACCGAAGCCAAACAGACAATCCCGCATTTCTACCTGCGTCGCGATATTCGCCTTGATGCCCTGCTGAAGTTCCGCAGCCAGCTGAACGCCCAGCTTGAAGCGCGCGATGTAAAGCTTAGTGTCAACGACTTCATCATCAAGGCCTGTGCCCTGGCGCTGCAATCCGTGCCGGACGCCAATGCCGTCTGGGCGGGTGACCGCATCCTGAAACTGACCCCCTCGGACGTGGCCGTGGCCGTGGCCATCGACGGTGGCCTGTTCACCCCGGTGCTAAAAGACGCCGAGATGAAGTCGCTGTCGGCCCTGTCTGCAGAAATGAAAGACCTCGCAACCCGCGCCCGCAGCCGCAAACTGGCTCCGCATGAATACCAAGGTGGCAGCTTTGCCATCTCCAATCTGGGCATGTTTGGCATCGACAATTTTGACGCGGTGATCAACCCGCCGCATGGCGCAATTCTGGCCGTAGGTGCCGGGGTCAAGAAACCCGTAGTCGGCACCGATGGTGAGCTGGCAATTGCTACGGTGATGTCAGTAACCCTGTCGGTCGATCACCGGGTCATCGACGGTGCACTGGGGGCAAACCTGCTAAAAGCGATTGCCGAAAACCTGGAAAACCCGATGGTCATGCTCGCCTAATCAGATCTGGCCCACCCTTTTTCTGACCATAAATATCCTCGGGGGTCGGCATTGACGCGCCATTGGTCCGAGCGACAATGGCGACGGGCAGACAGCCCCCATCGGCTCCGCCAGGAGCGTATAAACGCAAAACGCCGCCCCTATGGGGCGGTGTTTTTCAATTCAAACCCAGTCTATTAAGACTTCGTGCCAAACATCTGGTCCATTTCAACCGACGGGTGATCACACCCGGCCTCGCCAACAATCTTGGCCGGAACCCCAGCCACCGTCGAACAGGGCGGTACATCCTTCAATACCACCGAACCGGCCGCAATCCGGCTACAATGACCCACTTTGATATTGCCCAGAACCTTGGCCCCGGCCCCAATCATAACCCCATCCGCGATCTTGGGATGGCGATCCTCTTCTTCCTTACCGGTCCCACCCAAAGTCACCGAATGCAGCATCGACACATTGTCACCTACCACCGCCGTTTCCCCGATTACGATGGAATGGGCGTGGTCAATCATGATGCCCTTGCCGATCCTTGCATTGGGGTGAATATCGATTCCAAAAATCTCAGACACTCGCATTTGCAAGAAATACGCCAGATCATGCTGGCCGTTTTCCCACAGCCAATGCCCAACCCGATAGGCCTGCATCGCCTGATAGCCCTTGAAGTACAGGATCGGCTGCAACAACCGATGACAGGCTGGGTCACGTTCAAACACCGCCACCAAATCAGCGCGCGCTGCTTCAACCAGCCCAGGTGATTCTGAATAAGCCTGATCGGCGATATCCCGCAAAATCACCATCGACATTTCGTTCGACGACAGCTTTGCCGCAATTCGATAGGACAGCGCCTTTTCCAATGTCTTGTGGTGCAAAATACAAGCATGCACCAAGCCCCCAATCAGGGGTTCATTCCGAACGGCCTCGTGGGCCTCTTGGCTGATTCTGTCCCAAACCGGATCAACGGTGGTGATATTTACGCGCGTTTCAACCATGGCCCTGCCTTTCTCTCTTAGCTTAGGATATGTATCTAAGGTGCAAAAAACCAAACGCAAACCTGTGATGAAGGTTATTTGATCCGTGAATGAGTCCGAAACCAGTCGATTTGCCACCCTGATCCGTGACCGGCTGGCGGAAATTAAGGCTGACAATCGGCTGGGACACGACGGTCAGGCCGTGGTTGAGCTGGACCAACAATCAGTTGGACGCCTCAGCCGCATGGACGCATTACAAAACCAGGCGATGGCCAAAGCCCAGCAAAACCGGCGCAACACCCTTGCCCTGCGATTGCGGGCCGCGC
>JBLINN010000126.1:0-11182 GCA_047639325.1 Paracoccaceae bacterium | reverse complement strand
TCGGCCCACCTTCCGCACAAGGATAGACGCATGCCGCTTATGAAAAGCTGGGTCGCTTCGGCCAATACCGCCGAAACCCCGTTTCCCCTGAACAACCTGCCTTACGGCGTGTTTTCCACCGATGGCACCGATCCGCGCTGTGGCGTTGCCATCGGCGACATGATCCTGGATTGCCAGGCCGCAGAAGAGACAGGTCTGATTGATCTGGGCGACGTCGCCCTGTTCGAAGTCCCGTTTTGGAACGACCTGATGGAAGAAGGCCCCGCCGTTTGGGCCGCCCTGCGCGCCCGTCTGACTGCGTTACTCGCCGAAGACTCGCCCGAGCAGGCCAAAGTGGAACCCTTGTTGGTGCCGATGGCCGACGCCACAATGGAAATGCCGTTCATGGTATCGGAATACACCGACTTTTACGCAGGCCGCCATCACGCCACCAATGTTGGCACGATGTTTCGCGGCGCGGAAAACGCATTACCCCCGAACTGGCTGCATATCCCAATCGGCTATAATGGCCGCGCCTCGTCCGTCGTGGTATCCGGCACCGATATCCGCCGCCCCTGGGGCCAGCTAAAAAGCCCCGACCACGCCCTTCCCGCTTTTCTGCCCTGCCGCCGCTTCGACATCGAACTGGAAATGGGCGCCATCGTTGGCACGCCCTCGGACGGGCCAATCACCGTGCAAGAGGCCGACAACAATATCTTTGGCTACGTTCTGCTGAACGACTGGTCGGCGCGCGACATTCAGGCCTGGGAATACCAGCCTTTGGGACCGTTTCAGGCCAAGGCCACCGCCACTAGCATCAGCCCCTGGATCGTCACCAAGGCCGCCCTTGACCCGTTCCGCTGCGATACGCCGCCGCGTGAATTCGAACTGCTTGACCACCTGAAAGACGTCGGCCCGATGCTGTATGACATCGACCTGTCCGTCACCCTTGCCCCAGCGGGCAATCCTGCCAGCACCATCTCGCGGACGAATTACAAGGAAATGTATTACTCTGCCGCGCAGCAACTGGCGCAACACACAACAGCCGGCAGCCCAATGAATGCGGGCGACCTGCTGGGGTCTGGCACCATTTCCGGTGCCGAAAAATCCGAACACGGGTCGCTATTGGAACTAAGCTGGGGCGGCAAGGAGCCGTTCACGCTGGACAGCGGCGAGACCCGGTCCTTTGTCCAGGATGGCGATACCCTGACCCTGACAGGTGCGGCCCAGGGCGATGGATATACCATCGGCTTTGGCGATTGCACCGGCACGGTCCAGCCCGCGCTGAAAGACCCCTATAAGAGATAGCCCAACTTCGGCTTTTTCTTGTCACAAATACTCCCGCCGGAGGCATCAACTTTGACCGCTGGCACGACTTAAAAAGGAAAACACATGGCCAAGGCATTCGCGTCCCAAGGGGACATGACCGAAAAGAAAATCACCTTCGAAGAAGTCGGCAAGGATCTGTATGCCTTTACGGCCGAGGGCGACCCGAACTCGGGCGTGATCATCGGCGATGATAGCGTGATGATAGTCGAAGCTCAGGCAACCCCGCGTCTGGCGCAAAAAGTAATCGACTGCGTGCGCACGGTGACTGACAAACCAATCAGCCACGTGGTGATGACCCATTATCACGCGGTGCGGGTGCTGGGCGCGTCGGCCTATGGCGCTGATCAGATCATCATGGGCGACGCCGCCCGTGCGATGGTTGTGGAACGCGGCCAGGAAGACTGGGACAGCGAATTTCAACGCTTTCCCCGGCTGTTTGAGGGCTATGAGAGCATCCCCGGCCTGACCTATCCCACCACCACGTTTTCCGAGGACATGACGGTGTATCTGGGCAATCGCCGGATTGACCTGATGCATCTGGGCCGCGCCCATACTGCGGGTGATATCGTGATCCATGTACCGGATCAGGACGTAATGTTTACCGGTGATATCGTGGAATATCATTCCGCCTGCTATTGCGGTGACGGGCATTTCGCCGACTGGGGCAACACGCTGGACAATATCGCGGCGTTTGACGTCGATGCGATTGCGCCGGGCCGGGGTGATGCGCTGATCGGTAAGGACATGGTGGACGCTGCCATCGAAAACACCCGCAGCTTTGTGCACGACACCTATTTCCCCGCCGCCAAAGTGGCCTCACGTGGCGGATCGCTGAAAGACGCCTGGGACGCGGTACGCGAGGTGTGCGACCCTAAATATGCCGATTATGCCATCTACGAACATTGCCTGCCCTTCAACGTCGCCCGCGCCTTTGACGAGGCACGCGGCATCGACACCCCGCGCATCTGGACCGCCCAGCGCGATCTGGAAATGTGGGACCAACTGCAAGGCTAAGCCTTAAGACATAAAACTGGCCTATCCATCCCAGCGGGCATTCGGCTGGGATGGGCAGGCAAACAGGGAAACGCGCGCGTCAGAAACCTTTCATTCGGGAGGAAACCCAATGAGCAAGATTTTCGAAGTTCCCCTCTACCCCTACAAACGCAGCCCCGATCAGGATGCTGCAGTGCCGGTACGGCGCAAGGTGGTGGTGATTGGTGCCGGGCCCATTGGCTTGGGTGCCGCGATTGAAATGGCCCAGGCCGGAATCGAAGTTGTCATTCTGGACGACAATGACAAGGTCAGCTTTGGCAGCCGCGCCATCTGTTTCGCCAAACGCCCGCTGGAAATCCTTGACCGTCTGGGCTGTGGCCATCCGATGGTGGAAAAGGGCGTTAAATGGGACGTGGGCAAGGTGTTTTTCGACGAACGCCAAGTCTATGAATTCAACCTGTTGCCCGAAGAAGGCCACGAGTTTCCCGCCTTTATCAACCTTCAGCAGTATTACTTTGAAGAATACCTGGTGAACCGGGTGCGCGAGTTAGAGGCCGAAGGCGCGCCCATCGAAATTCGCGGACGCAACAAAGTGTCGGCCATCGGCACCCATCCCGATCACGTCACGTTGGACATCGACACGCCCGAAGGCAGTTACAACCTAGAGGCCGACTGGTTGATCGCCTGTGATGGGGCCACGTCCCCGACGCGGGTGATGCTGGGCAAGGATTTTGTTGGCCGGGTGTTCGAAGACAATTTTCTGATCGCCGACGTGATCATGGACGCGCAATTTCCCACCGAACGCTGGTTCTGGTTCGACCCGCCCTTTAACCGGGGCCAATCCGCCCTGCTGCACAAACAGCCCGACAATGTCTGGCGGATTGATCTGCAACTGGGCTGGGACATCGACAAAGAGCGCGAAAAGCGCCCCGAAAACGTGATTCCGCGTCTGAAAGAGATGCTGGGCGACGATGTACAGTTTGAGCTGGAATGGGTCAGTATCTATACCTTCCAGTGCCGCCGCATGGAACAGTTTCGTCATGGCCGGGTGCTGTTCGCCGGTGACGCCGCGCATCAGGTGTCGCCTTTTGGCGCACGCGGAGCTAACTCTGGCTTGCAGGATACGGATAACCTTGGCTGGAAGCTGAAGCTGGTGATCGAGGGTAAAGCGCCCGACAGCCTGTTGGACAGCTATAATAACGAGCGGGTTTACGGCGCGAATGAAAACATCCTGAACTCAACGCGATCGACCGATTTCATCACCCCAAAATCCGACATGTCGCGGATGTTCCGCGATGCGGTTCTGGACCTTAGCGAGCGTTATGAATTCGCCCGTCCCTTGGTGAATTCCGGGCGTCTTTCGGTGCCTTGCACCTATGATGGGTCATCGCTGAATTCGGCAGATGCACTGATTGGGCCGCACGCGACACGCCCCGGGTCGTCCTGCCCGGATGCGCCTTTGGGGGATGAATTCCTGCTGCCCAAGCTGGGCAACAAGTTCATCCTGCTGACCATCGACGCCGACGCCCCCGACCTGATCGAAGAAGACGGGGTCGAGGTGACGCGCCTGGCGCTGTCGGTCAAGGACGACCCGTCGCTGGCGCTGAAACGGCGCTATCTGGGGGATGCCGAATCTGCCGTGTACCTGATCCGCCCGGATCAGCACGTGGCCGCCCGCCGCCCCAGCTTTGACGAAAACCTGTTCCGCGCCGCGATTCGCCGCGCCACCGGTAAGGAGTAAGCCGATGCCAGATCTGAACCTGACCCCGAACATCGACAGCGCTGATGACTTTTACGCCGAACTGCTGGCCACCCATGACGGCCTGTCAAACACCGACAGCCAGGCGCTGAATGCGCGTCTGATATTGCTGTTGGCCAATCACATCGGCGACCGCGCCGTCCTGTCGGGGGCGCTGAAAGCTGCCGTACTGTCTTAACGCCTGACTGACTTAAACTGGAGGAATTTCAATGAAAATCGAACAAATTCACCACGTTGCCTATCGCTGCAAAGACGCCAAAGAGACAGTTGAATGGTACGGCAAGATGCTGAACATGGATTTCATCCTGGCCATCGCCGAAGACCATGTGCCATCCACCCACGAACCCGACCCCTATATGCACGTGTTTATTGACGCCGGGAAAGGCAATGTTCTGGCGTTTTTTGAACTGCCAACCAAGCCGGAAATGGGCCGCGATCCGAACACGCCCGTCTGGGTTCAGCATCTGGCGTTCAAGGTCAAGGACCGGGCCGAATTGCTGGAATTCAAAGAACATCTTGAGGCCAATGGCGTCGAAGTTCTGGGTGTCACTGATCACTCGATCTTTCACTCGATCTATTTCTTTGACCCCAACGGCCACCGGGTTGAACTGGCCTGCCCAGACCCCGACGAAGATGCGATGCTGGCCAAGCTGAACGATGTGAAATGGGACATGCTGGAAGAATGGTCGCGCACCAAAAAGGCCCCCAAGCACGCCGACTGGATGCATAACAAAGAACTGAAAAACACCTGATAACAGGTGGATGTACTAGCCATCCGCTGCTTGCTCTGGCGGGTTGCGGATGGCGGGATATGGGGAAGTGATATGGCCGAAACGGTTCTGTTTGATTATTGGCGATCAACCGCCAGCTATCGGGTGCGGATAGCCCTGAATCTGGCCGGGATTGATTATAGTTCAGTCACTGTTGATCTGCCGTCAGGCGCGCATAAACAGCCCGAGCATTTGGCCCGCAACCCGCAAGGCTTTGTTCCGGTTCTGCAAATCGATGGGCTGCACCTGACGCAATCGCTGGCGATTCTGGACTATCTGGACAGCACCCGCGATATCGGCCTGCTGCCCAAAGACCCCGGGGAACGTGCCAGGATGACGGCGCTGGCCCATGCCATTGCGGTGGATATTCACCCGGTCTGCAACCTGCAGGTCGCCAACTATGCCGCCGAAATCACCAATGACCAAAAGGGCATTCGCGAACAATGGATGATCCGGTTCATCCGCCCCGGGTTAGAGGCGTTCGAGGCCCTGCTGGGGGACTATGACCAGATCCCTTATTGCTGTGGCGACACTGCCGGGTTGGCCGATCTCTGCCTGATCCCACAGCTCTACAATGCGCATCGCTGGGGCGTGGATATTTCCGACTTGCCGCGCATATCCGCGGTCGAGGCCGCCTGCGCCGTCCTACCAGCCTTTGCGGTTGCCCACCCTGATACAGTGAACGCCACATAGCAAATCCACCGCCCGGAAACGGCCCGTATCCGGAATTTTTCAAAAATTCCGATCCGATTTCTTTGAAAGAAATCGACGACAACCCGATACGTGCGGTGTTTTCCACCCTGACATACCGTGATCAATCGCGGTAAGATGGGGCAACCGACCCAGCAGAGTAGTGCGCCCCGACGTGACCTTCCCGCCTGCCAAAACCAAAGTCCTGATCACCGGCACTGCCGGGTTCATAGGCTATCACCTTGCCCAATTACTGTTGGCCGAAGGGTTTCGCGTGCACGGGTTTGACGGGATGACCGATTATTACGACGTCACCTTGAAACAACGCCGCCACCAGATGTTGCTGCAAACCGAGGGCTTCACCGCCACCGAGGGCATGCTGGAAGACGACGCCACATTCTGGGCAATGGCCAAAGACTTTGCGCCAGACGTAATCGTCCACCTAGCCGCACAGGCAGGCGTTCGCTATTCGCTGGAAGAACCGCGCGCCTATATCAACAGCAACGTGATCGGCACCTTCAACGTGATGGAGGCCGCGCGCAAGCTGAAGGTCGGGCATTTGTTGATGGCCTCGACCTCGTCGGTCTATGGCGCAAACGAAGACATGCCGTTTCGCGAAACCGACAAGGCCGATACCCAGTTGACAATCTATGCCGCCACCAAGAAGGCCAATGAAAGCATGGGGCATTCCTATGCGCATCTGTGGGACCTGCCGACCACGATGTTCCGGTTCTTCACGGTCTATGGCCCCTGGGGCCGCCCGGATATGGCACTTTTCAAATTTGTTGATGCCATTCTCGATGACCAACCAATCGACATTTACAATAACGGCGATCTGTCTCGCGACTTTACCTATGTCGATGATCTGGTGCGTGGTATCCGGCTGCTAATCGACGCGGTGCCGGAACGCCCGACCACACCCGGCGATGTCCCTCCTGGTGACAGCCTGTCGCCTGTGGCGCCTTATCGGATCGTCAATATCGGCAATTCTGAAAACGTACGCCTGTTGGATTTTGTTGACGCAATCGAGGCTTGCCTTGGGAAAAATGCCAAACGCAACTACATGGAAATTCAGCCGGGCGACATGACAAACACTTGGGCAAATGCCGAATTGTTGCACCGCCTGACGGGCTATCAACCCCAAACCGAATTTAGCGACGGAATTGCCCGATTTGTTGACTGGTTCCGCGACTATTACAATAAATAATTTCGCCGCACAGCGCAGGGTGCGCCAAAAATTCCCGGGCCGATTGTGAACAGACGCAAAGCCCTGCTAGGGTGTCGCCATGGTCTGAATTCACAAGCGAAATCATAGGGGAAGTCATATGCGACTAAACGGGAAAACGGCGATTGTCACTGGCGGCGCTTCGGGCTTTGGCGCCGGGATTGTAGCCAAGTTTGTGACCGAAGGCGCGCGGGTGATGATCGCCGACATCAATGGCGTTGCTGCCGCCGAAATGGCGGATGAAATCGGCGCGCAGGCCATTGCGCAGACCGTGGATGTTTCAAACGGTGCATCGGTTCAGGCAATGGCAGATGCCGCGCTGACCGCGTTTGGCCACGTGGACATCCTGATCAACAATGCCGGGATCACCCACTTGCCCGCCGCATTGGAAGACGTGTCCGAGGATGATTTTGACCGGGTGTTCAACGTGAACATGAAATCGGTCTACCTGACCGCCCGCGCCCTGGTTCCCCACATGAAACAGCGCCAACAAGGCGCCATCCTGAACGTCGCCTCTACCGCTGGTGTGTCCCCACGCCCGCGCCTGAACTGGTACAATGCCTCCAAAGGCTGGATGATCACCGCCACCCGCACCATGGCGGTCGAATTGGCCCCCGAAGGCATTCGGGTAAACGCCATCAACCCGGTCGCTGGCGAAACCCCGCTGCTGAAATCCTTTATGGGCGGGCAAGATACCCCGGACATCCGCGCTAAATTCCTGTCCACCATCCCGCTGGGACGGTTCTCGCAACCCGAAGACATGGGCAACGCCGCCTGTTTCCTCTGTTCGGACGAGGCCAGCATGATCACCGGCGTCGCGATGGAGGTCGACGGCGGACGATGCATCTAGAGCGCATCCAATCTATCCAAAGCCAATCATTCAGCCAGCACCCAGAACGCATTTGCAAAAGCAAACGCTGTCTCGGGCCGCTGGGTGAATTCATTTGGATTGGGTTTGCTCCAATGCGCTTCTTGCCGCTTTTTCTTGTTAAAAATACTTCCGCCGGAGGCACCCTACCCGGAACGGGTGCCAAATGAACCCTGCGCGTGCACAGCACGCTCCTTTTTCTAAAGAAAACACAGGCCCATGATCCCCGGACCCAAAAACCTGATCACCGACGTGCCCGGCCTCAAGGTCGGCAATGCCCAGGATGACACCCTGAAATCCGGCGCTACGGTGTTGACTGCAGATACCGCCTTTACCGCGTCAGTGCAGGTAATGGGCGGCGCGCCGGGCACCCGCGAAACCGACTTGCTGGCGCCTGATAAATCCGTGGCCACCATAGACGCACTAACGCTGGCGGGCGGGTCGGCCTTTGGCTTGGACGCCTGTTCGGGCGTGGTCGACCGGCTGCGCGCACAAGGGCGCGGGTTTCGTATTGCTGACGCGGTGATCCCGCTGGTGCCGGGGGCCATCCTTTTCGATCTGCTGAATGGCGGCGACAAGGACTGGCAGGACAACCCCTATCGCGCACTCGGTCGGGCGGCGTTTGATGCGGCCTCTGATGATTTCCAAATCGGCAGTATCGGTGCCGGAACCGGGGCGCTAACGGCGATGGTCAAGGGGGGGCTGGGGTCTGCGTCTTTCGTGCTCGACAGCGGCGTTACCGTTGGCGCGCTGGTCGCCGCCAACCCAATGGGCAGCGTCACCACACCGGGGGACCGGCATTTCTGGGCCGCCCCGTTCGAAGTGGACGGTGAATTTGGCGGGCTGGGCCCGGACCCGGCCTCGGGGCTGGGACGCGACCTGGACAGCCGCAAAATGCGCGCGATGCAGGCCAGCGCCCAGGCCAGCGGCGGGACCGCAGCACAAGACCGCGCCAACACCACTATCGCCATCGTTGCCACTGACGCCGCCCTGACCAAAGCGCAATGCCAGCGCGTGGCCACCGCTGCCCATGACGGCATTGGCCGCGCCATCGTTCCGGCACACAGCCCCGGCGATGGCGATCTGGTCTTTGCCCTGACCACCGGTGCGCGATCGATGGAAAATCCTGATCGCGATCTGGCCATCATCGGCCACGCCGCATCCCTGTGCCTGTCCCGGGCCATCGCCCGCGCGATCTATCACGCCCGCCCGGCACCAGGCGATATTCTGCCCTGCTGGTCGGACCCGCTCACCTAAGGTCACAACTCCGCTGATGCACGGGCCACGCGGCATTGTGTCAGTTGACTCTGACCCACAAAATCTAGGTATTAGCCGCAACGACAATATCTTTGGAGTGAATGCCATGAATCGATTGATTACAGCCATTGCATTTGGACTGCTTGCCGCCCCCACGTTTGCCTCTGGCGACGTTGACAAGGGTGAAAAGGGGTTCAAGAAATGCAAATCCTGCCACACCATCGCGCCCGCCGAAGGCGACGCAATCGTCAAGGGCGGCAAGACCGGCCCCAACCTTTACGGCGTGATCGGTCGCACCGCAGGCACCTTTGAAGGTTATAAATACGGCGCAGACATTGTGGCGGCAGGCGAGGCCGGACTTGTCTGGGACGAAGAGAACTTTGAAGAGTATGTCCAAGACCCCAAAGCGTTCCTCCAGGATTATCTGGACAACACCAGCGCCAAGTCGAAAATGTCTTTCAAGCTGAAAAAAGGCGGCGAAGACGTGGCGGCTTATCTGGTCAGCGTCGCCCAGTAACCTATCACGCATAGGGTGACAGGGGTTAGGCCGATGGCAAACCCCGCATCCAGATCGAATTTCGAAAGGCCGCGCTGTTAGCTGCGGCTTTTCGCGCGATTGCCCAATCGTCAACAGGGCTTTTAGGATCGCCCGGTTAAGATCGCACTGTTGGGATCACACGGCCCGCCATGTAACGCGGCAACACGTCTGAAAACAGATACAAATCATGCAAACCGGGGGGTGAGCACAATGAATACCATGATCCCGGCCTGGGTGGACGGCACGCTGACACCAACGGACAAGTTGCAGGCCCATGAACAGGGTCTGAAACACAAGGCTGTTTCGGTTTTTGTGGTCCACGGCATGAATATTTTGCTGCAACGCCGGGCGATGGGCAAATACCACACGCCGGGGCTGTGGGCGAACACCTGTTGCACCCATCCCAACTGGAACGAAGAATCCAGCACCTGCGCTGTGCGCCGGTTGCAGGAAGAATTGGGAATCACCGGGCTCTATCCGGAATTCCGCCATCATCTGGAATACCGCGCCGATGTCGGCAACGGTATGATCGAGCACGAAGTGGTCGACGTTTTCCTGGCCCATATGCGCAGTGATCTGGTGGTTACACCCAACCCCGCCGAAGTGATGGACACCCGTTGGATTGATTACCACGACCTGCTGGCCGAGGTCGCCCGCCACCCCGAACGCTTTACCCCGTGGCTAAAGATCTATCTGCGCGATCATGCAGACACTATTTTTGGCCCTGATCTGATCATCTCGGTTTAGAATACGCAGAAACGCTCGAAATCCCGTTTGTGTTTTCTTCGAATGGCGACGGTTTTGTGTTTCATGATCGAACTGGCATGGCCCCCACGCCGGAGGTCACCCTGACGCTGGACCAATTTCCGTCACCGGCCGAACTGTGGGCTCGGTATCGTGCTTGGAAGGGTCTTTCTGATACCGCATCGGTTGTAGTGCTCCAGGATTACTTCGATGACGGCAGTGGCAAGACCCCGCGCTATTATCAGATCAACGCTGTGAACTCTGCGATAGAGGCCATCGCCAAGGGTCAGGATCGAATTCTGTTGGTGATGGCTACTGGCACGGGTAAAACCTACAGAGGTGGTCGCAGGATTTCGGACCATTAGTTAAGGTAGATCGACTAACGAGAAAGACGATCTGAGATGACAAAGAGAAAGAACCATTCAGCGGAGTTTAAGGCGCGTGTTGCGCTTGATGCGATTCGCGAAGACTTGACGCTGGCTGAGCTTGCGAAGAAGCACGGTGTGCATTCAGGGCAGATCAGCACATGGAAGCGTGCGGCGCTCGACAACATGGCGTCCGCATTCACGAAGCGAGGAAGCGATCCTGGGCCGGAGATCAGCACAGCCGAGGTTGAGAAGCTGCATTCAAAGATTGGGCAGCTGGTGGTGGAACGGGATTTTTTAGCGGATGCCTCGCGTCAACTTCTGGGGACGCGAGGCAAAAAATGGTGAGCAAGGATAATAAGCTGAGTGTGCGCCGCCAATGCGCCCTGCTTACGCTGGCGCGGTCCACGCTGTACTATCAGCCGAAAGGCGAGAGCGCCGAGAACCTGCGATTCATGGAGATCATCGACAAGCAATTTTTGGAGACGCCGTGGTATGGGTCGCGCCAAATGGCCCGGTACATGAAGCGGAACAACCACAAATGCGGCCGTCACCGTGTGCGTCGCTTGATGCGCCTCATGCGATTGGTTCCGATCTACCAGGAGCCCAACACCAGCAAGAAGCACCCTCAGCACAAGATATGGCCTTATTTGCTCAGGAATGTT
>JBLINN010000125.1:0-11237 GCA_047639325.1 Paracoccaceae bacterium | reverse complement strand
CTTATTCCATTTCAACGGCTTCGATTTCAACGGCCGTCAGATAATCCCCGACATTGTTGCCCAATCCGCCGGAGGCGGACTGCAACGATGCAAACGCAACCCCGGCAAGGGCGACGACGGCGGCGGTTAGCACAACCCAGTCGACGGTTACGGCACCGTCTTCCTTGCGCATGAAGTTCTGAAATTTCTTAAACATGATAACCTCGTAGAGTTGGCAGCTGTTTCTGAGGCAGAAGGCCACGCCCTTAATAAAAAGCGTGGCCCCCAAGAAAGTCGTATCGACTTTAAAGTCGACTTAGGAAGGGTCTTTGCCTTCGATGAAGGTACCGGTGGTACCCGTCAGGGCAACTGCACCGTCTTCGATCGAGGTGTAAGCCGCGCCGGCCAGGGCAACAACAGCAGCGGTCAAAACAACCCAGTCAACTGTTACGGCGCCGTCTTCGTCTTTGCGAAAGTTTTTGATAAAATTCATCATTGTGTGTCGCTCCAAAGGATCAGTTAGGTTACGTTATCCTCGTCATCTGATTTGGCCTGCTCTCTCGTTCAGGCCTGTCTGACGCGGCATGTCCCTATTTATACGCCGGAATGGGGCAGCAATTTGGCGTCAGTTAATAAAACTCTGATTTTCAAGGTGAGATGTGAAAAAAAATTGCAAGCACCGGAAAATAAACGTTAAAAAATATGAAAAACCTGACGTTCTGCGGATTGGAGCGAGGAATGTGGTCACAATGTGGCGGGTTCGGCGTCAAACTGGCGGGGTGTAGGCCCCTCGGGGGCAGTTCGCGTGCCGAACAGATAATATATAATGCCGGTTGTGACCGACGGGGCCGCGCAGGGGGCTGTCCGCTGTTGTGGGGGCATCTGCAGGCGCCTAGAAACCGTCGGGCAAACAGCCGGACGAACAGCTGGCAGTGATCGGGGGGCGGATGGATGGTCTGGTAGGGCGTCTGGCAAACCGTCGGGCATAAGGGCGGTTTGCAATTTGGGCCTCAGCAGATGGGCCGCAAATCCTGGCAATCTTACGTGGGTCACAAGCGCTGCTCCGCTTGTGCGGGCGTTCCAAGCTTGGGCACCGGTTCTTGGCAGAGGACGCGGCAGAATGTGGGGCAGTGTGTCGGACAGAGTATCAACGCAGAGGTTGCGGGCAAAGTTTAAGGCAAAGTTTCGAGCAGACACAAAAAAGGCCGCACCCTGCAATCAGGATGCGGCCTCAGGCGGTCATGGACCGGTCTGAATAGCTTAGGAAGGGTCTTTGCCTTCGATGAAGGTACCGGTGGTACCCGTCAGGGCAACAGCACCGTCTTCGATCGAGGTATAAGCCGCGCCGGCCAGTGCAACAACAGCAGCGGTCAAAACAACCCAGTCAACTGTTACGGCGCCGTCTTCGTCTTTGCGAAAGTTTTTGATAAAATTGATCATTGTGTGTCCCTCCAAAGGATCAGATTGTGTTTTTCTTGACCTCGCCGTCCCTGGAAACCGATCTCTCTAAACTCGTTCGGTCCGTGTCCGTCGTGGTATGACTGTATATAGCCGGATGGCAGTGGCAGGATTTGGGCCGGAAAACGATTTGTTTGCCCAATTTGAACTTTCCGCAAACCTATTAGTTAACCAATTGAAATATAAAGGCTATTCAAATTATTTTTCTGCTTCCAGCCGGATTTTACGATGTAAATAGACGTCAATTGGGGCAAAATGGACAGATTTCAGCGGGTTTAACTGGTCTAAAAGCCCGATTTCCCAGAGGGTAGTCAAAAAAAATAGCAATCGAGGCAAGCAGATGATCCCGCGTATTCCCACATTGGGCCTTTTGGGCCTGGCAATCCTGTTGGGCGGGCCGGTTCTGGCCGAGTCCGCATCGTCCTTTCCGACTTTTTCGGCCAAACGCATCAAACCCCCAAGCTCTGGCACCAAAAAGCGGATCACCGTTCAAATCGATCCCACCCAAGTTATCCGCCCGGTAAAACCCAAACCAAAGGTCAAAGATGACACGCCTGACAGCCCTGAGCAGCCCGCGGCCAAACCGTCCGCTGACAGGCCGGGCCATTATGCGTGGTTCTGGGACAAGGTATCGCCCGAGATGACAAGCTCGGGGCCGGGGCGGCTGAATATGGCTTTGCTGGCGCTGAACGCGTCGGGCAAGGTGAAGGCGCCAAGATTGCAGGCCTTGCAGGATATCGCCCGGGCACGTGGCGTCCCGATTTTACGCTCGACCATCGGCACAAACGTGTCCCCGGCGCTGGTGCTGGCGGTGATCGCGGTGGAATCGGCGGGCAAGGCGGATGCGGTCAGTTCCGCAGGTGCGTCAGGGCTGATGCAGCTGATGCCAGCCACGGCCGAACGGTTTGGCGTGACGGACCGGCTGATCGCGAATGACAATATTGCTGGAGGGGTGAAGTATCTGAATTTCCTGATGAAGGAATTCGACAACGACCCGATACTGGTTCTGGCCGGGTATAATGCGGGCGAAGGATCGATCCGCAACCATAAGGGCGTACCGCCCTATGCCGAAACCCGCGATTACGTGCCCAAAGTGCTGGCGGCGTTCCAGGTGGCGCGGGGCCTGTGCGCGACACCGCCCGAGTTGATCTCGGACGGCTGTGTGTTTGCAGCGATGAACTGACCCATCCCGGATCACGTCCGGGACAGGGTTTCAGACAATAGTGGCTTCGGTGGCCGCAATCATGTCTTCGCGGGTCACACCAGGGGCCAGTTCCTGAATATGCAGGCCCTTTTGGGTGACATCCAGAACGCCCAGATTGGTGATGATCCGGTCAACCACACCCTGACCTGTCAGTGGCAGGGTGCATTCCTTCAGGATTTTGCTGTCGCCATGTTTGTTGGTGTGGTCCATCACCACCACCACACGGCCAACGCCTGCGACCAGATCCATGGCACCGCCCATGCCTTTGACCAGCTTGCCGGGGATCATCCAATTGGCCAGATCACCCTTTTCGTCGACTTCCATCGCGCCAAGGATCGCCATGGCGATCTTGCCACCACGGATCATGCCAAAGCTGGTGGCGCTGTCGAAATAGGCAGTCTGCGGCAGTTCGGTGATGGTCTGCTTGCCCGCATTGATCAGGTCGGCGTCTTCTGTTCCTTCAACCGGGAAAGGGCCCATGCCCAGCATGCCATTTTCCGATTGCAGCGTCACTTCGATGCCTTCGGGGATATAGTTTGACACCAGCGTCGGAATGCCGATGCCCAGATTCACATACCAACCGTCTTCCAGCTCTTGCGCTGCGCGTTCGGCCATTTGATTGCGATCCCACATGATACAGTCTCCTTATGCGGCCGGGCGCGTGGTGCGCTGTTCGATACGTTTTTCGTGATCGCCCTGGATCAGGCGATTCACATAGATGCCGGGCAGGTGGATCAGATCCGGGTCCAACGAGCCTGTCGGCACGATTTCTTCAACCTCGGCCACACAGACCTTGCCGCACATTGCAGCGGGCGGGTTGAAATTGCGCGCGGTCTTGCGGAACACCAGATTGCCGGTTTCATCGGCTTTCCACGCCTTGACGATGGACACATCGGCAAAGATGCCGGTTTCCATGATATATGTCTCGCCGTTGAACTCTTTTTGCTCTTTGCCCTCGGCGATCACCGTGCCCACACCAGTTTTGGTGTAAAACGCCGGGATGCCGCACCCGGCAGACCGCATGCGTTCCGCCAATGTGCCTTGTGGGGTGAATTCCAGCTCCAGCTCGCCCGACAGGTACTGGCGCATGAATTCGGCGTTTTCACCGACGTAAGAGCTGATCATTTTGCTGACCTGCTTGGTCTGCAACAGGATGCCGATGCCAAAATCATCGACGCCTGCGTTGTTGGACGCAAATGTCATGTTCTTGGTGCCGGATTCCTTGATTGCCTGCAACAGCAGCTCTGGGATGCCGCACAGGCCAAACCCGCCTGCAGCAATCAACATGCCATCGTGAAGCAACCCCTCGAGTGCCTCGGTGGCGTTGGCATAGACTTTTTTCATGGATGACCCCTTTGATATCGATGTTGCGCCGCTTGTGCCGCCACGCCGCATCAGAGTCAATCAATCCAAAGCACGCAGGTATTTCTACGGTGCTGGCGGGCAAGTGGGCCCACCCAAAGCGACCTTGGCTAGTCGGCCTTTTTCGCCGCCGGTTTCTTTGCTGCGGGCTTCTTGGCAGCAGGCTTCTTTGCTACCGGCTTTTTGGCCGGGGCTTTCTTGGCCACCGGTTTTTTCGCCGGAGCTTTCTTGCGCCCCCCCGATTTGGCAGCCTTTTCGACAATCCAGCCCAGGGCCAATTCCATGGTCACATCTTCCGGCTTTACGTCTTTGGGGATGGTGGCATTCACCTTTTCCCACTTCACGTAAGGACCATAGCGGCCTTCCATCACGTTTACAGGCCCGCCAGACTCCGGGTGTTCGCCCAGCTCCTTCAGCGGTTTTGCCGCCGCCCCGCTGCCGCGCCGCCCAGGGTTGGCGCGTTTTTCCGCCAGCAGTTCAACCGCACGGTTCATCCCCAGCTCGAACACGTCGTTGGGGTCTTTCAGGTTGGCATAAACCGGCTTCGCGTCGTCGGGCAGCTTGTGCATCACATAGGGGCCAAACCGCCCGAAATTCGTGGTGATCATGCCGCCATCAGGATGGTCGCCCAGCTGACGCGGCAGGCTCAGCAAGGTCAACGCCTTGGCCAGATCCATATCATCTGCTTCCCAGCCTTTGGGCAACGAGGCGCGTGGGGGCTTCTTGACCTCTTCGGTCGGCTCGCCGCGCTGCACATAGGGGCCAAAGCGCCCGGCTTTCAGGCTGATCTCGTCGCCCGCATCCTCGCCCAGTACCCGTTCGCCGCCTTCAGCAGCGTCGCCCGCGATAGGGCGGGTAAAGCGGCATTCGGGGTAATTCCCACAGCCAACAAACCCGCCGGTGCGCGAGGTTTTCAGGTGCAGTTTGCCCTCGCCACATTTCGGGCAGGTCCGCGGATCACTGCCATCTTCGCGCGGCGGATAAAGCTGTGGCGCCAGCGCATCGTCCAGCACATCCAGCACTTCGGTGATGCGCAATTCCGAGGTTTCGGAAATCGCCACCGAGAAATCTTTCCAGAACCGCGCCAGCACAGTCTTATAGTCGCGGTTGCCCGCGCTGACGTCATCCAGCTCTTCTTCCAGATTGGCGGTGAATTCATAGCCGACATATTGGCGAAAGAAATTTAGCAGGAAAATCGTGACAATCCGCCCCTTATCTTCGGGGAACAGCCGGTTCTTGTCCTTGCGAACATATTCGCGGTCCTGGATCGTGGTGATAACGCTAGCATAGGTCGACGGGCGGCCAATCCCCAGCTCTTCCATGCGCTTGACCAGCGTCGCCTCGGTGTAACGCGGCGGCGGCTGGGTGAAATGCTGTTCCGGTGTGACGGACCGCTTATCGGCTTTCTCGCCCTGCATGATTTGCGGCAGGCGCTTGTCGTCGTCATCCACAATCGCGTCATCGCGGCCTTCTTCATAGACGCGCATAAATCCATCAAACAGAACCACCTGACCGGTGGCGCGCAGGCCAACCTGACCATCGGCGCTGGCGATATCAACCGTGGTGCGTTCCATCCGGGCGCTGGCCATCTGACAGGCCAGGGTGCGTTTCCAGATCAGGTCGTACAATTTGCGCTGATCGGGTTCCGACACTTTCAGGCTGGCCGCGTCGCGGGTCATCTCGGTCGGGCGGATACATTCATGCGCTTCCTGCGCGTTCTTGGCCTTGTTCTTATAGATGCGCGGGCTGTCGGGCACGTATTCCTTGCCATAACGGTCGCCAATGGCGTCGCGCGCGGCAGTCACGGCTTCGGGCGCCATGTCGATACCATCTGTCCGCATATAGGTGATGTGCCCGGCCTCATACAGGCGCTGGGCGGTGGACATGGTCTGTCGCGCACCAAAGCCGAATTTGCGGCTGGCTTCCTGCTGAAGGGTCGATGTCATGAACGGCGCGCTGGGGTTGCGGCTGGCCGGTTTGGCCTCGACTGCGGCAATGCTCAGATCCCGGCTGTTGACCGCCTGAACCGCCAGTTCCGCCGCCGTGTCAGTGGCAATGTCGAACTTATCAAGCTTGTGGCCGCCCAGAACGGTCAGCCGGGCCTCATATTCCTGACCGCGCGGGGTGGCCAGGAGCGCCTTGACCGACCAGTATTCGCGGGCATTAAACGCCTCGATCTCCATCTCACGCTCGACGATCAGACGCAGACAAACCGATTGCACCCGACCGGCTGATTTGGCGCCGGGCAGCTTGCGCCACAAAACCGGCGACAGGTTGAACCCCACCAGATAATCCAACGCGCGGCGCGCCAAATAGGCGTCGACCAACGGCTGATCCACCTGACGCGGGTTTTTCATCGCTTCGGTGACCGCAGATTTGGTGATGGCGTTGAACACCACACGCGACACGGGCGTGTCTTTCTTGATCACCTTGCGCTTGCGCAACGTCTCTTCGAGGTGCCAGCTGATCGCTTCGCCTTCGCGATCCGGGTCAGTTGCGAGGATCAGTTCGTTGTCTTCCGCCAGCGCATCGGCGATCGCCTTGACGTGTTTGCGGCTGTCGTACCCGATTTCCCATTTCATGTCGAAATCGTGTTCAGTATCGACCGATCCATCCTTCGCCGGAAGGTCGCGCACATGGCCGTAAGAGGCCAGAACCGTAAAGCCGGGGCCAAGATATTTTTCGATTGTCTTTGCTTTGGCTGGGGATTCTACAACAACTACGGGCATTTAGCGGAAAACCTTACAATGGTGACATGCGGCGATCTATGGCCGGGCAAGATGTGAGGTGCAAGAGGGGAATGTCAATCCGCGTGATTTGGGCACACCACATGGTCGATGATTTGCCAGTATCAAGGGGCATATGCGGCCCGGATTGGGCTGTGGATCAGGGAAGGAATACATGATGCGAATGGTCTTAATTCTGTTGGTGGTTCTGATAAACGGGCCTGCCGTGGCGCAGGGCTGGACGAAACCGGCCCGGGACACCCCGACACGGGCGGCGCTGATGGATGCGCTGCGCCCACATGCGCTGTGGTTGCTGGGCGCGTCGGTTGAATTTGTGGTCTATGATCTACGGGTATCTGGCAATCTGGCTTTTGCGTCGGTCTATCCGCAACGCCCCGGGGGCGGCGAGATCGCGTTGCATTCCACCCCCGGCTATGCCCGGGGTGAATTTGATCCGCAGGATTTGGACGGGGTCGGGATTCAGGCGCTGTATTACAAGTCCGGTCAGACCTGGGTCGCGGTACACTGGGCGATGGGTCCCACCGATGTGTGGTACGCGTATGAACCAATCTGCAACGTTTGGCGCAAGGTAAACCCCGAGGCCTGCCAGGGCATGTAGCGGGTGGCCCGGTGCGGAAATCCGCAGGCAATTGCCCTGCCATTCAATTTGCCAGCGCCAACAACCCGCCCGCGCGGCGTTCTATCTTGCCGTCCAGTTCCAAGTCGGTCAGGGCCGGGCCTACGTGACCAGCAGGGGCGGACAGGTCGCGAATCAGTTGGTCCTCGGCGATGGGCGAGGGGCCCAGCCGCGATAGGATCTGCTGATGCAGGGCTGCGGTTTGTCGCAATGTGCGTTTTTGCGGCGGCGGCGGTGGCAGATCGGCCAACAGGTCGGGTTGCACCTCAACCGGGTTCAAGGCGGGCAGGGCGGCCATCACATCGTCGGCATTGCGCACCAGTTGCGCGCCATCGCGGATCAACATGTTGCAACCTGCGGCGCGCGCATCAAACGGATGGCCGGGCACCGCCAGCACATCGCGCCCTTGGTCCAGTGCGTCGCGCGCGGTGATCAGGCTGCCGGATTTGGCGGCTGCCTCGACCACCACAACAGCCTGCGCCAGGCCCGAGATAATTCGGTTGCGGCTGGGGAAATGCCGCGCCTGCGGCGTCAGGCGCATTGGTTGTTCGGACAGGCAAACGCCCTGTTTGGCGATATCCAGCGCCAGATTGGTGTTTTCCGATGGGTAAATCACATCCACGCCACCAGCCATGACAGCCACAGTGCCGGATTTTAACGACGCGATATGTGCCGCCGTGTCGATGCCCCGCGCCAGGCCTGATGCGATGACATAACCCTGTGCCCCCAGATCATGCGCCAAGGCGCGGGCCATACGGGTGCCCAGTGACGACGCGTTGCGTGCGCCTACAAGGGCAATCACCGGTCGCGATAGCAGGCTGGGATCGCCCAGAACCCACAGAATCGGCGGGGCATCGTGCAGTTTCGACAATTGTTCGGGGTATTCCGCCGCCCCAAAGCACAAAAGCTGCGCGCGCGCAGCTTTTGCAGCCTTGAGTTCGGCGTCAATCACACCGGGCGGGCATATTTCATAGCCCGTGACCCCGGCGCTGCGTGCCACTTCGGGCAACGCGGCCAGCGCATTCTGCGCTGTA
The DNA here is from genome assembly GCA_047639325.1 of Paracoccaceae bacterium. Lineage (GTDB taxonomy): Bacteria > Pseudomonadota > Alphaproteobacteria > Rhodobacterales > Rhodobacteraceae > NVQY01. The sequence goes on along the minus strand of JBLINN010000125.1, from coordinate 2,837 downwards.
CCATGTTCTGCGAGCAGTCGGTGAAACGTAACGGCACCAACTTTACGCGAACGCAACAGACGAAGCCACGCGAACCGATCTTCTTCCGTGGTGGGTGGGAGTGGGGGGTGAGTGGAAGAATGGTGGTCTTCGGTCATCCGTGGCTCCGCCTGCTTGCAAGAACAGGTTTAACGTTGGATTGGTTAACGGGCCGTGAATCGTCGTAAATTATCCGAAGATTTTTGGAAAACCGCGTACGTCACGGTTAATGCCCCTTGTTTTTATGGCCCAAGCCAGGCCCGAACAAGCGGCGGCGCGGGCGCAGCGCCTGCAAACGCCCCAACGCAATCCGCAAAATGGCACCAAGACCGCACGATCTGTTATCTGATTCTTCAACTCGCAGCGCCGCCCACCGTCAAACCGCCAATCAAAACGGTCGGCTGACCAACGCCCACCGGCACCCACTGGCCGTTTTTGCCGCAATTGCCCATGCCAGGGTCCAGTGCCATGTCATTGCCAAGGGCGCGAATCTGGTTCAGCGAGGTGGCGCCATCGCCAATCAGCGTGGCGCCCTTGACCGGCGCGCCAACCTTGCCATTCACCACGCGATACGCCTCGGTACAGGAAAACACGAACTTGCCATTGGTGATGTCCACCTGACCGCCGCCAAAGCCCACGGCCCAGATACCATCCTTGATATCGGCCACCAGATCCCCCGGGTCCGCATCGCCACCCAGCATATAAGTGTTGGTCATCCGCGGCATCGGCGCATGCGCATAGCTTTGCCGCCGCCCATTGCCGGTAGGCTCCACCCCCATCAGGCGGGCGTTCTGGCGGTCCTGCATATAGCCGACCAAGATGCCATCTTCGATCAGCACATTGCGGCGCGACGGCGTGCCTTCGTCATCCACGGTGATCGACCCGCGCCGGTCCGGGATGGTGCCGTCATCCAGCACTGTGACCCCGCGAGATGCCACCTGTTTGCCCATCAACCCGGCAAAGGCCGACGCCCCTTTGCGGTTGAAATCGCCCTCTAGCCCATGGCCCACGGCCTCGTGCAGCAGAATGCCGGGCCATCCGGGGCCCAAGGCCACCTCCATCACGCCAGCGGGGGCGGGGACGGCCGTTAGATTGACCAGCGCGACGCGCAGCGCCTCGTGTGCTTTGGCCTGCCAGTTGGCCGGGTCAATCAGCCCGTCCAGCCCGACCCGGCCACCGCCACCAGCTGAGCCGCTTTCACGACGCCCGTCCTGTTCGACGATGACCGAGACATTGACCCGGGTCATTGGGCGCACATCACGCACCGAACTGCCATCGGGGCGCAGAATTTCGATCTCTTGCAGCCCGGCGGCGATGGTGGCCGACACCTGCACCACGCGGCTGTCTAGATCGCGGGCAAACGCATCAATTGCACGCAGGGTTTCGATTTTGACCGGAAAGCCGGTGCCTGCGATTGGATCGTCGTCGGTGTAAAGCCGGTTGTTGGTGGGCTGTGGCGCATCCGCCAGAGTACCGCCGCCATCCGCCACAGCAAGACGTGCGGTCTGGGCGGCGCGTTTCAGCGACGGGATGGAAACGTCTGTGGAATGCGCATATCCGGCGACTTCACCGCGCACGGCGCGCAGGCCGAATCCTTCGGATGCGTCATAGCTGGCGGTGCGCAAGCGCCCGTCGTCAAACACCAAAGCCTCGGATTTGTGGCGCTCGACAAACAGCTCGCCGTCATCCGCACCAGCAGTGGCCTGACGCAGGACGGCCAGGGCTTCGTCGCGCGGCAAGGTAGATTCGAACGGGCGGAAAGGATCATTTGACACAGGTGGCGACCTCAATATTTGATCTAAATCAAGAAAAGCGTCCGTTTGACGCAAGCATTTCGCTTTATCTGGTTCTCGGAATATGGTTTTTAGCACGGCAAAAGACAACGGGGCCGACCCGGGTTCGCGAAGAAGTTTGCGGAACGGGTTTTGGTTCGAGGGAAAAACGATCAACCGATCAGGACATAAAATGAAGAATGCTTTGACGCTTTCGGGTCTGTTTACGGCCATCTCTACCTTGCCTGCTATGGCGCAAGAGGGGCTGAAAATCATCGGCAGGCCGATTGACGGCCTGACCGGGTTTCAACCTGCCGCCACCGAACTGGCCCGCGATACGCAATCGCTGGACTGGCTGATTCTGGTGATCAGCACCCTGATCTGCGTGTTTGTGATCGGGCTGATGTTGGTTGCCTTGTTCCGTTTTCGCCGCAGCGCCCACCCGAATCCTGCCAGTTTCACCCATAACACCCCTGTCGAGATCGCCTGGACGGTGGTGCCGATTGTGATTCTGGTGTTCATCGGCGCGTTTTCTCTGCCGGTGCTGTTCAAGCAACAGGAAATCCCGCAAGGTGACATCACCATCAAGGTCACCGGGAATCAGTGGTACTGGGGCTATGAATACGTCGACCATAATTTCACCTTTGACAGCTTCATGCTGGCGCGGGACGAGCTGGAAGACCATGGTTATAGTCAGGACGAATACCTGTTGGCGACCGATACGGCCGTTGTTGTCCCGATCGGCAAGACCATCGTGATGCAGCTGACCGGGTCGGACGTGATCCACAGCTGGACGATCCCGGCTTTTGGCGTCAAGCAAGACGCGGTTCCGGGACGTTTGGCTGAACTTTGGTTTGCTGCCGAAATCGAAGGTATCTTCTTTGGCCAGTGTTCTGAGCTATGCGGTAAGGATCACGCCTATATGCCGATCACCGTCAAAGTGGTCAGCCAGGAAGCCTATGATGCTTGGTTGGATGGCGCGATCGAAGAATATGCCGGTACGCCACGCAACCGTACGGTTGCGTCAAACTGAACTGGGAAGGTGCG
>JBLINN010000124.1:0-11444 GCA_047639325.1 Paracoccaceae bacterium | reverse complement strand
TGTCAATTCAATTTGGCCAAAAACTCAACACCCTACGATTCGATCCGTCCCAAATCCGCCACCTGTCCACAAATCAGGCAGATCTGGTGCAACAGGTTCAACCGGTTACGGCGCAGGGTTTCGTTATCGGCATTCACCTGAACCGCTTCGAAAAACCCGTCAATCGGACCCCGCAGCGCGGCCATATCCGCCATCGCCGCCGAAAAATCCTCGGCCTTCAGAGCCGTGGCAATCTGCGGCTCTGCCGATCCCAGCGCCGCAAACAGCGTCTTTTCCGCGTCGGATTCGGCAAATTTCGGATCCGCGCCATAGGAATATTCCACCCCGTCCTTTTCTTCGGCCTGGGTCAGGATGTTATGCGCCCGCTTGAACCCCTGCACCAGGTTTTCGCCATCCGTCGTGCCCAGCACCAGCGACAGCGCCCGTGCGCGTTTGACCAAAAGGTTCAGGTCATCGCTGCCGGGCATGGCAATGCAAGCGTCAATGATGTCGTGACGAATACCTTCATCGCGCAAAAACACCTTTAGCCGGTCGTGGAAAAACACCAAAAGGTCGGTCGACAGATCCGGCACCTGATCGCTGAGATTGCGCAGCAGGGACCCGTCCGACGTGTCGGGGCCGCTATCGCCATCGCCAGCCAGCTTGTCCATCACCGTATGGAACGCCGCGCCAAACACCCCGTGTTCGGCGATCTCTTCCAGAATGTCGCGCAAGGCCGCCAGTTCTTGTTCATCAGCAGAACCGTGCTGGTGCATCTTGTGCTTCAGCAATTGACTGTCGAAATACCGGTCCAGCGGCAGGCGCAGATCATTGGTCAGGATCAGGCGGATCACCCCCAGCGCCGCGCGGCGCAGGGCAAACGGGTCTTTTGACCCGGTGGGTTTTTCGTCAATCGCCCAGAACCCGGTCAATGTGTCCAGCTTGTCGGCCAGCGCCACGGTCACTGACAGGGGCGCGGTGGGCACATCATCGGATGGGCCCAGTGGCGAATAATGATCCTCAGAAACGGCAGCTATGTCGGCATCCTGCCCCGAGGCTTCGATGTAATAGCGCCCCATCAACCCTTGCAGTTCTGGGAATTCATAAACCATTTCCGAGCTGAGATCGGCCTTGGCCAACCCTGCCGCGATCTTGGCCCGTGCGGCATCCGCCCCCACGGGTGCAGCCAGTTCCTTGGCCAATGCCTCGATCCGCCGAATACGATCGCCCTGGCTGCCCAGCTTGTTGTGGAAGGTCACGGTTTCCAGCGACTGCACCCAGGCGCTGATATCGGCCTTGGCGACACGCAGGTCATTTTCCCAGAAAAACTTGGCATCCGCCAACCGGGCCGACAGCACTTTTTGGTTGCCCGCCAGAATGGTCGCGCCCTGATCGGCGGTTTCGCGGTTGGCGACGGTGATAAACCGGGTGATCTGCCCCGCTTTGGCATCGCGCAGCGAAAAGAACTTTTGATGTTCGCGCATCGAGGTTTGCAGCACCTCGGGCGGCAGGTCCAGAAATTGCGCGCCAATTTCGCCCATCAGCACCACCGGCCATTCCACCAGTCCGGCAACCTCGTCCAGCAGGGCCTTGTCCTCGACCAGTTCCAGCCCCGCCGCAAAGGCCATATTCGCGGCATCGGCCTGAATATGCGCCGCGCGTTCAGCCGGGGACAAGATGACATAGGCGCGCTTTAGCTTGGCTTCGTAATCGCTGAAGGACGTGACCGCAAAGCGACCCGGAGCCATGAACCGGTGACCTTCGGTGGTGTCACTGGCGGTATAGCCATCGACCGCCATCGGCACGACCTGCGCGCCAGTCTCGTCGCTGAGGATACACAGAATCGATTGCAGTGGGCGCACCCAGCGCAAAGTTCCGTCGCCCCAGCGCATAGATTTGGGCCAGGGGAAATTGCGAATGACCTCTTCCAGCACCTCGGCGACAATCTCGTCCGCCGGACGTCCGGGTTTTTCTATCGCGGCAAAGAACACCCGGCCTTTGGGGGTGTCACGCTCTTCCAGCTGGTCACGTGTCAGCCCGGCGCCGCGCAGAAAACCGTCGATCGCTTTGTCGGGCGCATCAACCCGCGGGCCTTTGCGTTCTTCACGCAAGGTTGGCGAGGCCGCTAGCAGGCCTTCGACCGCCAGGGTCAGGCGACGTGGCGTAGATAGGCCCGCCGCCCCGGCATAGGTCAGCCCGGCCGCGACCAAACCATCGGTCATACGCTTTTTCAGATCCTCGGCGGCGCGGATTTGCATCCGGGCCGGGATCTCTTCGGACAGCAGTTCGATCAGCAGGTCGGGCATGGCGGGTCCTCAGAAATTCACTATCGCCTGAATAACGATTGCGTTGGCAATGTCGACAAAGAAGGCGGATACAAGGGGCAGGACGATGAATGCAATAGGGGACGGACCATAGCGTTTGGTTACTGCCGTCATATTGGCAATAGCCGTTGGTGTCGCGCCCAGCGCAAAACCGCCGAAGCCAGCCGCCAGCACGGCGGCGCGATAGCCCCGCCCCATCACCGGGAACAGCACATACAGCACGAACATCACCGTAAACAGGGTTTGCGCCGTCATGATCACTACAATGGCCATGCCCAGCGCGGCAATGGTCCATAATTGCAGGCTCATCAGCGACATCGCCAGAAACGCGCCCAGTGCAAATTCTGATATCAACGCCAGCGCCGGGGTGCGGGTGACAGGCACCGCGTCGGGAAACACCGCCATGCGCAGATTGGCCACGATGATCGCCATGATCAGGCAAGGCACAAACAGCGGCAGTTTCAGCCCGGCGGCCTCGATCCCGATATTGGCGAAATACCCGGCAATGATTGCCAGGTTCAGATACAGCATCACCCGCATCACGCTTAGATGATCTATTGGCGTGGTCGATGCGCCATGGTCGTCAGGCAGACCAACGGTGGTGCCCTCGTTCGGGCGATGCGGTGTCAGGCGGTTCTTTTCCACCAGATATTTGGCCACCGGCCCGCCGACCAATGCGGCCAGCACCAGCCCCAACGTGGCCACTGCCACGCCCAGTTCTTCGGCGCCCTGCATCCCGGTGGCCGCCGCCGCATCCGGGGCCCAGGCAATCGCCGTGCCGTGCCCGCCAATCAGCGCGGCAGAGCCGAACAGCACCCCGGCCTGCGCCGGATAGCCAAACAGCGACGCGCCAACCACACCGATCACGTTCTGCGCCAGGATCGTCAGCAAGGTCAGCACCAACAGCAAGACCAGCGGCTTGCCCCCGGCGATCAGGTCGGCCAACCGGGCGTTCAGGCCAATCCCAGCAAAGAAGATCACCAGAAAGAAGTCGCGCGCGGCCAAATCAAAGCTGACATCCACGCCCAAAGCCAGATGCACCACCAGAACGGCACAGGCCGCCAGCAAGCCACCGGTCACCGGTTCGGGTATGTTAAAGTGGCGCAAAACCGCCATCTTGCCATTGATCTGTGCGCCCAGCAGAAACACCGCAAAGCCCAGCGTCACGGTGATAAATCCCGGTATCAGATATGGCTCGTTCATGTGATCCCAGCTGTCTTTACCTGCCCTTTGTCACAGTCAGTCCACGGTGGCGGGTCTTGGCGGGCAGGTTTCACCCACCATCGTGCCATCATAGGCCTTTTCACCGCAATCGTTCAGCTCGTGCCAGACAAAGCCCCGCCCGTCATCGGTCAGGGCGACAATCCGGTCGACACCGTAAAATACATTCTTGGCCCCCATAAAGGTAACGGCGGTTCCGGCGTCCAACTCGGCGCCAAGCGCGGCGGCGTCAAAGCAGTCAAACCAGTTCGGCGCATTGCGCGGCGAGATACCCGGTGCCACAACATGGGTCGCGCGGGCCGCGTCAAGCGTCAGCGATGTGGTGAAACAGGCGCGATAGCGGATCGGCGAGCTATCGGAATCGATGGCGCGAAAATCGCTGTGGGGAACCGGTTCGGGCGCGTTGCTGGCCTGTGCGATCATCTGCACATCCTGCGCGCCGGTGGCGGGCACCGTGTCGTAATAGGCATAGACCTGCAGGTAATACAGCGCGCCGCCAGCAATCACGGTGGTGATCACAATGATCACCGCAATCAGTTTTCCCATCATATCATCGACCTTCTTGCGATACCGGTTGCATTGTCGCGGACCACAGCCAAACATATGCCCTGCGGCGCCTCTGACGGAACATAGGGACCAAACCATTGGATACCAGCTTTGCGATCACCTTTTTTGGGGCGCTGTTTGCAATCATGAACCCGGTCACCAACCTGCCGGTTTTCCTGAGCGTCACTGATGGCGCGCCCGTGGCCGTACAACGCCAGATCGCGGTTAAAACTGCGCTGTACAGTCTTGTGCTGGGGGCCGGGTTTGCGGTGGCGGGCTCGCAACTGCTGACCCTGTTCGGGATCAGCGTAGATGATTTCCGGGTGGCGGGCGGTCTGGTGGTTCTGCTGATTGCCCTGAACATGCTGAACGGCCACGAGAACAGCTCGCATCACGGGACGGGCGCGGAAAAAGACAGCTATCCGGCACCCGACACCGTGGCCTTTTACCCGCTGACCTTTCCGATCATTGTTGGCCCCGGCACCATTACCACCCTGATCATCTTTGCCCATCGCGCCAAAACTCTGCCGGACAAAATCGCCTTTGGCGCGGTGTTTACGGCTCTGGTCGGGCTGTTGGGGCTGGTGTTTTTCTTTGCCCCGGTTCTGGCGCGCCACCTGTCTGGCACCGCCCGCGTGATCATGAGCCGCCTGATGGGCATGATCCTGGCGGCCATTGCCATTGGCATGATCACCGACGGGTTGAAAACCCTGCTGCCCGGTCTGGCCTGACCCTGCCGGGCGCTGGCCGATTCTGAATGCCATCAAGCCGCCCGACCACCCGCCGGGGTTTGAATAAACGCATCCGCACATTGCTTGGCCAAGGCCCTGACCCGCCCGATATAGGCCTGCCGTTCAGTAACCGAGATCACCCCACGCGCGTCCAGCAGGTTAAAAATATGACTGGCCTTGATGCACTGGTCATAGGCGGGATGCGCCATGACAATCCGCTTGCCGGTTTTGGGGTCCTCTGCCGGGTGGCTTAGGATCGCGGCACATTCGGCCTCGGCTTCTTCGAAGTGGCGCAGCAAAACGTCGGTGTTGGCCACATCGAAATTCCAGCGGGCGTATTCCTCTTCCGTCTGCTTAAAGACGTCGCCATAGGTCAGCGGGATTGGCGTTTGCGGGTCATTATAGGGCATGTCCATCACGTGATCGATGCCCAGCACATACATCGCCAGCCGCTCCAACCCATAGGTCAACTCGCCCGAAACCGGGGCGCAATCATAGCCGCCAACCTGTTGAAAATAGGTAAATTGGCTGACTTCCATACCGTCGCACCAGACCTCCCAGCCCAAGCCCCAAGCGCCCAGCGTCGGGCTTTCCCAGTCGTCCTCTACAAAGCGGATATCGTGCAGGTCCATGTCGATGCCGATGGCCTGAAGGCTGCCCAGATACAACGCCTGCAAATCGGGCGGGCTGGGTTTAATCAGCACCTGAAACTGGTAATAATGCTGCAACCGATTGGGGTTCTCGCCATAGCGCCCGTCAGTAGGGCGGCGTGATGGCTGCACATAGGCCGCTGCCCATGGCTTGGGCCCCAGCGAGCGCAGCGTGGTGGCCGGGTGAAACGTGCCTGCGCCGACTTCCATGTCATAGGGTTGCAGGATTGCACAGCCTTTGGAGGCCCAATAAGCCTGAAGCCGCAGGATGATTTCCTGAAAGGAACGCGGCGCGCCCGTTTGATCCGTCCCCGATTGGTCTGCCACGGCGTGATCCCCTGCCATTGATGTCCGTTACCTGCGCCCCGGCCCGCCCAAAAATCGGTCACGGACCTGCAAACGCGCGTCTTTCCTATGCCCGGCACCTGGCATCGTCAACGTCGCTGCCCCTAAAGGTGTCAAAAGGGCATAGCATTTGCCCCCGATACCTGATTATCTGCTCCAAATCTGTGGAATATGAAGGCTCTGGACCCGTTATGAGAAATTTGATTGCGTCATTAGTGTTAGTTTTTGTGTTCGTTGCGCGCGCAGCGTCCGCGCAAGAGGCCGTTTGGGTCCAGGTCGAGGCCCATCCCAGCCTGCGTGTGGCGCAACAGCGCGCACAGGTTTACGCCGGTGCCCTGGCCGATGTGAAGGGGTTTTCGCTGGGTGGTAACTGGTATGGCGTGATGCTTGGGCCCTATACGCGGGCTGATGCGGAACGGGTGTTGCAGGTCTACCGTTCGGATCAACAAATCCCGGCAGATAGTTTCATTTCGCTGACCGCAACGCTGGGGCAGCAATTCTGGCCAGTTGGGGCCAATGTGCTGAACCGAGGTGTGGTGACAGCGCCACAGTTGGACACGCCGCCAACCACCGATACGGTGACCGACACAACGGCGGCCAGCCAACCGGCAGCGCAACCCGCATTGCCTGACGAAACCCGCGCAGAAGCCCGGCAAACCGAGCGCGCGCTCAGCGCTGATCAACGCAAGGACCTGCAGATCGCCCTACGGGCCGCCGGGTTTTACAACGCGGCGATTGACGGGGCGTTTGGCCCCGGTACACGCGGGTCGATGCGCGATTGGCAAATCTCGAGCGGGTTTGAAGATACCGGCATTCTGACCACCCGCCAGCGTCAGGTGCTGATAGACCAGTATAACGCGCCGCTGATCAGCGTCGGCATGGCACTTGCCCATGACCCGCAGGCCGGGATCGAACTGCAATTACCAACCGGCGCTTTGGACTTTTCCCGCTATGAACCGCCCTTTGCCCATTACGACGCCACTGGCGATCTGGGCATCCGGGTGCTGCTGATCAGCCAGCCGGGCGATCAGGCCACGTTGTATGGCCTTTATGACATCATGCAAACGCTAGAGATTGTCCCACTTGAAGGCCCGCGTGAACGCGGCAAAGACAGCTTCACCCTGGAAGGGCGCGGCAAGGGCATCGTGTCCTTTACCCAGGCACAGCTGAAGGGCGGGCAGATCAAAGGCTTTACGCTGATCTGGCCCCAGGGCGACGAAGACCGCCGCACGCGGGTGTTGTCGGAAATGCAGAACAGTTTCACCCGGCTGGACGCGGTTCTGGACCCGGCTGCCGGGGCAGATGCGGAACAAAGCATCGACCTGATTTCCGGGCTGAATATCCGCAAACCCCGTATGTCCCGGTCCGGGTTCTATATTGACGACAAAGGCATGGTGGTCACCACCGCCGAAGCGGTTCAGGGCTGTACTCGCATCACTCTGAACCACGACGATATCGCCGAACTGGTGACGGTCGATGCGGCGTTAGGCGTGGCCCTATTGCGCCCGTCCCAAGCGCTGGCACCGATGTCAGTGGCACAATTGCGCGACGCCGATCCGCGCTTGCAGTCGGATGTGGCGGTCTCGGGCTATTCCTACGAAGGCATTCTGGGCGCCCCAACGCTGACATTTGGCAAACTGGCCGACGTCAAAGGCCTGAATGGCGAGGTTCAGCTAGCCCGACTGGCGCTGGCAGCGCTTCCGGGGGATGCTGGCGGGCCGGTGTTTGATACCGGCGGCGGGGTGGTTGGTATGCTGTTGCCAGCAGCCAAGAATGGCCAGAAGCTGCCCGGTGACGTCAGCTTTGCTGCCGACGCCACAGCCATCCGCGCCCTGCTGGACAGCGCCGGAACCAACGCGGACAGCAGCGCCGAGACCGGCGCGTTGGCCCCTGACGATCTATCCCGCATCGCCACTGGCATGACCGTTCTGGTCAGCTGCTGGGACTAGCCCCGCGTTTAGGCGCATACACCGTAGGGTGTGCATTCTGCGCACCTTACCACTCCGGGTGTCTGCGCCAAAGGTGCGCAGAATGCACACCCTACGGCACCAGGTCTGGTGTCAGGTAGACCAAGGTCGGGCCGGTTGCCTTAAATGCGGCGCGCACGGCCTGCTGCATGTCTTCCAAGGTTTTTGGCGCCACTGCTGCAGCGCCATATGCCTCGGCCAGTTTGCAGAAATCCGGGTTGCGCGCGATCACCGCATTGGGGGCAATCTGGGCGCGGATCATGCTATCTTCGATCTCTTTCAACTTGCCATTGTCCCACAGGATAATCACCAGCGGCAGGCCAAGTTCCACCGCCACCCCCAATTCCTGCAGGGTGTATTGAAAACCATAATCGCCAGCGATCGCCAAGGTTGGCGATTTGCCCGCTTTCCGCGCCACCGCCCCCCCAATCGCCGCAGGCATGGCATAGCCCAGCGTGCCAAAGCCAAACGGGTGGTGCCAGTGGCCGGGGCGGTTCATCTCCCAAACTTCTTTGGCGACATAAGCAAACTGGGTCATGTCCGAATAGATCATGGTATCGCCCGGAATGGACGCGCTAAGGGCGTCGCACACCGTTGCGATGCCGGGGCGTTGCGCCGAGGTCTCGGCGCGCCAACGCGCCCGGGTCGCGGCCACCTCATCCGGTGACCAGCCCGTTGCAGGCGTGCTGCCTTCGCAAGCCCGCCACAGCGTCGTTGCAAAGCTTTGCGCGTCTGCCAGCAACTTGACCGTTGCGCGATGCCCGTCCACCAAACAAGTCGGATCAATATCAACCCGCACCAGCGGCGCCGTATGGCCCAAATCCCGGCGCCACAGATCGACTTCGGCCAGTTCAGTCCCAACTGCGATCACCAGATCTGCGGATGCAATCACTTCGGCGCTGCCCGGATGAGCCAGCCCGGCGCCGAAATTCAGATCATACCCTGCCCCAGCCAATCCGCGCCCGGCATAGGTGGTCAGACATGCCGCCCCCAATGACCCAAGCACATCGCGCCACAGCGGGCTTTGTGCGCCCCCCCCAAGGATAAACAGCGGTCGCCGGGCAATGGTCAACAGTGACAGCACAGGTGCGATATCAGCCTCATCAGCCTTTGCCCGCACCGCAGGCATATTTGGCGGCGGCGCAGGGTCTGCCGGACGCTCAAGCACCGCAATCGGCACCTGGATATGTTTGGGGCGGGGACGGGCAATCGCGAATTCTTCGAACGCGCGTTCAATCAGCGCATAGGTCGCCGTGGGTGTTTGCCCCGTGTGGGACCAATCGCACACGCAGGCCGCCGCACCCTCTTGATCTTTCATCTGGTGCAGCTGGCCCTTGGCATCCGCCACCTCGTCCAGACAGGACGAGATCACCAGCATCGGCACGGAATCCGAATAGGCCTGCCCCATCGGCGTCATGATGTTGCACACCCCCGGCCCGGTGATCACATAGGCCACACCCGGATTACCGGTCGCGCGGGCATAGCCATCGGCCATAAACCCCGCGCCCTGTTCGTGACGCGCCAGCACATGGGTGATCCCGGCTTCTTCGATACCGCGATACATTTCCTGATTATGCACACCGGGAATGCCAAAGATTACATCCACCCCGCGATCTTTCAACATATGGGATATCTGTGCACCCAGGGGGCGCATCGGGGGTCGTTTCATTCACGCTCTCCAGAATTGAATGGTCAGGATGGCATAAACCGCCATCAGTTCCAGCCGACCGATTAGCATCGCCGCTGTCAGCATCCACTTGGCCGTGTCGTTCAACCCGGCAAAATTACCCGCCGGGCCAATCTGATCGCCCAACCCGGGGCCGATATTGGCCAGCGCCGCCGCCGCCCCCGAAACCGAGGTGGTGAAATCAAGCCCCGTCATGCCCAAGCCCCAGGACAACAGCCCCATCGTCACGATGAAAAACACAAAGAACGAGATCACCGAGCTAAGCACATCCGGCCCAACCGGGCGATTGTCATAGCGCGGGGTGAACACCCCATGCGGCGAGCGGATGCGCTGCAACTGCACCCGGATTGAGGCGAACAACAGCTGATAACGGAAGATTTTGATCGAACAGGCAGTTGACCCGGCGCACCCGCCAATCAGCCCGATAAAGAACAACAGGGTGATCGGGAATGACCCCCACAACATGTAATCCGCGCTGGCATAGCCGGTACCGGTCATCAGCGACACAGTGTTGAACAGCGTCTTGCGAAACCCCTCTTCGCCGCTGACGTCGGACTGGGTGAACTGCCACAGGGTCAGCAGGGCGACCAGCACAATGGCAGTCGCAAAGAACCCACGGATCTGGGAATCGCGAAACAGCGATGTGACGTCGCCTGCGGTTAGCTGCACAAAGCGCACGAAGGGCAGCGCGGCCAGCATCATGAACACCACGGCCACATATTCCACACCTGGCGCAAATACGCCAAACGAAGCGTCGTAATTGGAAAATCCGCCGGTCGCCACCGTGGTCATCGCATGCACCGAGGCATCAAACGCCCCCATGCCCATCGTCGCATAACCCACGGCACAGGCCATGGTCAGCGCCACATAGATCACCGATATCCGGCTGGAAATTTCGGTGGCACGCGGCAGAATTTTGCCAAAGGTGTCAAATCCTTCAGAGCGGAAAATCTGCATCCCCCCCACCCGCAATTCGGGCAGGAACACCATGGCCACAACAATGATACCAATGCCACCCAGCCATTGCAGCACACCGCGCCACAGCAGCAACCCGCGCGGCAAATCCTCGAGCCCGGACAGAACTGTCGACCCGGTGGTGGTCAGGCCCGACATGGATTCGAAAAACGCATCAACAAAGCGCAGTTCGGTCTCGCCTAACATAAAGGGCAGCGCGCCGAAAATCGGCAGGGCCAGCCACACTCCGGTGGTCAGCAAAAACGTCTGTTGAATGGTCAGACCCTGCTTGATGCCGTTAGAACAGCTTAAGGCAATCAACCCGCCAATCAGCACGGTGATCACGCCGCTCTCCAGAAACACCGGCCATTGTTCGCGCCCTTCGGCCAGATCGGCCAGCAACGGCAGCACCATGGTGGCGCCAAGAATGGCAACCAGCAGGCCGATCACATATCCAACAGGGCGCAGATCCAACATAGCGGCAGCGTTGGCGCGCAGGGACGTGACTGTCAAGCCAATGGCGACCCATGAGAGGCCCCAGATCGACCTGCCGGGCGTTTATTCTACAGTGCGAGCACGGGGTAAGGTGCGCAGAATGCACACCCTACGAGCGACGTGCGGGATAGCGACGTAGAGTGTGCTTTTAGCGCACCTTGCATTCAGGTCAGGCCTTTGGCGCTGGCTTCTTGTTGGGCAGTTCCGGGGGGCGGGATTGCTTGGCTGGTGGGGTTGGGACTGCAGCAACATGCTTTTATACCACTGGGCTTGCAGATACCGGTTTTGTGGCGGCCGGCTTCGCAGGGGCCGTCTGTGCAACGGCAGGTTTGGCTGCTGCAGCTTGCACGGCGGCTGGCTTCGCAGGGGCTGTCTGTGCCACGGCAGGTTTGGCTGCTGCAGCTTGCACGGCGGCTGGCTTCGCAGGGGCCGTCTGTGCCACGGCGGGTTTGGCTGCTGCAGCTTGCACGGCGGCGGGCTTCGCAGGGGCTGTCTGTGCAACGGCGGGTTTGGCTGCTGCAGCTTGCACGGCGGCCGGCTTTACG
>JBLINN010000123.1:0-11481 GCA_047639325.1 Paracoccaceae bacterium | reverse complement strand
GCGAGGCGCCATCTGGCCTATAGCAACCTGACGGTGTCGGAAATTGCCTATGCGCTTGGATTTTCCGACCCGGCCTATTTCTCGCGCGTATTTTCGCGCGCAACCGGGGCATCACCACGGGTGTTTCAGGGCCGGCTGAGCGACCCGGATGCACAAGCTTGAAAATTGCGGCGCTGCGCTTGCCCCGCGATCCGGAAAATTTCAAATTTTCCGACCCGATTTCTTTGAAAGAAATCGACTATAGACGCCGATGGCTGGTCCTTGTTTTCAGGCCTCAGCCTGAACCGCAAAGCTTTCGACCGGGCGCGAGACGTTGTGCAAAGCAATCGCACCCAGGTCGGTCACGTTGGCATCCGCCCCGGCAATATCGCCAGACACAACAATCCGGTGGCCAATGGTTTTGCCGTAGTCGCCCAGCCGGGCGGCAATATTGGCGGCCTGTCCGATGACTGTGAAATCCAATCGGTCCTTTGACCCAACATTGCCATAGGTCACCCGCCCATAGGCGATGCCGATCGAGCAGTCGTAATCATGACCGTCTTCGACAAGCCGCAGTTCGTCCAGCCGGGCCACGATATCGCGCGCCGATTGCAGCGCCTGGGCACGGGCGGCTTTGGCATCGCTCCCTGCCGGGAACACGGCCAGAACCGCGTCGCCGATGAATTTCAGCACTTCGCCATTGTGGTCTTGTATAATGGTTGATGTGGTTTCAAAGAACTGGTTCAGCAGCGTGATATAATCCGCACGCCCCAGGATCTCTTCCAGCCGGGTGGACCCGCGCAGATCGCAGAACATGATGGCGGCGTCGATATCATCGCCATCGCCGCGCCGGAATTCACCGCCCAGCACCCGCGCGCCGGTGCGTTTGCCCACGTAAGTCTCTAGCAACGACCGCGCGTTTTCCTTTTGGGTGAACACCTCGTAAAACCGGCTGATCACGGCCGAGCATTCAAACACCAGACCCAGATTGGCGGTGGAGAACCCATCGGGGTGGTCACAGGTCATGGTCAGCACATTGGTGCGCCCATCCGAAAACGGCAGCGGCATAGCCACGTAATCGGTGGCGCCACCGTCTTTCAGGTCCTGCATAACCGGAAAACTGTTGTTGAAATGTGCGTCATCCAGTTTTTGCCGCACCCCGCCAAGCCCACGGGACACATGCATCAGCGGGCTGTTTAGGAAACTTGGGTGATCGTAGATTTCATAAGACGGGGCAAAGGTGGTCACCGTACCTGTGTCTTTATTCCAGATATAGTTCATGCCCGCGATCTGCGGATGTTGCGACCAGATCAGCACGCTAAACCGCGATATCGCGATGCCGTGCTCTGTCAGCTTTTCGACCAGCGCCGCTGTCAGGTCTTCGGGGGTGGGAATGGACGCCGCCTTGCGCAACAGCCAGTCGATCAGCGGGCCGCTGATATGGGTTTCGTCGCTGTCGGCAAGGGTGTTTTCGCCCAAATCCAGATCAACCCCCGCAGTGGACATGAACCCGACATAACCCTGAATGCCCGCGCTTTCGGGCAGGGCGTCGTCGTAACTCCAGACCACGTTGCGCAGATGCGCGCCGTCCAGCCGCAGATCGCGATAGTTGGCGGTGCCTTTGAAGGGGCAAAAGGTTTGCAATTCTGATTTGCCCCCCAGAACGACGGTGACATCTGCGGCCGGGAAATACACGGTTGGGCCCAGCCGGGTTTCATACATCACCTTGGCCCGGGCGCTGGACGCCAGCAGAACCCCGTTACGATGTGCGGTTACCCGACCAATCAGGGGTTGAATGTCGATGCCATAGCTGGCGCTGGGGGTCGGTGCGTGGATGTTCATGGGATGCAGGCCTTGTTGTCTTTGGCGTGGATCCAAAGTGGCGCTGCTGTCTGCATTTTCCAAGGGGGTGGGGGTAAAGTTAACCGGGACGTGATGACGAGCGCCCCTAATATGTGGCAGTATCGGCGGATGAGGACCAAACGGACAGATGTAAAAACGGTTGTTGGCATTGGGCTTTTGCTGCTGGCCAGTGGTGCCCCGGCAGGTGCGGGACGCATGTTCGGAACGCCGGTAACGGCATCCCAGACCCCTGACTGGTGTTTTTGCGCCCGGGTTTGCCAGGTGGTCAGCGGTCGGGTCAGCGCATCACTGGTACCGCCCGGCCAGTCGCTGGCGATTTGCCCACAGCTGCATGACGAAGTTATCTATGACAACATGGCCAATTGCGCCTGCCCGCAAGGTAAACGGGATCAGCCGTTATGGGACCCGGCGTGGCAGTCGCCGGATGTGACATCGCCAAATCGCTGAGGATCAGATCATCTGAATGACGTCTTTTTCGATCGCCAGCATATAGCCACGCCGCGCGATGTTCTTGACCAGTAATTCGCTGACCATCTGGTTGCCAAGCGTGTCGCGCAGCCGCTTGATTCGGGTGGCCCCGGCGGCCTCGTCACAATCGGCGGCGGCGCGGCCTGACACCACCGCCTCGATCTCGGCGCCAGATAACACATCGTCATCCATCCGCGCCTCGGCCAGAACTGACAGGGTTTCCATCGCGGCGGCTGTCAGCTTGAAATCAAGGTTGTTGAGGTACACGGTGTTCTCTTCGCGGCTGATCAACAGGGAATTGACCTGAATGCCATTGCGTTCGATCAACGCCATGCGCCGGTTCAGCGTGACCAGCATCACCAGAAACACCAGGGCGGCGATCATCATCGCGGTGGCAAACACCAGTAACACAAAGATCACCATCCGGTAGCTGGCCAGCGTATCGGAAAATGCCGTACCCGACTGGGCCAGAATTTCCAGAAGTTTGATTTCGGCCTGCGTCGTCAGATCATTTTCGACAAACAACTGTTCAACCCGCGCATTGAACGCATTAGCGTCCGGCAGCGTCAGGAACAGAACTGTTGCCGCCAGCGCCAGCACGACGACAATCGCCAGGATGCCATAGTTGACGATCCTTGTGCCGGACCGGCGCGCCTCAGAAACGGAGATAGAAGGATCCCGCATTGGCCCTCCTTTGGTCCAGCCCTTCGGGGCCGAACACTGACAACACGTTCAACAATTTCCAGCCACCTTGGGCCAGACGGGCCGAAACCTCGGATTTGGCGGGGCCGCGTTTGCACGCGCCCTGCAACTGCACGACGCCGTAATGCAGGCGCAGCGGGTTGTCGCGCTTGGCCTTGTAATCGGCATAACAGTCTGCTGCCGACGCGGTCGAGGCGACAGCCAGTCCTGCGATCAGCGCAAATGAGATCAATAGATGTTTCATGCCGCCCAACCTGCACGCATGGGCGCGGATATTCAATAACGGCAGGGTTTTGCGGCGATGATATTCGATAACATTCGCCCGATATTGCCTGTCTTTGCCGGTCAGCCCCAGTGTTGGGTCATCACTTGCCCAACCCATCCGGGCATTCCGATCACCCAAATCAGGAGTCACCCAATGCACCGCAAATTCATCGCCCTTATCCTTGCTTCTGCCCTGGCCATCACCGGCCTGTCCGCTGCCCCCGCCCGCGCCGATGGCGACACTGCACGCATCTTCGGCGGGCTGGCCATCCTTGCCATCATCGGCGCTGCATTGGACCACAGCAGCCGTAATCGCACCACTGTCACCAAGCAATATATCGTGCCGTCCAAACCGCAATCGACGCGCCCCTTGCCGTCTTACGTCACGCGCCGCGACCTGCCAGGAGCCTGTCTGCGCAGTCGCTCGGTCAATGGGCAGCAGCGCAATCTGTACGGGGCGCGGTGTCTGCAGAAAAATTATGCCTATACCAGCTCGCTGCCATATGCCTGTCAGCTGGGGTATTTTAACGGCCAGGCGAACCGCGTTGGGTACGAACCCCTGTGTCTGCGGGAACGCGGGTACCGGACTGCCCGAAACTAAGCAGGGCGAACCGGGCGCAACAGGCTGCGTCCCACCTTTGGGGGCCACACCTTGGGGGAAAGCCATCGGGCCTTCCCCTTTTTTATAGGCGCCACAGGACTCACCCCCCTTGATCCGCCCCGCCATTTCCCCTACATGATCGCAAGCTTGGAATCGCTTATCGCGGCTCTGGGCTTTTGGTTTTGTGCAAAACACGGTGTTATCGGCCTTCTTCGGCCTGCCAAAAATACCTTTGCACCAGACCATACTATTAAGGAATCGACGACCTTACCTCTGGCGGGCGCCCCCAACAATGGGACTGCGGCGGACCCGGTGAAGACCAAGAGCTATGAGGACGCGCAAATCTTCGTGGACCAACCACGAGCATATTTAGGAGTAATGCGATGAATCTGATCGCACAGCTAGAGGCGGAGCAAATTGCCGCCCTGGACAAAGACATTCCCGATTTCAAAGCCGGTGACACCATCCGTGTCGGCTTTCGTGTGACTGAAGGGTCGCGCACCCGGGTTCAGAACTATGAAGGCGTCTGCATCGCCCGCAAAGGCGGCCGCGGTATCGCAGGCGCATTTACGGTTCGCAAAATCAGCTTTGGTGAAGGTGTGGAACGGGTTTTCCCGCTGCATTCGACCAATATTGACAGCATCACCATTGTGCGTCGCGGTCGTGTTCGTCGCGCCAAGCTGTATTATCTGCGCTCGCGTCGCGGCAAATCTGCCCGGATCGTCGAAGATACCCATTACAAGCCTTTGTCAGGCACCAAGGCGTAAGGAGCGGAACGATGAAAAAAGATATCCATCCCGCATACCATATGATCAACGTCAAAATGACCGACGGTACGATCCTAGAAATGCAATCGACCTGGGGCAAGGAAGGCGACACATTGGCGCTGGACATCGACCCGACCGCACACCCGGCCTGGACTGGCGGCGGCACCCGCCTGCTGGACACTGGCGGACGCGTGTCGAAGTTCAAGAAGAAATACGAAGGTCTGGGGTTCTAAGCATCGCCCCTGCCGGACCAAAACCAAAGGCTGCCCGCGCTTGGGCAGCCTTTTTTGATTGCCGACCCTGAAATGATTTGCGCCCGGCAATGTTGCCTTTGGCGCGCTGTATGAAAGCTGAACGCTGTGAAACAACCCCTTGCCGATGCACTGGAACAACGCGGGTATTCGACCCTGACTCAAGTGCAAGAGGCGGTGACGAAGCCAGAACTGCAAGACGCCGATCTGTTGGTTTCGGCACAAACCGGATCGGGCAAGACGGTGGCCTTCGGGTTGGCGCTGGCACAGACCTTGCTGGGCGATTTGGATCGGTTTGAACAGGCCGGACCACCACTGGCGCTGGTCATTGCCCCCACGCGCGAATTGGCGCTGCAGGTCAAACGCGAATTGTCCTGGCTTTATGCCAATGCCGGTGCAGTGGTGGCATCCTGTGTTGGCGGCATGGACATGCGCGAAGAACGCCGCACATTGGGGCGCGGGGCGCATATCGTCGTGGCCACGCCCGGGCGTTTGCGCGATCACATCATGCGCAAATCAATCGACCTGTCCGAAATTCGCGGCGTGGTTCTGGACGAAGCGGACGAGATGCTGGACCTGGGCTTTCGCGAGGATCTTGAGTTTATTCTGGGGGAATCCCCGGAAGACCGGCGCACGTTGATGTTCTCGGCCACCGTGCCGCGTGCCATTGGCAATCTGGCCAAAAGCTATCAGCGAGATGCGGTGCGGGTGACAACCGGGGCCGAAAAGTCGCAACACAGCGACATTGAATACCAACTGTTGAACGTCGCCGCGCGCGACAGTGAAAACGCCATCATCAACGTGCTGCGCTATTACGAATCGCCTAATGCGCTGGTGTTTGCCAACACCCGCGCAATGGTTAACCGTCTGACAACCCGCCTGTCCAATCGCGGGTTTTCGGTGGTTGCGCTGTCCGGCGAGCTGTCGCAAAGCGAACGCACCCACGCGTTGCAGGCGATGCGTGACGGACGCGCGCGGATTTGTGTGGCCACGGACGTGGCCGCACGCGGCATTGACCTGCCCAACCTTGATCTGGTGGTGCATGCCGAACTGCCGACAAACCATGAAACCTTGTTGCACCGCTCTGGCCGTACCGGGCGGGCCGGGCGCAAGGGCGTCAGTGTTCTGATCACCCCACCAGCGGCGCGACGCAAGGCGCAGCGGATTCTGAGCGCGGCCAAGCTGACCGCCACCATGGGCGAGGCCCCGTCGGCCGAGGCCGTGATGCAGCGCGACCGTGAACGCATGATGGACGATCCTGCGTGGCTGGAACCGGTGCCCGAAAACCAGACTGCGGCTGCGGCGGAACTGCTGGAACGGTTCAGTGCAGAACAGATCGCCGCCGCCTACCTGCGGCTGTACCAATCGCGCCAGTCGGCACCAGAAGAACTGTCTGCTTCGGGCGCGGATGAAAAACCGCAGCCCCGCGTGCCATTTGGCCCCAGCGTCTGGTTTTCGATCACCGGGGGACGCGCGCAAAACGCCGAACCGCGTCGGTATTTGCCGATGCTGTGCAAGGCCGGGAATGTCACCAAGGACGACATCGGCGCGATCCGCATTCAGGAAACCGAGTCTTTTGTCGAGATCCGGCAAGAAGCGTTGGCCGGATTTCTGGCAGCCATCGGCACCAAGACCGAGATTGAGCCGGGCGCGGTGATCACCCAGCTTGACCGTCCCCCATCGGTGGCCAAGTCGCCCCGCCCGAAATACGAGCCTAAGAACCGCGAAGATCGCGGTGATACGCGGCCAGCGGCCAAGAAGCCCAGCCCCTCTAGCGCACCGGTTGACTGGAATGACGACCCGGCCCCGCGCACCAAAAAGCCAAAACCAGCCGCGGGCAAGCCACGCGCCAAGCCAAAAAAACCAGAGCCTGATGCCGTGATAGAGCCGGTTCGGAAACGCCCGGCCAAAACTGCCGGATCATACCAGGGCCCAAGCGCACGTCCGAGCACCGGGAAAGGCCCCGGCAAGGGCACCGGTAAAGGGGCAGGCAAAGGGGCTGGCAAGCCAACAACCGGGCATGACCCCAAAGGCCCACCGCCACCAACCGGAAAGACATCCAGCAAAAAGAACCGTATCCGGGACAAGATCGAGGCGGCGCAGAAAGCACGCGGCAGACGCGGCAAGGGCCCCGCAACCTAGGGTCCTGACCCTAGCTGATTTACGGCAGTGTAAAGTTAAGCCAAGCGCCAAAAGGGCGCTTGGTCTGATCTGTTACGCGCCCAGACGGGCAGCGGACAGGGTGTCGGCAATGCGGACGCGCACCTCGTCCGGTTCAGCGGCCAAAGCGTCCAGAACCGCGCGCAACTCGGCGCGCACCCCATGCAATTGATCGACCAGCGACATCACGATTTCCAGCGCGGATTCTTCCAGATCCAGCCTGTCTGACAGCTCACACAGCAGATCAAGGCGGGCCAGGTCGATTTGGCCGAATACCGGGCCATCACCGGTGTGCATCGGTTGCACAAATCCGGCCTCGACAAACGAAGTCAGCCGGATTTGCGTCAGGCTGGACACCGCTTCGACCACTTGGATTTCAGAATATATGTGGGTCATGATGCCATCCCCTTGCGCGGATCATAGTCATGGGTTTTGCGCCAGTTTTGCATGAACTCGGCCAGATCGTCATCAATTTTGGGCGGCGAAACGATGCTAAGTTCGACCTTTTGGTCACCGGCAGCTGCGGCTCCTTTGGGTTTCACACCCCGCCCCCGCAAGCGCAGCATCTGGCCGCTGCTGGCACCTTTGGGAATGGTCAGGGTGACCGACCCGGCGATGGTGCGCGTGGCAATCTTGGCGCCTAAAACGGCCTCGTCCAATGTGATGGGCAGGATGATGTGAATATCGTTGCCTTCACGCCGAAACAGGGGATGCGGCAGGACCGACAGGGTCACCAGCGCGTCCCCAGCCGGGCCGCCGCCAAAGCCAGCGCTGCCCTTGCCACGCAGGCGCAGGGTCTGGCCATCTGCAGTGCCGGGCGGAATTGTCACGCTAAGCGCGCCACCGCCGGGCAGTACGATTTGGGTTTTGCTGCCCTGAACCGCATCCAGAAACGGGATTTCCAACGCATAACGCTGATCCGGCCCGCGAGCCTGAAACCCTTGGCCCGCATGTCCGCCACCGCCACCACCCCGCTGGCGCATGAATTCGGAAAAAATATCCGACGCATCGCCAAAGTCATGTGACTGCTGCCCTGAAGGCCCCGAGCGATAGGGATTACCCGGCGCTTCGGCATAATCGCGGTAAAACTGGCGGTCCGGGCGTTCAGCGCCGCTGGCGTCAATCTCGCCCCGGTCAAACCGGGCGCGGGTTTCGGGATCTTTCAACAGGTCATAGGCGGCTGACGCGGCCTTGAACCGGTCTTCGGCAGCCGTATCACCCGGTTTCAGATCCGGATGGCAGGTGCGCGCTATCTTGCGATAGGCTTTCTTGATTTCGTCATCCGTCGCGGTCTTTGTCAGACCTAACGCGGCATATGGATCTTTGCTCATCCCCGGCCTCTGCAGGTTTACTGTTTGCCAATCCGAATTGGCGGCACCCTTTGTATTGGGCGCTGCGCCGTCCTGATCGTGTCATCAAGACATCATTCACAGACCGGGACAAGCCCGGCTTTGATTCAAGTCAGGTGCCTGTCAAAAGCAAAGGCGCGGTTGCCTTGCAACGCCCGCAAAGGAAAAATCCGGAATTGTCAGTATGACACTATGCTTGGGTTTCGACACAAAATATAGTATGAGGCGACAAAAATACGGGCAGCCCAACAGGGCAAAGGGGCAGAATATGGCGCATATCATCGTCGTCGGGAACGAAAAAGGCGGGGCCGGCAAATCGACTGTGTCGATGCATGTGGCCACGGCGCTGGCGCGTCTGGGGCATAAAGTCAGTGCGCTGGACCTGGATTTGCGGCAACGCACCATGGGGCGGTATGTCGAAAACCGGCGGGACTTCATGGCCAATGCCGGGCTGAATCTGCCCAGCGCCGAGTGCCATGACCTGCCCGATATCGACCCCGCGTCGCTGCAACCGGGTGAGAACATGTATGATCACCGGTTATCCGCCGCAGTCGCCGCGCTGGAGCCGGATAATGATTTCATCCTAATCGACTGCCCCGGATCGCACACTCGGCTAAGCCAGGTGGCGCATTCGCTGGCCGACACGCTGATCACCCCGTTGAATGACAGTTTTGTCGATTTCGACCTGCTGGCGCGGATTGATTCGCAGGGCGAAAAAATTCTTGGCCCGTCGGTTTATTCCGAGATGGTTTGGAACGCGCGCCAATTGCGGGCGCAGGCCGGGTTGAAACCCATCGACTGGGTGGTTGTACGCAACCGTATTGGCACGCAGCGGATGGTCAACAAGGAAAAGATGGAACGCGCCATCAAACTGCTGTCCAACCGCATCGGGTTCCGCATTGCTCCAGGGTTCAGCGAACGGGTGGTTTTCCGGGAACTGTTTCCACGGGGTCTGACCCTGCTGGATCTCAAGGATATCGGCGTCAAACAGATGAACATTTCCAATGTCGCCGCACGGCAAGAATTGCGTGACATGATCAAGTCGTTGAACCTGCCAGGCGTTGATGTCGATTTTTAACGGGATTGGCGGGGCCGGTCAGGCGCCGCCACCATCAAACAACGTGAACAACTCCTGCGGCTGCGACACCCCGCGCAGCATATAGCGCCCCAACGACACCAGATCGTGCCGCCCTGACTGTGACGCCTCAAACACCCGCTCAGACACGATGATCGTCTGGCCGACTGACTTGTGCATACCCGACAGCCGCGCCGTCAAATTGACAGCCGGGCCAATCACCGTGAAATCCAGCCGGTTTTCTGCGCCAATATTGCCATACAGGATTTCCCCCGCGTGCAGCGCCAAGGTGAACCCGGTTGTTGGTAGGCCCTGCGCCTGTCGCTGTTGGTTTTTCTCGGCGATCTGCAGGCACAGCTGGGCCGCCATATCCAGCGCGGCCTCTGTTGCCTGCGCCATGTCGGGATGGTCGAACATCGCCAGCAACCCATCGCCCATGAATTTCAGCACATGCCCGTCATGGCCCTGCACCGCCGCCACCACCACGCCAAAATAGTCGTTCAGCATCGCAATCAACGGCTGCCCGTCGGTGCGTTCCGTCAGGCTGGTGAATCCGGTCAGGTCAAAATAGCAGATCACCGCGTTGATCTCTTCCAACGAGCCACGCTGAATATCGCCCGACAACACCCGCCTGCCCGCGTCCCGCCCCAGATAAACCCCCAGCAAATCCTTGGCAATTTGCCGGTTCGACGCCGATTTCAGCGCCAGACCAAGATAGGGCAACCCTTTGCGGATTTGGTTCAGATCAGCATCCGAAAACCCGTCAGGGCCATCGCTTGCCCATGATATCAGGATGCCTTCGGGGGTGTTGCTGGGATCAATCGGCGCCAGATTGTCGGGCTTTTCAAACAACAGGCCAGTGGCGAAATATTCGGTGGCGCCTTGGGCGGCCAGGTCGTTCAGCAAGGGAAACGGGCTGTTGTACCCCGGGGTGGTCAGCGTTTCCCGCATCTCTGACAAATTGTGTTGCAGCAGATAGAACAACGGGCTTTGCAACCAACGATCCGGTTGCACATCCGTATGTGCGTAGCGTTCCAGCGAAACCCCAGACTCGCGCAGCCAGTCGAATCCAAAGCCCCCGAATTGCGGGTGAAAGGCGCGCTGCGCCATGTGAAGGCGGCACAGGGGAACCCCCAGTTCAACCAGCTTTTGGCAATATCCCTGCAACAGCTCTTCTTGGGTCGCCCCTTCCAGCCCCTGTTGCAACAGCCAACGCGCCAACGGATCGATGTCGGACAAAAGCGCACTATCCGCGATCGAGTATTGTTCCATCATCCTGTCCGTTCATTGATATTTCCGGCGGGGGCCCGCATGTCGGTACAAAGGTGGGATGCCGTGCCGGGAATTGCCAGAGGCGAAGGCATTTGCGCCCGCTGGTTGCGCAGAAGCCAGATACCGCAGATCATCCCATCCCGGCCAGTCGGCGCAGCATCATGCGCAGTATCGCCACCTCGCCTTTGGTGAAATGCGCCGCCAGTTTGATGTCATAGTCCTCGGCCACGCGACGCAAATCGTGATAGGCGCTTTCCCCGGCAGGGGTCAGTGCCAGATGTTCTGACCTGCGATCGCGGTCATCGCGGGTACGGGTCAGAAAGCGGCGATCCGCCAGCTTCTGCACGGCGCGGCTGATCTTGGTCTTATGGATGCGGGCGCGTTCGCCAATGTCCTTTGCGGTCATCTGGCCATACATCCCAAGGTGGAACAATACCCGCCATTCAGTGCGCAGCATACCATAGCGGCCCTTGTAGACCTGCTGAAAAGCTAGCGAGCTTTCCTCGGACGCCTGGTTCAGTAGGTAGGGCAGGAATTCAAGCAGATCAAAGTCATCTTTTTGCGGCATCGGCACTCCTTTCGGTTGTTAGTTACAAAAACAACTATTACCTCTGCAACCGAAATCGAGGGGAACCGCGACGATCCGCAGACTTGATTCGGGACGCGTATCGCCCAGAATGGTCCCTGATCCGGGTGCGCAGAATGCACACCCTACGAACCATCGCCCGTA
>JBLINN010000122.1:0-11545 GCA_047639325.1 Paracoccaceae bacterium | reverse complement strand
CACCGCTTCGCTCAGCCATGCCGAATGGCTTGGCCTGCTCATTGACCGGGAAACCACCAGCCGCGAGACCAAGCGCTTTGAAAGCCGGATGCGTAGCGCAAAACTGCGCCATGTCGGCGCATCCCCTGAGGATGTGGACTACCGATCGCGGCGCAATCTCGACAAGGCACTGTTCCAAAAACTACTGACCGGCAAGTGGATCAAAGACCGGCGCAACCTGATGATCACCGGCCCCTGCGGTGTTGGCAAAACCTGGCTGGCCTGTGCGGTGGCACAAGCCGCCTGCCGCACCGGAACCACCGTACTCTACAAACGCCTGCCGCGCCTGTTCGACGAGTTGGAACTAGCCCACGGCGATGGTCGCTTCCCACGCCTGTTCCGAAACCTGACAAAGACCAATCTCCTGATCCTCCCCTCTCAGGCATGCAAGCATGCCCTGCCGGGCAGTGGACGACTGGGGACCAGACAGGCTCAATGCCGCGCAACGCCGCGACCTCATGGAAATCGTCGAAGATCGCTATGAGGCCGGGTCAACTCTGATCACCAGCCAACTGCCCATGGACGCCTGGCATGATGTGATCGGCGAGCCCACCTTCGCAGATGCCATTCTCGACAGGCTCGTCCACAATGCCTACCGCATCGGGCTCGAGGGTCAGTCCATGCGCAAAACCAAAGTCAAAACAGGTGACGAAACACAAAACAACTGATACCCAAACCCTGCGCCTCAACGCAGCGCGTCACAGGTGGGCGGATAGTCCGGTACGAGTGGGCGAATGCTGTCGGAATGGGTGGGCGGATACGTCGGAATGCGCACGTATAGTTGGCCCCTGCAAACAGGCTGCCGAACCGGCCCGCCTTCGATCCCATGTTGATGACCCGCCCATAGTCTTGCGCGATCATATGCGGCAGGACATTGCGGGTGGTGCGCACGCAAGCGGTAACATTGACCGACATGACGCAGCCCCAGTCCTGGTCAGATTGTTCAAGAAACCGAAACGGCGTGTGCAGCGAGCCGCCGATATTGTTGACCAACACGTCAATACGCCGGTTTTCAGCGACAAACCGGGCCACGGCATCGTCCACTGCAGCCCCATCCGTCATATCCAGCGCGACCACAGTCAGGATGACACCAGCCGCTGCGGCCTGTTCAACGGCCCCAGCTAGGGCGGTCTTGTCCCGATCCCAGATCGTGACAGCCGCGCCTTCGGCCGCCAAGCGCAAGGCGGCGCCCAGACCAACGCCGCTGCCTGCGGCGGTGATCAGGGCTGTGCGTCCCTTAAAGCGGGTCATTGTCGACCACCTGATGATGGCTGGCAGCAGGGTCGACCTTGACGCCGATCATCACCGGCCCGCCCATCTTATGCGCTTCTTCCAGCGCATCCCGCACATCGCCGGGGTGATAGACTGTCAGTCCTTTTGCCCCCATAGGAGCCAATTTGTCGGCGATCATCACGCTTGGCATGCCATATTGCTTCATCAATTCACGCATAAAGCGCTTCGCCGCTTGCGGATTTTGACGGCTTTGTACACGTATCCCCAATGAGTTTCCGTTTTGATCCACCACACGCCACAGCCAATGCCTTTTGCCACGGATCGAAATTGCGACTTCATCTAAGTGCCATTTATTGCCAGCCGGTGGCCGATCACGACGGATCGATTTGGCCTATTGTCGACCGAACTTCACCACCCAAAAGCGATCGGATTCATGGCTGACAATGATCGAACGTTCTGCCCGTAAATCTTCAACATCCCGCAGGCTTAGGCTGAAACGGAAGTACAGCCAAACAGCATATTCGATGATTTCTGGGGGAAAGCCCCTCTGGGTGATGTGTACATTACCTGCCGGGCAGTGGATGGCCTTTGAAGTCGAGAGAATTCTTGCCTTTTGTCATGCCGGATGTTTAGAAATGAGATGACTGAACGTCAACTGGACGATACCATTTGGACACAAATTGTCGGTGAATTATGGTAACTTCATTTTGATAATGAGTCCGCCGTTACGAAATTTGGCAGGGGGGATTACCGGGATGAATCCGACCAGCCGGTTTATGCACCAAAGCCGCGAAGACCGTTAATGTGATAACGCCCCTTTAACATTCGTCCCCTAAATCTCTTGCATCGTGATACCGGTGATTGTCGCGCCCGATAAAAGCCGTGCAGTGAAATCGCGCGCGGCATGTGTCCACGCTGCTTTTTCGGCGGCCTCCTTCAGGCGTGGTTTTACCACATCAAACGGCAGAGCCTCGCCATGGGTGCAGGCATCCATACGGATCACGTGCCAGCCAAATGGGGACTGCACAGGTTCGGCGGTAATCGCCCCTTCGGGGAGATCACGCAGGGCTGCCTCAAATGGTGGTACTGTATCACCAATCGTAAGCTGCCCCAGCGCGCCACCATTGGTTTTGGACCCGCAATCGCTTTCTATCGCCGCAAGACGTGTGAATTCCTTGGGGGACTCCAGCAGTGTTTTTGTTAAGGCAAGCGCTTTGCGATGGGCGGATTCTGTTGCGGCTTGGTCCGTCGGGTCGGCTGAGATCAGGATGTGGGATGCCTCCCACAACGGTGGGGCCCGAAACCGGCCAGGTTCTTTTGCCCAAAGCGCGTGAATGGCCTCATCACTTGGCGCATCCGGGGCAATTTCATCTTCCAGCAAGCCTCGGACCATCGCCTCTTCATCGGTCTCAAAGCGGCCTTTTCCAAGGCTCAGGGGGTCACATTCAATGCCGCGCCGCGCCGCCTCTTGTAACATCAGGCTGCGAATAGCCAAGGCTTGCGCCGCCTTGCGCCACGCCAGCCCCGGTTTACCTTTTGGAGCGTGGTGATTTTGGGCTTCGGTGGCAATGGCCAATGGCGGGATAACCTCGCCATTGACCACAATTTCAGGGAACAAAGCGTTGCTCATCGTCTTACTCCGCAGATGTGTTGCGTGACTGGCCACGACGCGAGCGCACGATCTGATAACCCGGACGCAACGTGACATAGCGCACTGGGGCAGACAGCATGTGCACCAACCGTGTGAACGGGAACACGAGGAAAATCGTCAAACCAAGGAAAATGTGCATTTTGAACAACACCGCCACATCGGCGATCTGGGCAGCCGCACCAGAGCGGAAAGTCAGGATCATTTGTGCCCAGGCCATGAACTTGGTCATTTCGTGACCATCAAGATGTTGCAACGAGACAAAGATCGTACCGATCCCCAAAACCAATTGCGCCAACAACAACATCAGGATCGCAATATCACCAATCGATGATGTTGCCCGGATGCGCGGATCAGACATGCGCCGTTGCAACAACATTCCACCGCCAGCCAGTGCCATGACACCGGCGATACCACCGGCCACAACCGCAAGCGTTTGTTTTGCGCCGTGGCTGATGCCCATCGCATCAAATATCTGGATCGGGGTCAAAAGCCCGACAAAATGCCCGGCAAATATTGTCAGAACGCCGACATGAAACAGGATTGACCCGACGATCAGCTGTTTGCGTCGCAACAGTTGCGAAGACGATGTTTTCCAGCTGAACGGTTCGGTTTCGTACCGCGCGATTGATCCAAAAACCAACACTGTGATAGCGATGTAGGGGTAGATGCCAAAGATGAAATTATGCATGTTTGCCTCTTTTATTCAGCCGCAGCGGGCGCAGGGGTGATCGGGGTATCCATTTGCGAAAGCATATCGCGCACCTGTGGGCAGCCCGCATTTGGATCGGGGCCAAAGGTGACTTCGCTTTCTTCCCAAATCTCGTCCAATGCCTCGAGATCCGTGGGATCATCTTCGGGGGTGGCAAGCATTTCGCTGACGGCACCTTGATCTGCCGTGGCACCCGACAATTGCAACAAGGCGGCAAACACCGCGTTATAATTGCTTTCGCGCCGGGTCAGCCGCACGTTTAGCGTCTCTAGGATATGCGCCGCGTCCTGAAGCACCTCGTGCGTCTCAGGCAATGGGCGCAAAGACAGGAATTCCAGCAGCACCGGCAGATGGTCAGGCAATTCAGTGCTGACCGGGTCAAACCCAGCGTCGCGGTAGGTTTCCACCAGCGACACCATCGCGCCACCGCGATCACGGCTTTCGCCATGCACATGTTCAAACAGGTTCAGCGACAAGGTGCGCGAGCGGTCAAACAACATCACGTATTCTTCTTGCAGATCGTAAATGTCGCGTGTGACCAATGCGTCGACCAAGGGGCGCAATCCGCGCCGCATCGCCGCCGTTAGCCGACTGTCAGCGGCAAGCACACCACCGATTTCCGGCATCGCCTGTTGCAGTTCCTTTGAAGGATAGCTGAGCATCAACGAAAGTGATTTTAGCGTCCTATCCATTAGAATGTCTCCTCTGGCAGCGTAAATGTTCGCACCTTTTTGCCGCCAAACAACGTGCCCTTGTTCATCGAACCGGTTGAACAGCCGTTGCCATCGGTGAACCCGCATCCGCCACGCATGTCATAGGCCTCTTCGGCCTGTTCACGGTGCGTGGTTGGGATGACAAAGCGGTCTTCGTAATCAGCGAGGGCCATGATTTTATACATTTCCTCGATCTGGAGGCCGGTTAGTCCGACCCGTTCGGCGACGCCTTCGTCGCGCACGCCATCAACGGTTTTCGCCCGCATATAGCTGCGCATTGCCATCATCCGTTCAAGGGCGGTCACCACCGGAGCTTCGTCGCCAGCGGTCAGCATGTTGGCGAGGTATTGCACCGGAATGCGCAGTTTGCTGACATCCGGCATGTCGCCATTGGTGCCCAGATGCCCGGCCTCAGCGGCGTTCTGGATTGGCGACAGCGGCGGGATGTACCAGACCATCGGCAGCGTGCGATATTCAGGATGCAGCGGGAAAGCCACTTTCCATTCCATCGCCATCTTCCAAATAGGGCTTTCCTGCGCGCCTTTGATCCAATCTGCGGGCACGCCGTCAGCCTTGGCCTGCGCGATCACTTCGGGGTCATTGGGATCAAGAAACACATCAAGCTGCGCGTCATACAGATCGGTTTCCGCATGGGTATTTGCAGCGTCGCCAATCTTGTCGGCATCATACAGCATCACACCCAGATAACGGATACGACCAACGCAGGTTTCCGAACAGACCGTCGGATTACCGCTTTCGATGCGCGGATAACAGAATGTGCATTTCTCGGATTTGCCGCTTTCCCAGTTGTAATAGACCTTTTTATACGGGCAGCCCGACACACACATCCGCCAGCCCCGGCATTTTTCCTGATCAATCAGAACAATGCCGTCTTCTTCGCGCTTATAGATCGCACCCGACGGGCAAGAGGCCACGCAAGTGGGGTTCAGGCAATGTTCACACAGACGCGGCAAATACATCATGAATGTATTTTCGTATTCGCCGTAGATATCCCTTTGAATATTCTCAAAATTGTAATCGGCTTTGCGTTTCTCAAACTCGCCGCCCAGGATTTCCTCCCAGTTGGGGCCTTTGTTGATCTTTTCCATCCGTTCGCCGGTGATTTTCGAACGCGGGCGCGCCGTGGGGAAAGCGCTCATTTCGGGGGCGGATTTCAGGTGGTCATAATCGAAATCAAACGGTTCATAGTAATCATCGATTTCGGGCAGGTCGGGGTTGGCAAAGATGTTCGCCAATATCCGCCATTTGCTGCCCTGTTTGGGGTGCAATTTGCCGTTCTTTGACCGCGCCCAGCCGCCATTCCAGCGCTTCTGGTTTTCCCAATCGGTTGGGTATCCAAGGCCCGGTTTGGTTTCGACGTTGTTGAACCACGCGTATTCAACGCCTTCGCGCGAGGTCCAGACATTCTTACAAGTGACAGAACAGGTGTGGCACCCGATGCATTTATCAAGGTTCAAAACCATGCCAATTTGGGCTCGGATTTTCATGTCTCGGCCTCCACTTTGGTCGTGGTTTCGGACACCGGCGTATCCAGCCAATCGACGTTTTTCATTTTGCGAACGATGACAAATTCATCGCGGTTGCTGCCCACGGTGCCGTAGTAGTTAAAGCCGTAACTCAGCTGCGCATAACCGCCGATCATATGGGTTGGTTTCAGGATCGCGCGGGTGACCGAATTGTGGATACCCCCCCGGTTTCCGGTCTTCTCCGACCCCGGTGTGTTCACGATTTTTTCCTGCGCGTGGTACATAAACAGGCTGCCCTCTTTGATCCGCTGGCTCACCACCACACGGGCCGTCAAGGCGCCGTTGACGTTATAGGCTTCGACCCAATCGTTATCGACAAGCCCGGCCTTTTTGGCGTCAATTTCGGACATCCAGACCACAGGCCCACCCCGGTTCAACGTCAACATCATCAGGTTGTCAGAATAGGTGCTGTGAATGCCCCATTTCTGGTGCGGCGTGATAAAGTTCAGCACCACATGCGGCTGGCCTTCGTCGCTGTTCACCGCCTTGGTGATCGTCTTGAGATCGACCGGAGGGCGATAGCTGACAAAGCCTTCGCCAAAGGCCCGCATCCACAAATGATCCTGATAAAGCTGTTGTCGCCCCGTGAGCGTCCGCCACGGGATCAGTTCATGTACGTTGGTGTAACCGGCGTTATAACAGACCTCTTCGCTTTCGATCCCCGACCATGTGGGCGATGAAATGATCTTGCGCGGCTGGGCTGCAATATCGCGGAATCGGATCTTGGTATGGTGCGCGCCTTCGGCCAGGTGGGCGTGTTCACGCCCTGTTGGTTTTTCAAGCTCTTTCCAGGCTTTCACCGCAACTTCGCCGTTGGTTTCGGGCGCAAGCATCAGGATCATTTCGGCCGCATCAATGGCAGTGTTCAGCTTGGGCTGGCCTTCGCTGACACCTTCGTCGGTGACAACACCGTTCAGATCACGCAGATGCTGCACTTCAACTTCGGTGTTCCAGTTGATGCCTTTACCGCCATTGCCCAATTTGTCCAAAAGCGGACCAATCGAGGTGAATTTTTTGTAAAGGTTGGGATAATCCCGCTCAACCGCTATGTAATTCGGCGCGGTTTTGCCGGGGATCAGGTCACATTCGCCCTTTTTCCAGTCCTTTACATGCGGCTGGGCCAATTCGCCCGGCGTGTCATGCAACAGCGGCAATTGCACGATATCTGTCTCAACACCAAGGATTTCTGGCGCGACTTCTGAGAACTTCTTGGCGATCGCCTTGAAGATTTCCCAGTCCGATTTGCTTTCATATGCGGGATCAACCGCCGCCTGAAGCGGGTGGATGAAGGGGTGCATATCGGATGTGTTCAGATCGTCCTTTTCGTACCAACTGGCGGTTGGCAGGACGATGTCGGAATAGACGCAAGTGGTCGACATCCGAAAATCAATGGTCACCAGCAGGTCGAGTTTGCCCTTGGGGGCTTCCTCATGCCACTTGGCCTCGGTTGGCTTTACGCCCCCTTCTTCGCCAAGGTCCTTGCCAAGCACACCGTGTTGGGTGCCAAGCAGATGCTTAAGGAAATATTCATGTCCCTTGCCTGATGATCCCAGCAGGTTAGAGCGCCAGACAAACAGGTTGCGCGGCCAGTTCTCCGGTGCATCCGGGTCTTCGCACGACATTTCCAGGCTGCCAGATTTCAGCTGTTCGGTGACATATTCCGGGATCGGTTTTCCGGCTGATTTCGCGGCTTTGGCAACCTCAAGCGGATTGGTTTTCAACTGCGGCGCAGATGGCAACCAGCCCATGCGTTCGGCGCGAATGTTATAGTCGATCAGGCTGACGTCCCAATCACCCTCGGGCGCGGTTGGCGACAGGATTTCACCGGCGCTGAGGGTTTCATAGCGCCACTGATCAGTGTGGGCATACCACGCAGATGTCGAATTCATGTGCCGGGGTGGACGGTTCCAATCCAGCGCAAAGGCCAGCGGTTGCCAGCCGGTCTGTGGGCGCAGTTTTTCCTGCCCCACATAATGCGACCAGCCGCCGCCTTCCTGACCAATACAGCCACACATCACCAGCATATTGATAATGCCGCGATAGTTCATATCCATGTGATACCAGTGGTTTAGACCGGCCCCCAGGATCACCATCGACTTGCCGTTGGTCTTTTCCGCATTGCCGGCAAATTCACGTGCAACCGCGACGATTTTATCGGCTGGCACACCGGTGATTTTCTCGGCCCAGGCCGGGGTATAGGGCAGATCTTCGCCAAAGTCTTTTGATGCCCAGTCGCCGCCCAACCCACGATCCAGCCCGTAGTTGGCGCAGAACAGATCGAACACCGTGGCGACCAGAACGTCGCTGCCATCGGCCAGTGTCACCTTTTTGGCGGTGACATTGCGGGTCAGCACATCGGGGTGATCACATTTGACAAAATTGTTGGTCGCTTCGCCGCCAAAATACGGGAAATCGACGCCGACAACTTCGTCGTGCTCGCCTTCAAGAATATGGCTGAGGCGCAGTTTAATGTCTTTCTTTTTGGCGCGTTCTTCAAGGTTCCATTTGCCCTCTTCGCCCCAGCGGAACCCGATGGATCCGTTTGGCACAACCACATTGCCAGTGACCTCGTCAAAGGCGACAGTTTTCCAATCCGGGTTGTTCTTTTCGCCCAGATTGCCTTTGAAATCATCGGCGCGCAGCATCCGACCCGGCACCAGTTTGCCGTCCTGTTCATCCAGCGCCACAAGCATTGGCATATCGGTGTATTTGCGGGTGTAATCCTCAAAATACGGGGCCTGACGGTCCAAATGGTATTCACGCAGGATCACGTGGCCCATTGCCATCGCCAGCGCGGCATCGGTGCCCTGTTGCGGGGCCAGCCAGATGTCGCCGAATTTGGCGGCTTCGGAATAGTCCGGGCAGATCACGGCGGATTTGGTGCCGCGATAGCGCGCCTCGGTATAGAAATGCGCATCGGGCGTACGGGTTTGCGGCACGTTACTGCCCCAAAGCAGCAGGAATCCGGCGTTATACCAGTCAGCGGATTCAGGCACGTCTGTCTGTTCGCCCCATGTTTGCGGGCTGGCGGGGGGCAGATCGCAATACCAGTCATAAAACGACATACAGGTGCCGCCCATCAGGCTAAGATATCGGCTGCCGGCCGCATAAGACACCATCGACATCGCAGGGATCGGCGAGAATCCAAACACCCGGTCTGGCCCGTAGGTTTTGGCGGTATAGGCGTTGGCGGCGGCGATGATTTCGGTCGATTCATCCCATGTGGCGCGCACAAACCCGCCCTTGCCGCGACTTTCGACATAAGACGCGCGCTGGATCGGATCGTTTTGCAGCGTGGTCCAGGCCTGAATTGGCGATTGCGTTTCGCGCAGCTTGCGCCAGGCGCGCATCAGTTTGCCCCGGATCAACGGGTTTTTCACCCGGTTCGCGGAATAAAGATACCAGCTGTAAGATGCCCCACGCGCACAACCGCGCGGTTCGTGGTTGGGCATGCCGGCGCGGGTGCGCGGATAGTCTGTTTGCTGGGTTTCCCAGGTTACGATCCCGGATTTCACATAAATCTTCCAACTGCACGAGCCGGTGCAATTCACCCCATGCGTGGACCGCACGATTTTGTCATGCCGCCAGCGATTGCGGTAAACGTCTTCCCAATCGCGGTTTTCGCGGGTGACTTGCCCCCATCCATCGGAAAATTGATCCAGTTCCTTGGATTGAAAAAAGTTCAGTCTGTCGAGCAGATGGCTCATAGGGTTATCTCCTGAAATAGGCTGGCCTGCCCCGACAGATGCCGGGGCAGAATGCTCGCTTTTAGGGGTTTTTGACGTAGGCACCGGGGCGCATGTAGAACCACCAGTTGATGACGATACACAGGGTGTAGAAGGCGGCGAATCCGTACAGGGCCAACTCGGGTGTGCCCGCTTTCATCTGTTCGCCAAACACTTTGGGGATGATGAAGGCACCGTAAGCGGCGACCGCAGCGGTCCAACCCAAGGTTGGGCCTGCCTGTTCTTTGTCAAACACCACGGCAATTGTGCGGAAGGTCGAGCCGTTGCCGATACCGGTGGCCGCAAACAGGATCAAGAATAGCACCATGAAGGGCAGGAACACGGTTTCCGGTGTCGCTGAATTATAGGCAATATTCAGCAGATAAGCGAGGCCAAGAGCCGAAGCCACCATCACAAACGAGATGATTTGCGTGACCTTGGCGCCCCCCATTTTGTCAGCGATCATGCCGCCAACCGGGCGGATCAAGGCGCCGATAAACGGCCCCATCCAGGCAAACATCAGCGCAGATGGGCCGTTGGGATTGGCCGTGCCATGGGTCATTACCCCATCAACCAACAAGTGTTGGAAGCCAAAGACCACTTTGATTGTCAGCGGGAATGCCGCCGCATATCCAATGAACGACCCAAAGGTCATCGTATAGATCACGGTCATCGCCCAAGTATGTTTGTTGCCAAAGATCTTGTACTGGCGCGACAGATTCTGCCCCACAGCCCCGGGGATCATTTTCAGCAAGAACACAGTCAGTGCGATCACGATGGGCAAGACGATCCATTTGGACAGGCCGATACCAGACACCGGCAAACCAGCTGCCGTTTCAGGCAACAGCAACCACAGACCAAAGGCCGCAGTGGCAAAACCAACCAGCAACATGCCAGTGATCGCGCCAAATGCGCCAAGAGGGTTCGGGATATTGGGCGAGACGTGTTCGTCGCGGATGTTGTTCATGAACACCCAGCCAAGAATGGCCAAAGGCACCAGCGCAATCAGCCAGACATAGCCGGCGTTCTGGATGAAAGTCTCCGTCCCGGCAGGGATTTTACCAATCAATGTGCCCGAGGTGTTAACCAGCGTCCGGCTTCCACCCCCAAACAAACCAAATGTCATCACCAGCGGGATCAGGATTTGCATGGTGGTCACACCAAAGTTGCCAAGCCCGGCATTCATGCCCAACGCATAACCTTGCACCTTTTTGGGATAGAAAAAGCTGATGTTGGACATCGACGAGCTAAAGTTGCCACCACCGATACCAGACAGGAACGCCAGCAGCTGGAACTGCCACAGGGGCGTATCCGGGTTTTGCAGAGCATAACCTGCCCCAATCGCCGGGATCATCAACAAGGCGGTTGTGAAAAAGATCGTATTCCTGCCACCCGCAATCCGAATGAAAAACGTCGATGGAATACGCAGGGTCGCACCGGTCAGGCCAGCAATCGCGCCAAGGGTAAACAGCTGTGATTTCTCGAACGCAAAGCCAAGGTTGATCATCTGAACGGTGATAATCCCCCAATATAGCCAAACTGCAAAACCAACCAGCAAGCTTGGGATTGAAATCCACAGGTTGCGTGTGGCGATGGACTTGCCAGTCGAGGCCCAATAACTTTCGTCCTCGATGTTCCAGTTTCTTAGGTCTTGTCCCACTTTTTCCTCCTCATTGAGGTTGAGGTGAGCCAACGTGGCCCACCGTCGTGATTAGATTTTCTGGTCATGTGTTTTGTTGTATTCAGCAACGACATGGGCCGAATGGCGTAACGCTTCGTTGGCGCGATCTGCCCTGATTTGAAGCAGGTCCATGCTGGCCTTTTCGAACAAAGCCTTCTCTTCGGCCTCTTGTTCCGGGCTGAACCGCAGGAAGAACGCCAGAACAGAGGCGATGGTCACGACCACACCGATGGTAAAGAACACATCG
>JBLINN010000121.1:0-11546 GCA_047639325.1 Paracoccaceae bacterium | reverse complement strand
CAGTCGTTTCGTTCAATCGCGCACAGCCTGAACCGGTCGCCTTCGACAATCAGCCGAGAGGTTCACAGGAATGGCGGACGCCAAGCCTATCGCGCCACCCACTCAGACCAGCGCGCCTGAGACTGCGCAATTCGGCCCAAGTTGTGTAAGCTCGCGTTCAACGATCCATTGTGCCAGTTGATAGCGCGCAAGCTGCGTCGGAAATGGTCGCCGCAGCAAATTGCTGGGTGGCTCAAGCGCATATATCCTGATGAAGAGAAAAACCGAGTGTCGCACGCACTGCCCGGCAGGGTATTGCGCCGCAATGTCCCGAGAGGAGAACGATATATCGCAGCCTCTATGTCCAAACCCGAGGGGTTTTAAAGAAGGAATTGCAGGAATGCCTGCGCAGCCCACGTGCGATCCGACGCTCCAGGCATGCCACTCAAAAGGGCCTTGAGTTGCGCAAAATCAAAAATGCTGTTTCGATTAGCGAACGCCCAGCTGAGGTCGAAGATCGTGCCGTTCCCGGCCATTGGCCTCTCTGTGATGCGCGCATCACCTGCCAGCTAATAGGAGGGCGATTTGATCGCGGGATCGAACAACAGCTACATCGCGACGCTGGTTGAGCGCCATTCCCGTTTCGTGATGCTGGCCAAAGTCGCGAACAAGGACACCCAGAGCGTGACGACAGCCCTGATCAAACAAGCACGAAAGCTTACCAAGGAGCTCTACAATTCTCTGACTTGGGATCGCGGATCAGAAATGGCGGGGCATCGAAAGTTCACCATCGCCACGAATATCGATGTCTATTTTTGTGATCCTCAGTCTCCGTGGCAACGCGGGAGCAATGAAAATACCAACCGCCTTCTCAGACAATACTTCCCCAAAGGCACTGATATATCTGGCTTCAGCCAAGCTAAACTCAGCGCAGTCGCACGCCAACTCAACGAGCGGCCGAGAAAGACCTTGCAATATCAGGCACCGGCGGAGAAATTTGCGGCCTGTGTTGCGTCCACCAGTTGAAACCGCAGGGCGAAGCGGTCATTGGCAGTGGTTGCAGCATCGGGTATGCGGTGCTTTACTAGCTGGACGGCGAACATGCCGTGATCCTGGCGGTTAGGCATCAGCGTGAGGCTGGATATTCCTGATCCGGAAGGGCAGCTAAGGTTGTGTAACCAGCGCGGCCGCGATGTTTCCAAGCGAAGTGTTAAAGAACCAATCTCGGTGCAGCAGTTCGCCATTCACGATGTAGAGATTTGCTACTTCGTAAAACTGATACTCTCCGTCCTCATCAGGAATGCGAACTCGGCTGACTGTCCCCGTTTCGGCAGCCTCCTCGTAGCTCACGTCAAACAGCATGAAGTAATCCTCATTGGCGGTCAGCGCAACTTGCCTTAAGATTGCAAGCACCTTTTCTTCTTCGGTGATCCGCTCATCGACAAAATAGCAGCCGACTTCCACCCCGCCAACCGTGACGGCCGTGCCAGCAGCAACGACCAACGTGATTGGCGCAGTAAGGACGGCAAGCACACTCGCCGCAAATCCACTGCCTCCGATGATACCTACGGTTCCGGCGCCAGAAGCCCCTGCAAGCGTCGAACCCAACATCAAAGTTCCGCTGGCTGCGTTTGGGAAGAAGTAAAGCCCCCCAAAGCCATGGTAACGGGGCCAACGGTCGCCCCAGCGCCACCTGCTGTGACAGCCGCAGTCGCAGCCGTAGGACTGACCAGCTGGCTGAGCCGATAGTCACAAACCCCAGAAAATGCGCTCGTAACGCAGACAAACGAAAGGACGGCACTGAGACTTAAGCTTCTGATCACTGGCCGAGCCACGCTAAAATTACATTCCCCACGTTCTTCGTCTTACGAGGCTAGCTGATCAAGCTTTTTTACCTCGCTGCGCAGGGTGTGTGCGTCTGCTGTGGGCTCTGTGGTCATCTGACAGTTTCGCTCAGGAATGAGGACCTGTATCCGATATCCTGCTTCCAACGGGAATCTTATGTCAGGTGGTGAACACTAGGGGGCCCAATACTGAAGTTGGATCAATGTGGGCGACCCCGGTTCTGGAAAAGATGCCCTATGATACGGCATTGGTGCTGGCCAATAAAATGAAGGATTATACCCATTACCAGAAGTCGAATGGCAGTTGGGGGGACTTCAAGAAATACACGGTTTTCCTGAACCCGCCGGATGGTCAGCCGGGATGGGGATATGCTGTCGAACATGATCCCAGCGACGCCTATGTGACCAAGGAAGAGGCCGAAGACATCCTGAAAGATTTCGAAACTGGGCAGATTTCGCTGGATCAGATGTTCCGGAATTTCAACGCAAAGCTGGCCGGAACGGATGGGGCCGCCGACCTGATCAAGCACGCAACTGTGGTTTTTAAACGCGGGGCTGTTGGGGGCGCGTGGGAGTTGTTGACCATGTATCCAAAGGGCAAGCTGAGCGCGTCCGGGTGGGAGTGCCAGCAGAATTGGCAATCTGGGTCATTGGTCTTTCGTAAAGGTGTGGGTGGGGCGCAGGACACGTTCCAGAACAACACGCTGCCATAGAGACAAACGGGGCTGCTGCGCAAAAAGCCTGCAAGGGTTTGGTGCGCAGCAGGGTTGATTTGGGTCAGTCAGCCCCTGCCAGATAGTCGGCATCGCTGACATGTTCCAGCCATGTGGCGACGGTTCCGTCCAGCGCTTCCTGGATGGCCAGATGCACCATGCCGGTATCCGGACCTGCCCCGTGCCAGTGTTCTTCGCCCGGGGGGATCCACACGGTATCCCCGGCGCGGATCACCCGCGGGGCCTGACCGCGCAGGCCAACACGGCCAACCCCGGACAGAACATGCAGCGTTTGCCCTAAAGGGTGGGTGTGCCACGCGGTTCTTGCGCGCGGTTCGAACGCCACCCGCAAGGCGCGGACCCGGGCGGGTTCCGGGGCCTCGACAACCGGGTCTTGCCAGACGGTTCCGGTGAACCAGTCAGAATTGGCCTTTAGCGATGGCCGTGTGCCTGCTGCGAAGATGTCCATTGGCGTGGTCCCTTTATACCCGTCGGGGCGATGTTTCTGCGCGCAGGGTCGTAGGCTTTGACCGGGTAAGTCAAGCCTGCGGATCAGGTGTCGGTTCTGCAGGCGCTGTGCGGGGTGGCCTGTGCGGGGGTGGTTTGTTCGGTGCAGAAAGGGGGGCAAGAAATGCCCGCGATCCGGGCGCGCGAAATTTTATGGTAAATGTGTTATGAATCTTCGGAGGATTTGTGCTAACATTCTAGAAGCCACACGGCTACGGCCAGGGGGTGGTGCACGTTGGCAAGGCAGTTCGCGACATGTCCACGGACATTTCGGATTGATATGGCTGACTTTTCTGCAATGCCCCCCGTGTCCAAGTTCGGTCTGACTTTTGGGAGGAACCATGACCAACACTACAACCCGCAGAACATTCCTGCGAGGCTCTGCAATTGCAGGTGCCGCTGCACTGGCCACACCGGCCATCGCAGCAAGCCACGGCGTAACCCTGAAAATGCAGGCTGCCTGGGGCGGCGGCATTTTCCTTGAAAACGCGCAATCCTATGTAAACCGCGTCAACGAAATGTCTGGCGGCGCGCTGACCATCGACCTGCTGCCGGTAAACTCGGTCGTCAAGACCAGCCAGATGCAGGACGCGGTCCATCGCGGCGTTCTGGACGCAGCGCATTATGTGCCCGCGTACTGGTATTCCAAATCCAAGGCAGCCTCGCTGTTTGGCACCGGCCCTTGCTTTGGTTGGTCCTCTCAGGAAGTGCTGGGCTGGGTCCATTACGGTGGCGGTCAGGAACTGTTTGACGAACTGATGGCCGGACTTGGCCTGAACGTTGTGTCGTTCTTTAACTCGCCAATGCCTGCGCAGCCGCTGGGTTGGTTCAAGGAAGAGATCAAAGACGCAAGCCAGATGAAGGGCCTGAAGTACCGGACCGTTGGTCTGGCTGCTGACGTTCTGTTGGAAATGGGCATGTCGGTTGTTCAGCTGCCCGGCGGGGAAATCCAGCCGGCGATGAAGTCCGGCCTGATCGACGCGGCGGAATTCAACAACCCCACGTCAGACCGTGACTTTGGTATGCAGGACGTGTCCAAGCATTACCACCTGGCCTCGTTCCACCAGAGCCAGGAGTTCTTTGAGTGCACGTTCAACAAAAAGAAGTATGACGCATTGGCACCAGAGCTTCAGGCGATCCTGAAATACGCCTCTGAGGCCGAAAACTCGAACTTCTATTGGCACAACACCAAGCGCTATGCGGACGATCTGAACACGCTGGCGACAGAACAGGGTGTCAACGTTTACCGGACCCCGGACAGCGTTATGGCCGAGCAGCTGAATGCTTGGGATATCGTGGTTGACCGGATTGCTGGCGAAGACGAGTTTTTTGCCAAGGTGATCGACAGCCAGAAAACGTATGCCAAGAACGTCATGCACTATCTGAACCTGAACCAGCCTGATTATAAACTGGCTTACAACCACTATTTCGGCTGATCTGGCAGACGGATTGATACAGACAGTTTGAGTCAGACGGGGGCCGCAACGTTGCGGCCTCCGTCAACATATAAGAAACGACGGGGGAACGGCCTTGATCAAGACAATTCATGCCATAGAAGGGCTTAACCAGTGGGTTGGTAAAGCCTTTGGGTGGTGCATCATGATCCTGACATTTGCGGTCTCATACGAGGTGTTCGTGCGCTACGTGCTGAACAGTCCCACCGTCTGGGCGTTTGACGTGATGGTGCAGATGTATGGTGCTTTGTTCCTGATGGCGGGCCCCTATGCGCTGGCACAGGATGCACATGTACGCGGCGATGTGCTGTACCGGCTGTTTTCGGTACGCTGGCAGGCGCGGATTGATTTTTCTCTGTACCTGTTGTTCTTCTTCCCCGGCATGCTGGCCTTGTTCTGGTACGGCTGGGAAATCGCCAGTGACAGCTGGCGCTACAAAGAAGTCAGCTGGAACAGCCCGGCGCGTATCCAGATTTATTTCTTCAAAACACTGATCCCCGTTGCGGGCCTGTTGATGATGATCCAGGGCGTGGCCGAGTTGTTGCGCTGTTATCTTGCGATGAAAACCGGCCAATGGCTGGATCGGCTGGATGACGTGCGCGAGACCGAAGACATGCTGATGCATATGGACGAGGGGTCTCCCCTGTCCGGCAATGTCCAGAAATAAGAGAACAACAAAATGACGGATCCCCAAGTTGCCATCGTAATGCTGTGCCTGTTCATCGTCCTGGTGTTGCTCGGCTTTCCCATTGCTTTCACCCTGCTCGCCATGGGCGTCGGGTTTGGCTATTACGCCTATTACCAAGGTGCGCCTGAAACCATTGCCGACATCTTCAACAACAACATCTTCTACCTGCTGAACCAGAATACCTATTCGGTGATGGAGAACGACACGCTGGTCGCCATCCCGTTATTTCTGTTCATGGGCTATGTGGTGGAACGCGCCAATATCGTCGACCGGCTGTTCTATTCGCTTTATATGGCGGCGCGTAATCTACCCGGGTCGCTGGCCATTGCGGCCCTGCTGACCTGTGCGGTGTTTTCCACCGCGTCGGGTATTGTCGGCGCGGTTGTGACGCTGATGGGCCTGCTGGCCTATCCGGCCATGGCCAACGCGGGCTATAACCGCAGCTTTGCCAGTGGTGTGATTTGTGCCGGCGGCACGTTGGGCATTCTGATTCCGCCGTCGATCATGCTGATCGTCTATGCTGCCATCGCCGAACTGTCGCCGCTGCGCCTGTACGCAGCTGCGGTGTTCCCGGGGCTGTTGCTGGCCGGTATGTATATTGTTTACGTGATTGTCCGGGTGTGGATAACCCCGTCGCTGGCGCCCAAACCAAACATGGAAGACATACCACCGCGCTCCAAGATCTATATGGATCTGCTGGTGTCCTTTGTGCCGCTGACGGTTCTGATCACGCTGGTGCTTGGGTCTATTCTGGGCGGTCTGGCCACCCCTGGTGAAGCGGCGGCAATGGGCGCGCTGGGCGGTCTGGTACTGGCGATGCTTTATCGGTCACTGACCTGGCAAAAGGTCAAGGAAAGTGTGTTCCTGACCGCCAAGGCCACGGCGATGGTCTGCTGGCTGTTTGTCGGGTCCTGGACCTTTGCGTCGGTGTTTTCGATCCTTGGCGGGCATACGGTGATAGAACATTGGGTTGTCGGCATGGATCTGGAGCCCTGGCAGTTCCTGGTTCTGGCGCAGTTGATCATCTTCTTGCTTGGCTGGCCGCTGGAATGGTCGGAAATCCTGATCATCTTTGTACCGATCTTCCTGCCGATGCTGGATACCTTTGGGGTGAACCCGTATTTCTTTGCGATGCTGGTGGCACTGAACCTGCAAACCTCGTTCCTGACCCCGCCGATGGCGATGTCGGCCTATTATCTAAAAGGTGTGCTAAAAAATCAGATTGAACTGATGGAGATCTTCCGTGGTTTGATGCCATATCTGGGCATCGTGATCTTCTGTATGGTGCTGATGTACCAGTTCCCGGGCATTGCCCTGTGGCTGCCTGATTACCTGTTTGGCGTGTATATTCCGTGATGAAAGGTGATCTGACATTGCTCTCTGCCGTTGACGCGGCAGAGCATATCCGCGCAGGGCGTCTGTCGTCCGAAGCGCTGGTTACCGCCTGTCTGGCGCGGATCGACGCGACAGATGACACCATCAAAGCATGGGCACATCTGGACGGCGAAACCGCGCTGGCACAGGCCCGCGAAATGGACCGTATCCGCAAAGCAGGCCACGCGGTTGGCCCGTTGCACGGCGTGCCGGTGGGTTTGAAGGATATCATCGACACCTGCGATATGCCCACGGCGCGCGGATCGGTGATCTTTGATGGCCGTCAGACAGATACCGACGCCACCATCGTGGAACGCTTGCGCGAGGCGGGGGCAGTGGTTTTGGGCAAGACCAAGACCACCGAACTGGCCTTTGTGCATGCCACCGACACCACCAACCCAGCAGATGTCAGCCGCACGCCGGGGGGTTCCTCTAGCGGGTCGGCAGCGGCCGTGGCGGCGCATCATGTGCCGCTGGCGATTGGCACCCAGACCAACGGGTCGGTCATCCGCCCGGCGTCTTTTTGTGGGGTGTTTGGGTTCAAACCGACACGCGGAGTGATCTCGCGCACTGGGTTGTTGCAAACCTCGGTGTCGCTGGATCAGGTCGGCGGCTTTGCCCGGTCCATCGACGATGTTGCGCTGTTATGCGACGTGATCGGATCCTACGACCAACGCGACCCGCTTAGCTTTGCCCGCCCGCGTCCGGGCAACCTGGACGGTGCGCGCGCTGATGTGCCTGCGCTGCCTGACATCGCGTGGTTTG
This sequence comes from Paracoccaceae bacterium, assembly GCA_047639325.1. Classification (GTDB taxonomy): domain Bacteria; phylum Pseudomonadota; class Alphaproteobacteria; order Rhodobacterales; family Rhodobacteraceae; genus NVQY01. Next base: position 4,222 of record JBLINN010000121.1, on the reverse strand, counting down.
ACCTGCCGATCAATTCGCGGCTGGACGCCGATGCGCGGGCAGGGCTGGATGCGGTCATGGACGCGCTGGGCGCAAGGGTGGAACGGTTTGATACCGCGCCGCAACTGGCCGGTTTGGTCGAGGTGCAGGCGATCATCCACGAATACGAGATTTGCCAGCATCTGGCCGAGGTGTTCGACACCCAGTGGGATCAGATCAGCACAACGCTGCAAGCGGTGATCACCCGAGGGCGCACCCTGACCAAGGATCAGTACGAAGACGCCATAGCGGTGAAAAATTCCGCCAATGCGTTCTTTACCGATCACTTCAACGATTTCGACGCCATCATCGCCCCCAGCGCCACCGGACAAGCACCGCTGATCAGCGCCGGTGGCACCGGTGATCCGATATTCTGCACCATCTGGACGCTTGCGGGGCTGCCCTCGCTCAGCCTGCCGTTGCTGGTTGGTGAAAACGACCTGCCTGTCGGGGTGCAACTGATTGGGGCCGCCGAAGAAGATGACCGCCTGCTGCGCACCGCGTCGTGGGTTCAAAATGCCCTTTCTGCCCAGACCTAGACGGAGGAACCACATGTCCCGTACTGTAAACCTGATCATGGCGATCATCGGCACCGCGCTGATGATGATTTTTGTCATCGGCCTTTCCTACAGCATCTCTACCGGTTTCGCCGGGTTTACCGGCGGATTGCCCTTTGCGACCATCGTCACCGTGGTGATCATCATGGCGCTGTATGATTTCTGGGAAGAAGCCCTGAAAAAGGACTGAGTGATGCCCGGAAAACCCACCCTGTGGATGCCGCGGCGCCTGTCAGATGCCACTATCGCCCGCGCCCGCCGCGACTATGACGTGATCCTGAATGCGGATGACACCCCCGGTTCAGCGGATCAGATCATCAAGATGAGCGCGCAGGCCGACGCTTTTATGCCGTGCCATTCCGAACTGCTGACAGCCGATGTTGTGGCGCAGTTGAACCCACGGCTGAAAATCGTCGCCAACCATTCGGTTGGGGTGGATCATTGCGATCTGCCCGCTTTGGCGGCGCATGGCATCGTGGTGACCAACACGCCTGATGTGCTGTCCGATGCCACCGCCGAAATCGCCATGCTGTTGATGCTGGGCGCCGCCCGTTTGGCGATTACCGGCGACCGCCTGGTGCGCACGGGCGAATGGGATTTCTGGAGCCCGTCATTCATGGTTGGCAAACAGCTTACCGGTGCCCGGCTGGGGATTGTCGGCATGGGCCGCGTGGGCCGCGCCTTTGCCGCCAAAGCGCGGGGGTTTGACATGGATATCCACTATTGCAACCGCACCCGCCTGACGCCGGTTCAAGAGGCCGGGGCGACCTATCATGCGGATCTGGACACGCTGTTGGCGCAATCTGACTTTCTGTCGCTGCATTGCCCAGCCACGCCGGAAACCACCGATCTGATGAATGCCGACCGCCTGGCGCGCTTGCCGGATGGCGCGGTTCTGGTGAACACGGCGCGGGGCGCTTTGATTGACGAACAGGCGCTGATAAATGCCATCGCGTCTGGCAAGCTGGCTGGGGCGGGGTTGGATTGTTTCAAAGTGGAACCGGGCGGGAACCCAGGGTTCGCGGCGCATGAGAACATCTTTATGTTGCCCCATATCGGCAGCGCGACGGTCAAAACCCGCGATGCGATGGGGTTCCGCGCATTAGACAATTTGGACGCCTTTTTTCGCGGTGATCCACCGCTGGACCGGTTGTAACCCGGCCCGACCCTGTAGATTTTGACGAGGAGACCAGAGAGGACCGGCAAGAAAATCCCGATGCTGACGGGCGAATTCAGCGAAGAATATGAGATCTTTGTCTTTCAACAGGCGATGGAAGCCGTGGGCCATACCGTTGATGTTGTCTGCCCCGACAAGAACAAGGGCGACATTCTGGCGACCTTGTTGCATGATTTTGCAGGGCATCAGACCTATACCGAAAAGCCGGGCCATAATTTTGAGATCAACAAATCCTTCGACGACGTTTATCTGGAAAGCTATGACGCGCTGTATTGCGCCGGTGGGCGCGGCCCGGAATATATCCGCACAGACAAGCGGGTGCAGGCGATGGTGCGCCATTTTCATGAGACTGGCAAGCCGATTTTCACCATCTGCCACGGTGTGCAGATCCTGATGGCGGTGGAGGGTGTTCTGAAGGGCAAACGGGTTGCCGGTCTTGGCGCCTGCGAACCCGAAATTACACTGGCGGGCGGCATCTATATTTCTCTGTCGCCAACCGAGGCCTATGTGATGGCAACATGGTATCGGCCACGGGGTGGACCGCTTTGGCGGCCTTTATTCGCGAATGTCTGAACGTGTTGGGCACCAAAATCACCCACAGTTAAGCGCGATTTGGGCAGGGTGTTACCGGCCCATCCAGCCACAATCCACCGTCAGAACCGTGCCATGCAGATAATCTGATGCGGCACTGGCGAGAAAAACCGCCGGTCCGGCAAAATCCTCGGGCTGGCCCCAACGGCCCGCCGGAATCCGTTCCAGTATCGATTTGGATCGCGCCGGGTCATCCTGCAACGCCTGGGTGTTGTCGGTGGCGATATAACCCGGGGCGATAGCGTTCACATTTACCCCCTTTGCGGCCCATTCATTGGCCAGCGCTTTGGTCAGCTGGCCGATCCCGCCCTTGGACGCCGCATAACCTGGTACGGTAATTCCGCCCTGAAAGGTCAGCAGGGACGCGGTAAAGATGATCTTGCCGGAGCCGCGCGCCACCATGGTTTTGCCGATTTCGCGGGACAAAACAAACTGGCTGGACAGGTTGACCTCGATCACCTGATCCCACAAGTCATCGCCGTGTTCCGTTGCGGGCGCACGTCTTATCGTGCCTGCATTGTTCAACAGAATGTCGATTTGCGGATGATCGGCCAGCACTTGCGCCGCAAACCCGCGAACTGCGCCGCGATCCGCAAAATCACACTGATAGGCGGCAAAGCGGCGCCCCAGCCCAGTCACTGTGCCCTAAACCGCGCTGCCACGCGCCTTTGGTGTCGCGCTGACCCCGATGATATCCGCACCAGCCCCGGCCAACCCGATGGCAATCGCCTTGCCAATACCGCGATTGCATCCGGTGACCAGAGCGGTTTTGCCAGTCTGATCGAAACTGTTCGACATGCTCAATTCCCTCCCGGTCCGGGGTACTGCCGGTTCGGCAACCACATCGATAGTTCCGGCTCAAAGGTCAGCAGCAGCAACACAGCTACCAGTGGGATCAGGAACGGTGCGGTCACGCACGTTCGAACGGCACACCAGACACTTTGGACAACACATACAGCACCAAGCCAACTGGCGGGGTCAGCAGGCCGATCATCAGGTTCAGGATCAGGATGATGCCGAAATGCACCGGGTCCACGCCCAGCTGCACCGCGACTGGCAACAGAACCGGGGTCAGGATGGTGATGGCGGCGATGGTTTCCATGAAACAGCCGACCACCAGCACGATGATCAGCAATATGGCCGTTTTGTTTTGGGTAAAGCCCAGAAATTGCCCCGGCAAACATCTGTGCCACCTGATTGGCGGTCAGGATCCACGCGAAAATGGCGGATGCGGCGACGATCATCATGATCGACGCGGTGATATCCACCGTATCCATCGACACCCGCAGCAGGCGTTTGAAATCCAGCGTGCGATAGACAAAAATCCCCAAAAACATTGAATAGGCCACGGCGGCGGCGGCGGCCTCGTTTGGGGTGAAGATGCCCGACAGGATGCCGCCGACGATGATAAACGGGGTGAACAGCGGCAGGATCGCGTGCCCGAACGAGGTGATAAAGCTGTTCCAGACAAACCGTTCGTGACGCGGGTAATTGCGGATTTTGGCGAAACACCCAACCATCAGCATCAGCGATAACGCCATGATCAGACCGGGGATCAGCCCGGCGGCAAATAGCTGCCCGATCGAGGTATCGGCCACCACGTCGTAAACCACCAAGGGAAATGACGGTGGGATAATTGGGCCGATAGTAGGGGAGTATCCGAAACTCTGTGTATGGGGATTGGCCCATGCGGTTAAAACGGGTCACTTATTGAACCGTTCGGGGTATAAGATAGCGAACTGGTTTCGTGCTGCAACCCATTCTCTGACGCATCGGCCAGTCTTCTCGAATTTGCGGATTGCCAACAACGAAGGAGCCAAATTCTGGCTCTCGATCATGAATAATCTTAAGAACCGGGGGCTGGAAGACATCCTGATCG
>JBLINN010000120.1:0-11566 GCA_047639325.1 Paracoccaceae bacterium | reverse complement strand
CTTGGGGTTGGGGTGACCGGTGGCGGCGGCGCGATTGGCCTTGCCACGGCGCAGGCGTTTGCCGACAAGGGCGCCAATATTTTCCTGGTGGATTTGCAGCAATCGGCGCTGGACAAAGCGCTGAAAACGCTCGGGTCCGGCCATGATGGCATGGCGCTGGATATCACCGGGGATGGCGCGGCGGGCAACGCCGTAAACGCCTGTGCCGCGCGGTTTGGCGGCTTGGATATTCTGGTGTCCAACGCCGGGGCGGCCTGGACAGGCGAGATGAGCGTTCTGGATGATGCCGTGTTGCGCAAAAGCTTTGAGCTGAATTTCTTTGCGCATCAGACATTTGCCAAGGCTGCGGCCAACCTGTTTCAGGTTCAGGGTCGCGGGGGGCAAATCCTGTTCAATGTCTCGAAACAGGCAGTGAACCCCGGCAAAGGCTTTGGCGCGTATGGATTGCCCAAGGCGGCGACGTTTTTCCTGTTGCGACAACTGGCGCTGGAACTGGGGCCAAAGGGGGTGCGGGTGAACGGGATCAACGCGGATCGCATCCGGTCGGGCCTGTTGGATGACGCGTTTATCGCCGAACGTTCCAAGGCGCGCGGGATCGATGAGGGCACCTATATGGCTGGGAATCTGTTGCAGCGCGAGGTCGAGGCGCGCCATGTGGGCGATGCCTTTGTTGCGCTGGCGCTAAGCGCGCGGACAACGGCGCATGTGATGACGGTGGATGGCGGCAATATCGAGGCGGCTTTGCGCTAACTTCGGGCGCTAGCCCCCCATACCGCCATCGACGCGCAGATCGACGCCAGTGATGAATCCGGCCTGATCCGACGCCAGAAATAGCGCGGCATTGGCGATGTCCCACGCGGTCCCCTGCCGCCCCATCGGCACCATCGCGGCGCGTTGATTGGCCAGGGTTTCGGGGTCAGTGTCGGGGCCGATAAAGCAGGTGACATGCGGCGTGTCGATCATCCCCGGCAGGATGGTGTTAGAGCGCACATTAAAGGGCGCGTATTCCTTGGCGATGGACGCGGACATCCGGCACAGCCCGGCCTTGGACGCCTCGTAAGACGCATAGGAATAGGGCCCAGCCATTTGCGCCGCCAGCGACGAGATAAACACCAGCGCGCCGCTGCGCTGGTGTTTCATCCCCGGCAGCACGGCGCGCGACACCAGCATGGCGGCGGTCAGGTTGACGGCGAATATCCGGTTCCAGTCGACCAGGGTTTGGTCAGCCACGCCGCCCTTGGCGCTGATGCCGATGTTGAAATGCAGGATGTCGATGCCGCCCCATTTGGCCTGCATGGCGGCGAGAAAACCAGTTACGTCATCCTCGGATGTCATATCGCCGACAAAACCGCTGGCTTGATGGCCTTCGCCTTGGATTATCGCGACTGTTTCGGCGGCGGCCTCGGCGTTGCGATCCACACAAAACACCCGCGCGCCTTCGCGGGCATAGGTGACAGCGGCGGCCTTGCCGTTGCCCCACCCTGCCCCAACCGATCCCGCGCCGATGACGGCGACGCGTTTGCCTGCGACCTGGCCCATTAATCCAGCACCTTATTGGGCAACCACATCACGATATCAGGCTGCCAGATCAGGATGAACAGCACCACAATTTGCAGCACGACAAACGGGATGATGCCGCGGTAAATATCGCTCATCTTCACCAGATCTCCGGCAGCGCCTTTCATATAGAACAGCGCAAAACCAAAGGGTGGCGTCAGAAACGAGGTCTGCAGATTGACCGCCACCAACACCGTGAACCAATAGATCAGGTCCTCTTTGGGGATGTGATCGCCCAAATCCATCAGCGCGATGATCGGCGCAAAGATCGGCAGCAGGATCAGAGTGATTTCGATCCAGTCAAAGAAGAAGCCCATGATGAACACCATCAGCATCATCACCAGCAACAGGCCCCAATCGCCCAGATCAAGGCTGCGGGCCACGCCGATGATAAAGTCATCGCCGCCAATTTTGCGGAACACATAGGAAAACGATGTGGCCATGGCAAAGATGAAGAACAGCATCGCGATGGTGCGCAATGATCCATCGGTGGCCTCGCCCAGAACCTTCGGGCTTAGCCGACCGCGCAGCAGCCCCAACATCAGCGCCGCAAAAGCGCCAACGCCCGACGCCTCGGTCGGGCTGGCAAAGCCGCCAATGATCGACCCAAGCACCGAGACGATCATGATCAGCGGCAGGCTGACCGACACCAGTGCCTCGCGCCACAACCCAACCTTTTCGGCCTCGCTCAGCGGGCTGGCGGCAGGCGCGTCGCGGGTGGACAGTGAACTGCGCACCACCAGATAGACCAGATAGACACCGGCCAGAAACAGCCCCGGCAGGAAGGCGGCCACAAACACTTTGGCCAGGTTCAGCGACAACAGATCGCCCATGAACACCAGCATCACCGACGGCGGGATCAGGATGCCCAGCGTCCCGGCACTGGCCACGGTGCCGGTGGCAAGGGCAGGCGAATACCCGGCCTTTAGCATGGTGGGCAGCGCCATCACCGTCAGCATCACCACCGACGCGCCGATAATACCGGTGGCGGCGGCCAGAATGGTCCCCATCAGCACCACCGCCAGCGCCAACCCGCCGGGCACCCGGCGCAGCAGTTTCTGCAGGGTTTCCAGCAAATCCTCGGCGATGCGGGTCTTTTCCATCAACACGCCCATGAAGATAAACATAGGTGCGGCCACCAGCACCCCATTGTCGATCATCCCGCCAAATATCCGCGTCGGGATCAGCGAGATATGCACAAAGCGCATCTCGCCCACGCCCAGCGCGATCAGCGCAAAGATCATCGTCACCCCGGCCAGCACAATCGGCACCGGCAGCGACGAAAACAGCCCTGCTATCAGGCCCAGAAACATCAGCCCCGGCAGGATATCGATCAAGGTTTCCACAGGCCGGACCTTTCAAACGGATCGCTTAGCAAATCCGGGCGTTTCAGAACGATCAGGCAGCGCAAGGCGACCGATGTGGCCGCCATGACGATCAGCATAGATGCCACCGGCACCACCGATTTGATGATCCAGCGATGCGGCAAACCGCGCCCACCATTAGCGCCCTCGCCGCGCTGAAAGGCGCGTTCGGCGAATTCATAGCCGTAATAGGTGATGAACAGCAAAAACGGGATCAACAGCGCCACGATGGCGATAAATTCCATCCACAGCTTGACCCGATCGGGAAAGCGGTGCGCGATCACGTCAATGCGCACATGGGCGTTACGGGTATAGGCGAATCCAATGGCAAACATCGCGATCACGCCGTGAAGATGCCACTCCAACTCTTGCAACATTGTGGACCCGGTGGAAAAGAACCGCCGCCCAATGACGTCATACATGATGACAAAGGTCAGCCCCAACAGCGTCACAGCCGCGATCCGCGCCGCATAAACATTGATGCGGCTGAACAGGTTTGACAGTTTTAGACAGGTTTCCATGGGAACCGCGTTGGGGGGTGGCCTGTTACCAAGCCCCCCCCGGTGCGTTTACTTCAGATAGCCAAGCTCTTTCCATTCGGAATATTTACCGCGGAACGCCGCAATGCTGTCCCAGGCGCGCTTGAAATCTGCGTTGGCAGCGGATTTCTCGGCGACAACCTCGTCCCATGCGCCCTGATAGGCGGCCAGGATTTCATCGGGCCATGTGTGGACGATAACGCCGTTTTCGGCCTGCATCTTGGCCAATGGTTCCAGCTGAACCGCCTCGCCTTCGGCCATGGTGCGCAGCATCTGTGCCTCGCATGCGGTCTCAATCGTCGCCTGCTGCGATGCGTCCAGCCCGTTCCAGGTGTCCATGTTGATGATCACGCTCAGGAAACTGGTCTGCTGGTGCCAGCCGGGAAAGTAGTAATGCTTGGCGTGTTCATGCATGCCCACCAGATTATCCAGGAAGGGAAAGCCCAGCTCGGCGGAATCAATCGCCCCGGTGTTCAGCGCCGACATGGTGTCTGCCAGACCCATGGACTGTGCCTCGACCCCCAGTTTTCCCATCACCGATGCGCCCAGACCAAAGAAGCGCATTTTCAGCCCCTTCAGGTCGTCCACCGTTTTGATTTCCTCACGGAACCACCCCGAGGCTTCGGGGACCAGCACCGAACAATGGATGGTCTTGATGTTGGAATCGGCGGTGATTTCGGCAAACATTTCCTGCCCGCCGCCATTATACCACCAGGCCGCGTATTCGCGGATATCCGGCCCAAACGGGAAGGTGGTGAACAAAGGGGCTGCGGGCACGATGCCTTCGGCAAAACCGATGGAATACCAGGCGGATTCAACCGCGCCGGTCGATACCGCATCCCAGACTTCGCCAGTTGCGACCAGTTCGCCGGGGTTCTTGACGTCAAACTTGACCGACCCGTTGGTCAACAGGTCAACCTTGGCGGCCAAATCCAGCGCAGGCTTGCCCAGCAAAGGCAGCGTGCCGGGGAAAATATCCTGCATTTCGATGTCTTTGGCCAGCGCGCCGGTGGCAGTTGCCGCCATCACACCAGATGCAATCAATGTCTTTAGTTTCATAAGGTTTCCTCCCTTTAGAATTCCGCGTATCAGGCGACGCGGTCGCCTTTTTTGACCTGAACGGTCCTGTTATCTACTGCGGGCAACATGCGCGCAGGATCTCGGGTGACCATCACGTCAATGACGCTTGGCCGGGTCGTCTCGGCGAATGCCTCCTTAAGGGCTGCCTCTAACTCTTCGGGCTTTTCAACCCGTATACCGTGGCAACCCATGGCGTTGGCCACGGCAGCATAATTGGTTTCCGCCAGATCCGACGATTGGTAATTTCCCTCACCATACATCAAATGCTGCAAGGCTTTGACGTAACCGGACGCGGCATTGTTCACCACAATCACTGTCACGCCCAGGTTCATCCGACGCGCTGTTTCCAGCTCTCCCAGCACCATATTGAACCCACCATCGCCGGTCAGCCCCACCACCACGGCATCAGGCGCCGCCAACTGCACCCCCATTGCGCCCGGCAGACCGTAACCGATTGACGCAAAACCCCGATCCGGCACAAAACTGCGCCCGGCCTGTTTAGTGTCAAACAACAGCCCGCCCCAATGCGCGGCAAAGCCACCATCGGCGATCAGATAGCCATCTCTGGGCAGATGATTGTTCAGCTCGGTGATCAACCGGGCCATATGCACCGGGCTTTCGGTTGAGGTCAGGCGTTCCGACACATCGTCGCGCCACACGGCCATTTTGACTGGAATCTCAGCGAGGTAATCCGCGCGTGCTGCGCGTGCGTCCTCCGCACGGCTCCCCAAAAGGGCTGCGATATCCGTCAAACCAGCGCGCGCATCCCCCCACAGTTTCACCGTCGGCTCAAAGGTACGGCCCATTTCCTCAGCCACGTTATCCAGATGGATCACTGTCGCCTCCGGCCCGGGGATCGAATAGCGTTTGGTGGCAATCTCGCCCAGTTTGCAGCCAACCACCAACAGGCAATCGGATTGCGCGATCAGGTCATTGGCAATCCGGTCATAGCGTCCGAACAACCCGGCATTCAGCGGCGAGGCGCAGGAAATCGCCCCCTTGCCAGTCAGCGTGTGCGCCACCGGGATGCCGTTGGCCTCGGCCAGCGCTGTCACCGCCGCAGTCGCGTCGGATATATGGATGCCGCCACCACACAGCATCATCGGGCGCTTGGCGCGGGACAGTAAGTCGGCGGCATTTTGAGTCGCATCTGCATCCGGACGACAGCGCAGCGCTGGGGCCTGGGCATGCGCCAGATCAACCTCAAAATCGCCGTCGGTGAAGCCATGCAACCCATGCGCCACATCCTCGGGCACATCAACAATCACCGGCCCCGGACGCCCAGAGGTGGCGATGGCAAAGGCCCGGCGCATGATTTCCGGGATGCGATGCACCGCCTCAACCCGCAGCAATTCCTTGCAGGCGGGCCGCAGGATCGACACTTGGTCGGTTTCCTGCGTCATGTTCTTGCCCGCATGATCGCGATGCGCATCGCCGATGATCGCCACCAAAGGCGACCCCGCATTCAGCGCCTCGATCAGCCCGGTCACCAGATTGGTTGCCCCCGGCCCCAACGTGGCATCCACCAGCCCCACCCGGCCCGACACTTTGGCATAAGCATCGGCGGCAAACACCGCGCAGCGTTCGTCGTTGATCAAGTTATGATTCAACCCTAACCGCCGCGCCGCGTCGTAAAACGGCAGCAGTTGGAACCCACCCATGCCAAACATCGGCCCAGCCTTAAAGGCCAGCAACATGCGGACAAGGGCTTCGCCGCCCGTCATTTCGTTAGTACTCATGCGGCTTGGGTCCTTAGTGTTTGCATAGCGGCGTCAGCGATCATGTTGCTGGTCACGCGCAGTTGGTTTTCAAGATTGGGCGCGTAGGCGATCAGCGACCGCGGCGCGCCAATGCGCTGGATCGGCGCCTTTAGCAGTTGCGGCGCGGTCTGGGCGACACTGGCGACAACCTCGGCGCCAAAGCCACCGACCTGCACCGCCTCATGCGCCACCACAAGGCGCCCGGTTTTGGCAATGCTCGCCATCACGGCTGATTTGTCCCAGGGCCAGATGCTGACCAGATCAAGCACCTCAGCCGAGATACCTTTCCCAGCCAAAACTTCTGCCGCTTCAACCGCTACATTGGCGGTGTCCGACCACGAAACAATCGTCACATCCGTGCCTTCGTGGCGCAGATGCGCGCGGCCAAACTCTCCCGGAAGGCTGGTATCTACCTCGCCTTCAAGCGCCCACAGGTTCTTGTGTTCCAGGTAAACCACCGGATCATCGCAAGCGATGGCCGCCTTCATCATCGCGTAATTGTCCTGCGGCGTGCTGGGGCAAACCACCACCAGCCCCGGAATATGCGCATACCAACTTTCCAAAGATTGCGAGTGTTGCGCGGCGGATGACCGCCACATGCCCATCGGCTTGCGGATCACCATCGGCGCGCGCGATTGGCCGCCAAACATGAACCGCGCCTTGGCGATCTGGTTCACCAGTTCATCCGTGGCGCATAGCGCAAAATCGGCAAAGCGCATCTCGACAATCGGACGGGTGCCGACCATCGCCGCGCCAAACGACGCGCCCATGATCGCGGCCTCGGATATCGGCGCGTCTGATATGCGTTTTGGCCCGAATTCCTCGACCAGCCCGGCATATTGCTTGAACACCCCGCCCCGGCCCAAATCTTCGCCAACACACCAGACGGTGGAATCGGCGCGCATGGCCTCCTGAATGGCCAGTTTCGCGGCATCAGCATAGGTCATCATCCCCATCAGAACGCGCCTTGTGCTGGGCTGCCAATGTCCTGAACATCGGCAAATACGGTATTATCGGCGGGCCATGGCGCGGCGGTGGCGGTGGCCAATGCATCGGTCATTTCCGTCTGCGCCGCATGGTGCAGCGCATCCAGATCAGCCACAGCAACGCCCGCGCCCAACAGGGTCTCGCGCAGCCGGGATATCGGGCAATTGGTGGCGGCCATATGATCCGCCTCGCCGTTGGGTCGATAGGTAGCGGGATCAAAATAGGTGTGGCCCGACACGCGGTAGGTTTTGACATGCAGGAATTCTGGCTTGCCCGATTGGCGGATACGCGCGGTGATTTCCTCGGCAATATCGGCCACCTCATCGGGGTCATTGCCATCGACCACCGAGGTCGGCAAGCCCAGCGCGCGGGCACGTTCCGCTACACCGGGACCAGACGTCATGTCCGAGGTCAAAGTGCTGGCGGAATAAACGTTGTCTTCGCAGACAAACAGGATCGGTAAATCGAACACCCCGGCCCAATTCACGCCCTCTAGAAACGGGCCACGATTGGCAGCGCCATCGCCAAAGAAGCACACCACGATCTGGTCGCCGCCCAGCAATTTCACCCCATGCGCCGCACCCGCCGCAATGGTGATATTAGCCGTCACAACCCCGTTGGCGCCCAACATGCCGACATTGAAATCCGCGATATGCATCGACCCGCCCTTGCCGCCGCAACAGCCACCTTCACGCCCCAGCAGTTCCTTCATCATTGCCGCCGGATCGGCCCCTTTGGCGATGGTGTGGCCGTGACCGCGATGGGTCGAGGTGATGTAATCGGCCTTGGTCAGCGAGCGCATAACGCCTGCCGCCACGCCTTCTTGCCCGATACATAGATGAATGGCACCCAGCACCAATTCGTCTTCAATCGCCGCCTTGCGCGCCTGTTCTTCAAAGGCACGGATGCGCTCCATCATCGCCAACAAGGCCAGCCCGCGGTCTGTATCGTAATTGGCAATGCTCATAATAATCCTTCGGTTTCAAGCAGATCATAGCGGGCCGACACTTTGCCGACTTCCTTGCGCAAGGCGGGCAGCAGCAGGGTTTCGATCCGCTCAAGGCTCATCCGGTCAGTGACGGCACCAATCGCCATCGCGGCCACCAAACGACCCTTTTGCGTCATGATCGGTAGGCTGATCGCCGCCATACCCGGAATGATCCGTCCAGGGTTCAGCGCATATCCGCGTTCAACCGTGTCGCGGTGCAGGTCTTGAACGCTGGCCAGATCAATGCCGAATTCCTTGAACCAGCTGCTGTTGATCCTATTGGCCGATGTCCGCGTGCGCTCGGGCAGCGCACTTAACAACGCCTGCGCGTTGGCGCCAACACCCAGCGGATGGCGGCTGCCGATATCCAGTGTCAGGGTGCGGATCGGGAACGCGCCCAATTCACGGTGGATACAGATCGAGGCCGCGCCTTCGGGGATGCTAAGAAACACCGTGTCATCCGACAAATCAGCCAGACGCCGCATGCTGCGCTGCGCCACGGCCGCCAGATCAATCAGGTTGGCCTTGCGCGCCAGCCCCGCCAGATCGCCGCCAAAATGGTATTTCTTGTCGCCCGGATCCTGCGCCACAAAATGCACGTCCTGCAGGGATGCCAGAACCCGGTGCGTGGTGGTTTTGGTGAAATCGGTACGCGCGATCAGGTCAGACAGGCTGGCCCCAGCCGGGAAATCCGCCATCGCCGCCAAAACCTTGGCCGCGCGCGCAATCGAGCCCACTGTTGGATCTGCGTTCATATCCCCTCCCCTGTAGTTCCTTTTGTCGGAACTTTTGTCCCGGTATGTGGAATGACTTGTATGGATTCGTCAACCCACTTATCAAGCACCCATGGACCCAACGCCGCTCTTGCTGAATTCGATCACCGATGCCGATGCTGTGGCCCGCGGACGGGTTGTTGTATCCGGCTCGCATGGCGGGGTGTACCCGGCGGCCATCGCGTCGCGTGCCCGGGTTCATGCGGTACTGTTCAACGATGCCGGAATCGGGTTTGATCAGGCGGGCATTGCAGGTGTCCGGGCGCTAGAGGCCTGTGGCATGGCGGCGGCGGCGGTGGCCTGTCTAACGGCCGAAATCGGGTCGGCCACCGACGCGCTGGCGCATGGCGTGATCAGCTTTGCCAATGATCAGGCGCGCGCTGTTGGTGTTGTTGCGGGCATGGCGGCGCGCGATGCCGCCGCCCTGTTGGTGCAGGCCCCTGCCCCCGTTGCCCGGCTGGCCCCCGGGACCGAAGCGCGCTGGGATCGCGACCGCCCGGGCAAAGCCGCCCTGCTGTGTCTGGACAGCGCATCGTTGGTGACACCGGGCGACGCCGGACGGATCATCATCACCGGATCACATGGCGGGTTGATCGGCGGCGACCCGGCCCGCGCCCTAAAGGCCAAGGCGCTGCTGGCGGTGTTCAACGACGCGGGCGGTGGTAAGAATGGTATTGGCACCAGCAGGCTACCCGCTTTGCAGCAACAAGGCATCGCGGCCATCACAGTGTCGCATGATAGCTGCCGGATCGGCGACGCGGCATCGGCCTTGGCAGAGGGGGTGATTTCCGCAGCGAACCCTTGCGCGCAGGCGATGCAGGCCCGGGTGCAGGACCGGTTGGCGGATTTCCTAAACCTGATCTAGGGCGATACCGGCCCTTTGCCCCCCTGCCGGAATCCGTTAGGATGGCGGCAGATAAAAACAGGCGAGTAAACGATATGCAGGTATCACGACAGGTTTCGCGGCGGGCGGTCACTTTTGGCATTATGGCAGCGGGGCTATCAGCCTGCACGGGCGGTGGATCAGTCCCCGCGCGCGCGGTCGCGCCACAGATGGAAACCGCGCCCAATGCGGGCTATGACGCTTGGGTCGCGTCTTTTCGCGGCCGCGCGCAGGCCAAAGGCATATCCACTGACACACTAAACGCCGCCTTTCGCGGTGCGGGTTTTTTGCCCGGGGTGATCGAACGCGACCGCAACCAAACAGAATTCACCCGCACGCTAGAGGATTACCTGGCCATTGCCGCCTCGGACGACCGGATCGCCGGGGGCAAGGCAGCGCTGCGCCAGCAAGGGTCGGTGCTTTCGCAGATCGAAACAAAATATGGCGTAGAACCCAAGATTGTCGCCGCCGTCTGGGGGCTGGAAAGCCGCTATGGCGCGCGGCGTGGCAATGTGCCGGTGGTTTCGGCGCTCAGCACGCTGGCCTTTGATGGACGACGCGGTGCGTTTTTTGAACAGCAGCTGGTGGCGGCGCTGAAGATCCTGCAAAATGGCGACACCACCCCATCAAAGATGACCGGCAGCTGGGCCGGCGCGATGGGCCACACCCAGTTTATCCCAACATCCTACCTGGCCTATGCGGTGGATTTTCGCGGCGACGGGCGGCGCGATATCTGGTCGGACGATCCAACAGATGCGCTGGCCTCGGCGGCGGCCTATCTGTCGCGCTCTGGCTGGAAACATGGCCAACCCTGGGGGGTCGAGGTGAAGCTGCCACAGGGGTTCAACACCGGGGCAACCGGGCGCGGCAAGACCCAAAGCACGGCGCAATGGGCCGCGTTGGGGGTGCGCGATATGGATGGCCGTACGGTGCCAAACCATGGCGCGGCATCGGTGATCATTCCCGAAGGTCCCAAAGGTCCGGCCTTTATGACCTTCCGCAATTTCACGGTGATCACCCGCTATAACAATTCCGAAAGCTATGTGATTGGCATCGGCCACCTGTCGGACCGGATTGTCGGCGGGCCGCCGATCCGTGGGTCGTTTGCGCCCGACGCCAACGGCATGCGGATTGAAGACCGCCAGGACCTGCAACGCCGCCTGACCAAGGCCGGGTTTGACACCCAAGGCAGCGACGGGGTGATCGGGCCCAACACCCGCGCCGCGATCAGCGGTTATCAAAAGAGCGTCGGGTTGCCGATCACGGGAGAGCCGTCGCTAAGCCTGCTGGCACGTCTGCGTTAGGATGAGGAATATGGTGACCGTGCGGCGCAAAGCTGACTTTCAACCTGCCATTGCATGGCCGTTTCACTCTAATTGCACGACCTCCACAGGGCGTATCAAAAAATAAAGATAAATAGTGCCACAGGGAATTATTACTGCCGCCAGATACAAGGCTAGAGCTGGTCATTTCATACGCAGCGCCAGCGTCCTTTGCGCTGATATCCACGAAGGCTGGCTTCCATCCTCCTGTCTCTTGCTTGGGTTCGCGTGCGAACTTCTGGCGAAGCGGCGTCTATTGCACGAGGGTGTCTCTGAGAGAAATCTTCGCAAAGCACCCTATGGTCACGATATT
>JBLINN010000119.1:0-11823 GCA_047639325.1 Paracoccaceae bacterium | reverse complement strand
TAAGGGAGGTCGATTTTTCCTGCCACAAGGGATCGGTTCATGCGATCCCGGGGGAAAACGGCGCGGGCAAGTCCACCCTGATCAAAATCATCTCCGGCGTTCTGCCGCCCAGTTCCGGCACCATGCGCGTCAAGGGCCGCCCGGTTCAGTTCACCAAACCGTCCGACGCCGCTGCCGCTGGCATCGTCTGTATCTTTCAGGAATTATCGCTGGCGCCTGACCTATCGGTCGCCGCCAATATCTCGCTCGCCAACCCGCCCCGCCGCTTTGGCCTGATCAACGACGCCGCACAGAACCGCATCGCGGAATCCCTGCTGGCCCGGATCAACTGCGAAGACGTCAACCCGCGCGCTTTGGTGCGCGACCTGTCCCTGTCGCGCCGCCAGATGGTGGAAATCGCCAAAGCTCTGGGCAAATCCCCCGAGGTGCTGATCCTGGACGAGGCGACATCGGCCCTGACCAGCCGCGATGTGGAAACTGTATATAACCTGATTGGCGACTTGAAAGACCAAGGCGTTGCCAGCCTGTTTATCTCGCACCGGATGCACGAAGTCGAAAAACTGTGCGATACCCTGTCGGTGTTCCGCAACGGCCAGCATGAGGAAACATTCGCCAAAGGCGAGAAATCGGACAACGATATCGTGCACCTGATGATTGGCCGCGATGTTGGCGCACATTTCCGCCCAAAACCACCCATGCCCGCCCTGCCCCGCATCTGGAGATCAAAGACCTGCGCTGGGAACGCACCATCAAGGGCGTCAACCTAAGCCTGGGCAAAGGCGAAATCGTTGGCCTTGGCGGGCTAGACGGACAGGGGCAGAAAGAGCTGTTGCTGGCCCTGTTCGGCGTGCTGCGCGGGCTGGATGGCCAGGTTCTGATCGGCGGCCCGCCGGTGCATCCCAGCTCGCCCGCCGTTGCCAAGGGCGACAAATCCCGCATCGCGCTGGTCCCCGAGGATCGCAAGACCGAAGGGTTGATGCTGCCGATGTCCATCGCCAACAACCTGATCGCGGCCCCGTTTGACCGGGTATCGCGCGCCGGGATCATCGACCGAGACAAGAAAAAGGCCGCCGTGGCCAAGGGCATGACCAAGCTGCAAATCAATGCCGGGCATACCGATGACGCCGTCGCCACCCTGTTGGCGGGCAACCAACAAAAGGTGGTGATCGCCAAATGGCTGATGACTTATCCTGACATTATCCTGCTAAACGACCCGACCCGCGGGATTGATGTTGGCACCAAACAAGAGATTTACAGGTTGATGCGCGACCTCGCAGATGCCGGTAAGGCGATTCTGTTCTATTCCACCGATTACGCCGAGCTGATCGACTGCTGCGACCGGGCCGCCGTGATGTATGACAGCGCTGTGGTGTCCGAACTGGACGGTGACGCGACCACCGAAACGGCCATTGTCGCCGCGTCCCTGAACATCGACACATCGGGGGCCGCAGCATGAGCGGGCTGGTGGATCGCCTGAAAATCTCGGTCAATCAGAACCGGGGGTTTTATGGCGCGCTGCTGGGGCTGATCCTGCTTTATCTGGTCTATAACTCGCTGCATCCGCGCGGGTTTTCCGCTGCTGTTCTGGTGCAGAACGCCAATGAATCCATCGTCATCGCCTTTATCGCCATCGCCCAAACCATCCCGGTGCTGATCGGCGGGCTGGACCTGTCGGTGGGCGCGGTGATGACCCTGACAGCCTGTATCGCGTCATAGCTGGTCAACCGCTCGCCCGGGCATATGATCTTTGGCATGGTCGTGACCCTGTTGGCGGGCACTGCCTTTGGCCTGATGAACGGCTTGGTCGTGGTTTATGGCCGCCTGCAGCCGATCATCGCCACCCTTGCCACCGGGGCCATCGCCATCGGGCTGGCGCTGTTCGTGCGCCCACAACCCGGGGGCGACATTGACGGAGACTTGAACTGGGCGCTGACCAATTCGCTGTTCGATTTCGCCGAAACTTATCATTTATTTGACGATGGCAACGCGCATTGGTTCCAGATCATCGCCTGGATTCCGGTACCGCTGATCATCCTGTTTGGCGTGCTGGTGCTGGTCTGGGTGCCGTTCCGCCGATCCATCACCGGACGCACGGTTTACGCCATCGGCTCGGCCGAGGGGGCCGCTTATATGTCCGGCCTGCCGGTGGCACGCGCCAAGATTCCGGCCTTTACCCTGGCCGGGTTTTTTGCCGGATGTGGCGGGTTGTTTCTGGCGATTCAAACCTCGTCGGGTAACGCCGATATCAGCCAGGCCGGGTCTTATACGCTGAATTCCATCGTCGCTGTGGTGATTGGCGGCACCTCGCTGATGGGCGGTATTGGCGGCGCAGTCGGGTCGATGATCGGCGCGCTGATCCTGCGGGTAATCTCGTTTTACTTCCGCATCCTGTCGATTGATCCGCTGTTGCAGTCGCTGGTCGAAGGCATCGTGCTACTGGCCGCCGTGTCCTTGGGCGCACTACGAACCATGCGGGTTAAAAACCGCCTTGATCTGTTTCGATAGGGGATGGGCATGTCGATCTTTTCCAACCTGAAACCGGAAACCAAACCGATCCTCATCGCCTCGGGCTTTGTGATCCTGATCCTGGCCATTGGCACCGCCTATACCCTGTCCCCCCAATGCAGCGCGCCGCTGCTACAGTCAAAAATACCTGCTGCAACAACTGGAAACCGGGACGTTCCTGGGCATCGTCGCGGCGGGGATGATGATGGTGATCCTGCTGGGCCATATCGACTTGTCGATCCCCTGGACCCTGACGGCAGCCGCAATGATGGCCACCACCGTCGGCGGCGATCTGGCCATTCCCACCGGGCTGGTTGTGGGGCTGGCGATTGGCTTGTTCAACGGGTTGGGCGTGGCGTATTTGCGCATTCCCTCAATGATTTTCACCCTAGGGGTGGATTCGATGATGCCGGGCTTGATGATCGCCCATACCAGTGGCTTTGCGCCGCAGACCGCCGCAACACCCCTGATGCGATATCTGGCTTCGGACAAGATCTTAGGGATCCCGGTGGCGATCTTTGTCTGGGCGGCGGTGTCGATCCTTATCGCCACCATCCTGCGCTCTACCAGCTTTGGCCGATCAATCTATGCCACCGGCAACCGCGAAGGCGCGGCCTATCTGTCGGGCATCCGCACCCGGGGCGTGGTGATCGGCGCCTTTATGATGTCAGGCGCCTGTGCAGGTATGGCCGGCGTGCTGCTGGCCGGATATTCCAGCCAGGCCTATCAGGGCATGGGCAACACCTATCTGCTGCCGTCAATTGCCGCCGTGGCGCTGGGAGGGACGCGCATTATTGCTGGGCCGGGTCTGGAACGCCGCGGTTCAAGGCCCGTCGGTGGTCACTATCCGCGACGGTCAGGTGATCGACATCACCGCCAAAACCGCGCCGCTGACCCGCGACATCTGCGAAATGGCCGACCCGACCGGTTATGTGCAATCCGCCGACGGCCCATCCCTTGGCCCGGTTGATGCGCTGCGCGCCGCCCCGGTGGGCGACCTGAGCCAAACCCATTTCCCCGCCCCCTGCGATCTGCAATCCATCAAGGCTTGCGGCGTGACCTTCGCCAGTTCGATGGTCGAACGGGTGATCGAGGAACAGGCCGCGGGTGACCCGCAAAAGGCCAACGCCATCCGCACCCGCGTCAGCGCGGTGATCGGCGACAGCCTAAGCAATATCAAGGCCGGATCACCCGAGGCCACACAGGTCAAGGCGGCGCTGATCAAGGAAGGCATGTGGTCGCAATATCTTGAGGTTGGCATCGGCCCGGACGCCGAGGTGTTCTCAAAATCGCAAACCCTGTCGTCGATGGGACCTGGCGCCGATGTGGGCCTGCACCCGATGTCCAGCTGGAACAACCCGGAACCCGAAGTGGTGCTGGCAGTGTCATCCGGTGGGGCCATCGTCGGCGCAACCCTTGGCAATGACGTCAACCTGCGCGATGTCGAAGGCCGCTCTGCCCTGTTGCTGTCAAAGGCCAAGGACAACAACGCGTCCTGCGCCATTGGCCCGATGATCCGGCTGTTTGGCGGGGATTTCTCGCTGGCTGATGTCCGCGCCGCCGAACTGGACATGACGGTGACCGGCCTTGATGGCTATGTGTTGAAGGGCGCTTCGTCGATGAAAGAGATCAGCCGCGACCCGCTTGATCTGGTGCGCCAGACCATTGGCCGCCATCACCCATACCCGGATGGCTTTATGCTGTTCCTAGGTGCGCTGTTTGCCCCCACCAAAGACCGCGATGTGCCGGGCGAAGGGTTTACCCATAAGATGGGCGATGTGGTCTCCATCGCCTCGCCCCGTCTCGGCTGTCTGACCAATACGGTGCGCCTGTCCACGGAATGCGCCGAATGGACCTTTGGACTACGTGAAATGATGCGCAACCTGTCGCGACGCGACCTGCTTTAACCATAGAAAGACTGAACATGCTCAAGGGTACTCACCTGATTGCCGGCCAATGGGTCGGCGGCGACGCCACATTCACCAACCAGCCCACCAGCGGCGAGGCCGACAGCTTTGCCACTGGCAGCGTTGACCTGGTTGATCAGGCGGCCAAAGCGGCAGAAGAGGCGTTTTGGTCCTACGGATATTCCACCCGCCCCACCCGCGCGACGTTCCTGCGCCGCATTGCCGATGAGATCAACGCGCGTGGCGATGAGATCACCGCCATGGGCTGCAAGGAAACCGGCCTGCCCGAGGCCCGTTTGGTGGGCGAACGTGGCCGCACCACCGGCCAACTGGCCCTGTTTGCCGATCATATCGAAGCGGGTGATTACTTTGACCGGCGCTATGACAAGGCCCTACCAGATCGCGCGCCCCTGCCCCGGCCCGACATTCGCATGATGCAGCGCCCGATCGGCCCGGTGGCCGTGTTCGGCGCGTCCAACTTCCCGCTGGCATTTTCCACTGCCGGGGGCGACACCGCCGCCGCGCTGGCCGCTGGTTGCCCGGTGCTGGTCAAAGGCCATTCGGCCCATCCCGGCACCTCGGATATCGTCGCCCAGGCGATCCTTGCCGCCATCACCGCCTGCGGCATCCATCCCGGCGTGTTCAGCCAGATTCAGGGCGGCGGTCGCGCGCTTTACGACCTTTGCGCCACGCGCCCCGACCCGATCCCGTTTTTCGGCGAATTGGGGTCGGTCAACCCGATGTTCATCCTGAACGGCGCCTTGGCCAATCGCGGCGCCGAGATCGCCGCAGGCTGGGCCGGATCCCTGACCATGGGCGCGGGGCAATTCTGCACCAATCCCGGCGTGGCAATCATCATCGACGGGCCGGACGCAACCGCCTTTACTGCTGCCGCCAAATCCGCGCTTGAACCGATTGGCGCGCAGGTCATGCTGACCGGTGGCATCGCCGACGCCTATCACCAGGGCACCGACCGCATCGCCGCCACCAGCGGCGTGCAACAGGTGCTGACCACCACCTGCGACATGCGCAACGCCACGCCCTATCTGTTTGCCACCACCGCCACCGACTGGCTGGCGAACGAGGCTTTGGGCGAAGAGGTATTTGGCCCGCTTGGCATGATCGTCACCGCAAGGGACATGGACGAGATGACAGCCGTCGCAAAATCCTTGCAAGGCCAGTTGACCTGCACCCTGCATCTGGACGATTCCGACAGCGCCGATGCCAAAACCTTGCTGCCAATCCTGGAACGCAAAGCCGGTCGCGTCCTAGCCAACGGCTTTCCCACCGGGGTCGAGGTCTGCGACGCCATGGTACACGGCGGCCCCTACCCCGCCTCAACCAACTTTGGCGCGACATCCGTCGGCACAATGTCGATCCGCCGTTTTCTGCGCCCAGTGTCGTACCAAAACCTCCCGCAGGGCATCTTGCCGGATGATCTGGCATAAGCCGGGGAATAGAGATGGCCAGCAATCTGTTTGACGTGTCCGGCACCGTGGTGTTGGTTTCTGGTGGCAGCCGGGGCATCGGGCTGGCGATTGCCCAGGCCTTTGCCGAGCAAGGCGCCAAGGTGGTCATCACTGGGCGAGACCCGGACAGTCTGCGCGCTGCCTGCACGACCGCGCCGCACCCGATAGAGTTTCAGACCTGCGATGTGGCGGATACCGATGCGATCACCGCTTGCGTCAACGCGGTTGTCGCCGATCATGGCCGCATCGACACGTTGAGCAACTGCGCCGGTGTCAACAAGCGTATGCCTGCCGTGGACTACACGCCCGAAGAATTCGACCAAATCATGAACATCAACCTGCGCGGCGCATTTTTTATGGCGCAAACCGTGGGCAAACAGATGATCAGGCAGGGCAGCGGCAACCAGATCAATATCGACAGCCTGTCCACCTATGGATCTTTGGCGCAGGTCGCGCCTTAGGGCATGTCGAAATCCGGCCTGTCCAGCATGACCCACGCGCTGGCGCTGGAGTGGGGCAATCATGGCGTGCGGGTCAACGGGTTGGCGCCGGGGTTCATCCTGACGGATCTGACGGAAAAGCTGTGGTCAGACCCGAATTTGCAGGCCTGGAACCAAACCATCACACCGCTGGGGCGGATGGGTGCGGTGGACGATTTGGTTGGCACCGCGATTTTCCTGGCCTCGCCTGCGGCTGGGTTTCTGACCGGGCAGGTCATCCGGGTCGATGGCGGCGCGTCAGCCGGGATCAACTGGCCGATCAACGGGGATTTTCAGGTGAAACTGCACGATTGATCAATTTTTGGTGGGTCGCTCCGCCGCTCCTCAAGCCCTTGCGGGCTTTCCTCGCAGCATACGAGTTGGCCTCCTAACACCCCGTCGCCGCCACATAGATCGTGTAAACCGATGTTGTGGCGGTAAGCAGCAATTGGTTCTTCTTCGGCCCGCCAAAACACAGGTTCGAAACCACCTCGGGCACCAGAATCTCGCCCAGCATAACCCCGCCAGGATCAAAACACTGAACCCCCGTCGCGCAACTGGTCCAAAGGTTGCCGTCGATATCCATCCGAAAGCCATCCGAAACGCCTGCGTCAATCTCGACAAACACCCGCCCGTTCGACAAGCTGTTATCGCCCGCCACATCAAACACCCGGATATGATGCGGCCCGTCCGGATCATGCGACAGCCCGGTATCCGAGATATACAACAGCGTTTCATCCGGCGAAAACGCCAACCCGTTTGGCTTTACAAAATCATCCGCCACCACCCGGGGATTATCCGGGGTATCGCCTGCACAAAAAACAAAACAGCCATCCTGTTCCTGCGGTGATCTCTTACCCTCATAATCACTAAGAATTCCATAAGACGGATCGGTAAACCAAATCGAACCATCCGATTTCACCACCACATCATTGGGCGAATTCAGCCGCCGGCCCGCATACCCATCGGCAATCACCGATCTGGACCCGTCGTGTTCGCGCCGCGACACCCGTCGCCCCAAATGCTCGCAAGTGATCAACCGCCCCTGCAAATCCACCGTGTGCCCGTTGCAGTTATCCGCGTCATAATCAAACACCCGCGGGGTCTGGCCGACGGCCCACTGATACACCCGGTTATTGGGAATATCGCTCCACAGGTAATAATCGCCTTGCGCGAAATAGACCGGCCCCTCGGTCCACAACATCCCCGTGGCGATCTGTTCAAGCGCCGCATTGGACTGGCTGAGATGTCGAAATTTCCGGTCGTGAACGATGATATGGGACGACATGTTACCAGCCTGCTTGCAAGTTCGGGAAAGGATTGGGTGCAACGCCACATTATACCCCCAAGACCGCAATTTTCCCAAGAAAATAAGCGCATTCTTACGACCCCACCCCAACATCCTCCCTTTTAACGAGCCGATGTGCAGCGCCAAAATCTTTACCAGTTAAAACCAATATTCCGGGCTATGATGCTTTGACATCCATACCGGCGAGGGTGGCATGAAGTTCATTGCAGTATTTATTCTGTTCCTTGGGTTGCCAGCGCTTGCAAACGCCCAGAATGTTGCCTTGGTCATTGGCAATTCCAAATACCAATTTGTCACCGAACCTTCCAACCCGCAGAACGATTCAGTCGCCATATCCGCCGCGTTGACCGCCCAGGGATTCGACGTGATCAACCCGCAGGGCATTCGGCCGACGCCAGCCCCGGTGACACCCGCGCCAAACATGATTTCGCGGGATTTTGTCACCACCGACCAAAGCCGATCCGTGGCCAATTGGGACGCGTTCCTAGTAAAATATGAGGCGCAAAACCAGCACCCGCTTTATGCGTTCGCGCTGCAAAGACGTCAGGCGCTTCTGGACGGCGCCACGGCAGAACGGGCACAGCAAGCAGCGGCGAAACGTGCCGTCGAACAGGCCGCCAGCCACGAGGCCGAACTGGCCACCGCAAGGGAAACCGAATTAGCGGCTGCGCGTGCCCGGGAAGAGAATGCAGCCAAAGAACGCGAGGCGTTACAGGCGGCAATTGATCTGCTCAGAGAACAGAATGCAACCGTGCGGGCCAATGCTGCGGCGGCGGGGGCCGCTCTTCCGGCAGATGCCGTGGTGGCGGTTGCGCCTGCGACAGCGGACGCGGCGGCGCGCGAGCTTTAGACACTACTGAGGGAACGTGGCTGTTACAGCGGGGCGATTGACGGGCTTTTTGGGCGAGGGTCAACCAATGGGCTGTCCAGCTTTCTGAAAACAGCCGGGGTGGCGATGACAGCCCGGCGCAATCCACCATTGCCGGACTTTGTTACTTACATTTCAGCGATAGAGGAACACCCGGCCACTAGATGCCAGGTGCGCACTTCATTGTGGGGTACTGCTCAACCCTCTAAGGCGAACGTTGCAATCGCACCCACAGTTCCGCAGCAAGAAATTGAAATTGTGCCTGACAACAAATCGACCAAACTCAAACCGACGCCTGGCGAAACTGTTTGCTCTACAAAAAGGTGGCGTAAACTCTACGACTGTGACTGAGTCGAGACGAGACGAGACGAGCAAAACTAATCGCATCTGCTTTTTGGCTCAACCCCGCTTAAACGGCGCCATGCCTTCGCGCGCCAACTCATCCGCGCGTTCGTTTTCAGGGTGGCCTGCATGGCCCTTGACCCATTCCCACGTCACGCCGTGACCGGCCTGCGCCTCGTCCAGACGCTGCCACAAATCGGCATTCTTCACCGGCTTTTTCGCCGAGGTCTTCCAGCCGTTGCGCTTCCAGCCATGAATCCAGCTGGTGACCCCGTTTTTCACATAGGTGCTGTCAGTGATGATGGTAATCGCGGCTTCCCGCTCCAGCACTTCCAGCGCGTTGATCGCCGCCAGCAATTCCATGCGGTTATTGGTGGTATCCGCCGCGCCCCCGCACAGCTCGCGCTGTTTCAGGATCTTGCCGCCGGACTTTGCCTGCATCAAAACCCCCCAGCCGCCGGGGCCGGGATTGCCGGAACACGCGCCATCTGTATAAGCGATCAAATCAGGCATGCGCGGTCACCGACACATAATCCGACGAACTGCCATCCAGCCCCTCGCCAGTGCCAAATTCGTGGTCAACAACCGTGAATCCGGCCTCCACCAGATGCTGATCCAGCGCGTCCGAAGAATAATAAGTATATTGCCGCCCGATCCCGTCGCGCGCCGTGCTGCTGCCCAACTTCATCCCAATCACAAACATCCCTCCGGGTTTTAACGCCAAATGACACGCCGCCAAATGACGCGGAAAATCGACGCGTGGCGCGTGCAGCAGGCTGAAACTGGCCCAAATGCCGTCATAAACACCCTGCCCCGAAATCTCATCAAACGTCGATTGGCGCGCCTCAACACCCGGATGCGCATCCGCCAGCGCCACCATCTGGGCCGAAGCATCCATCGCCTCAACTACCAGCCCTTGCTGCGCCATCACGGCAGCCGAAGCCCCGGGACCACAGCCCAAATCCAGAACCTGCCCGCCCGGTGGGCAAGCGGCGATAAACGCCACCAGTTTCGGGTCGGTCGCGTTATGGTCGTCCGTCATCTCCGCATAATCAGCGGCGCGGGTGTCATAGACCCGGATGGTATCTGGATCGCTCATGCCCGCTCCACCGCTAGCCGCGTGGCCAACCCGGCAAAGATCGCGGCAAAACCACGGTTCATCCAAGCCAGAACCGTTTCACTTTCCAGCAACCGCCGCCGGGCCGTGGCGGCAAACACGCCGTAAAGCGCAAAAACCGCAAAGGTCATCGCCATAAACACCGCGCCCAGCCCGATCATTTCAGCCGTGGCCGACCCCGGATTGCCCGACAGAAACGGCGGCAACAGCGCCAGAAAGAACACCGACAGTTTGGGGTTCAAAATATTGATCAGTGCGCCACGCCGCGCGATGCGCATTCCCGGTTCCGCCGAGTGATCAGCGCCAACCGTCAGCACCCCGTCTGCTTTCAGAACCTGCCAGGCCAGATACAGTAAATAGGCAACCCCGGCGAATTTCACCACCTGGAACAACAATGCCGACGTATGCAGCAGCGCCGCCAACCCCAAGGTCGCCGCCAGCAAATGCGGCACAATCCCAAACGTACAGCCCAGCGCGGCCCAGATCGCCGCCGCACGACCCCGGCCAAGCCCAACGGCCAGCGTGTAAATCACCCCCGTCCCGGGGGCCAGAACCACCACAAAGGCGGTCAGAAGAAACTGTAATGACAGCATCCTAAATATCCCTTACGACGACTGCCGCAACACGCGCGGCACCTTGAATTCAACGTCTTCAACAGCGGTCTCCACCAGTTCAACCACCACCTGATAGCGGTCGTGAAAGGCGTCAATCACCTCGTTCACCAACAATTCCGGCGCCGATGCCCCGGCGGTGATGCCAATACTGGAAATACCGTCCAGCGCGCGCCAGTCAATATCGCCCGCGCGTTGCACCAACTGCGCGTATTTGCAGCCAGCGCGCGCGCCAACCTCGACCAGACGGCGCGAATTTGACGAATTGTGCGCGCCGACCACCAGCAAAGCATCGGCCTTGGGGGCCAAGGTGCGCACGGCCTCTTGTCGGTTGGTTGTGGCGTAGCAAATGTCTTCCTTATGCGGCGCGGAGATGGCCGGAAACCGCTGTTTCAGCGCCGCGACGATGTCCGCCGTGTCATCCACACTTAGCGTGGTCTGGGTGACATAAGCGATGCGATCCGGGTCGCGCACCTGCACCGTCGCCACGTCGGCAATTGTTTCCACCAGCAGCACCTCGCCATCCGGCAATTGCCCCATGGTGCCAATGGTTTCCGGGTGGCCCTTGTGGCCAATCATGACCATCTGCAACCCGTTTTCGGCATGACGCCGGGCCTCGATATGGACTTTGCTGACCAGCGGACAGGTGGCATCCACATAGATCATCTGCCGCCGGTCGGCCTCATCCGGGACCGATTGCGGCACCCCGTGGGCCGAGAAAATCACCGGGCGATCATTAGGACATTCGTCCAGCTCTTCGACAAACACCGCCCCTTTGGCCTTTAGCCCATCCACCACAAATTTGTTGTGCACAATCTCGTGGCGCACATAGACCGGCGCGCCCCATTTGGCGATCGCCATCTCGACAATGCGAATCGCCCGATCCACACCAGCGCAGAACCCGCGCGGCGCGGCCAGATAGAGGGTCAGGGGTGGTTTTGACATCGGCAATCTCCTGTTCGGGACAGCTAAGGCTTTGCGCGCCGATGGTCCAGACGGTTGCGCGATCACGCATCCGTGATTGGACCTTCCGGGGCTGGAAGGCCGTCAGGAGAGGGCCAGAAACATAATGCAAGGTATCGCGCGGATGAAACGCAGACTGATTTTGCCAATCTTAGTGTCCAACCCGAAACCAATTGAGTGATAACAGTTAATTGTGATTCCGTCGGATTGTCAAAGAAACGAAGGAGGACACAATGGTCTGGACTGTTATCAC
>JBLINN010000118.1:0-11825 GCA_047639325.1 Paracoccaceae bacterium | reverse complement strand
GTTGGACCTGCCAGAAGGCGGTTGTACCGACGCCGCCCGGCGCAGCGCGTTGGTGCGGTTGCGCCAGATGGGCCTGCCGCAGCGGCGCGATGAATATTGGAAATACACCCGGCCTGATACGCTGCTATCGTCCGACGTCCCGCCCGCGTCCTTGTTCGAGAATGACGAATCCCCGGTGTTCGGCGGGCTCGACCGGCTGAAAATCGTGTTTGTCGATGGGGTGTTTGACCCTGACGCATCGGATGATCTGACGCTGGAAGGCGTGCGGATTGACCGGCTGGAAGATATCTGTTGCACCGATATTCACTGGGCCGTGGAACTTTACGGCGTGTTGGAAGAACGCGGCCAAACCCCGGTACCCCGCCCGTTTGCGGCGCTGAACACCGCCTATGCCCGCGACGGCGTGGTGATCCATGTCACTGGCAAGCCCAGCAAACCGATCAGCCTGATATATGTGCACAAGTCCGAAACGTCGGATGCCATCCTGCACCATGTTGTGCGGGTTGAACCGGGCGCCGAGGCGACGATTCTGGAAAACGGCCCCGCAGCGGCGCGATTCAACAAATGTATGGAAATCGACGTGGCCGATGGCGGCACCCTGCATCTGGTGCGCGCGCAGGGGCGCGACCATGAACGCCGGGCGATGACCCATGTGTTTGCCCGTTTGGGCGCGAAATCCGTGCTGAAAAGCTTTACCATGACGGTGAATGGCGTGCTGACGCGCAACGAATTTGTGGTGGAACTGACCGGCGACGATGCGGTCATGCATGTGGCTGGTGTTAGCGTCGGCGACGGCGATTTTCACCATGATGACACGGTGTTTGTCACCCATGACGCAGTAAATTGCGAAAGCCGTCAGGTGTTCAAAAAGGTGCTGTATAACGGCGCTACCGGCGTGTTTCAGGGCAAGATCCTGGTTAAGGAAGGCGCGCAGAAAACCGATGGCTATCAGATCAGCCAAGCCCTGCTGCTGGATGGTGACAGCCAGTTTCTCGCCAAGCCAGAGCTTGAGATTTACGCCGATGATGTCGCCTGTTCACATGGCTCTACCAGTGGGGCAATCGACGAAGACGCGCTGTTTTACCTGCGCTCGCGCGGGGTGCCCGAAGGGGCGGCAACCGACATGCTGACACTGGCCTTTCTGGCCGAAGCCGTGGAAGAGATCGAAGACCCGGTTATGGCCGCAGATATCATGTCACGCCTTAATGGCTGGTTGTCCCGGCGCCTCTGATGCCGGTCTCAACTGACATTATCGCCACCTATCGGGGGCCGGGGCGGGTGATGCGTCGGCTGCTGGCAATAGGGCCGCGCGAAGACCGTGCCTTGGTGATCCTGATGACCGCCTGCGCCATCGTGTTTGTCGCGCAATTGCCGCGGCTGTCGCGCGAGGCGCATCTGACGGGGCAGGACCTTAACATGATGATGGGCGGCACATTGCTGGCCTGGCTGATCTTTGCGCCGCTGCTGTTTTATATTCTGGCGGCGCTGTCGCATCTGGTGGCCAAACTGCTGGGCGGGCAGGGCGATGGCTTTGGCGCGCGGCTGGCACTGTTTTGGGCGATGCTGGCGGCCAGCCCATTGCTGTTATTGCACGGGCTGACGGCGGGGTTTGTCGGGCCGGGGCCTGCGCTGCAAGGGGTTGGATTCATCTGGCTGGTAGTGTTTGTCTGGTTCTGGATATCCAGCCTGCGAACCGCCGAAAGGGCCCCCGAATGATTCCCCTATATTGGCGCCAATTGGTGATCACCTCAATCAAGGACCCGGCAAGTGCGGCCCGCAGCCTAATGGCGTTGCAGCTGCCGTCGCAGGTGCTGTGGACGGCGCTGGCGCTGGTGGCGGTGTTGAATACCGCGTTGTTTACCTTGTCAAATCTGCTGATGCCGGGGCCATCGCCGCTGCCCGAGACGTTCAATTCGCCCATGGTGTATCTCACCATTGTGGTGGTCGGGTTGATCCTGACCATCTATGCGCTGTTTTGGGTTGGTCGGTTGTTTGGCGGCAAAGGCAGCGTGGCCGACATCATGGTGCTGATCGTCTGGATGCAAGTCCTGCGGGTTCTGGCACAGGGGGCAGCGTTGATTTTGGTGATGACCCTGCCGTTTCTGGCGATGATCGAGGTGTTTGCCGCCACCTTGATCGGGGTCTACATGCTGGTGCATTTCGTCGATCAGGCACATCGCTTTGGCTCTATCGGGCGGTCGGCGCTGGTTCTGATCGCCTCTCTTCTGGCCATTGCGGTCGGCCTGTCGTTGATTGTCGCCTTTGTCGGCGGACCGAATGTGGGATCCCTTCCGAATGTATGACGTTGAAAAAATCCGCGCTGATTTCCCGATCCTGTCGCGGCAAGTGAACAACAAGCCGTTGGTATACTTGGACAATGGCGCCTCTGCGCAAAAGCCGCAGGTGGTGATTGATGCCATCACCCGTGCCTACGCCGAGGAATATTCCAACGTCCACCGGGGCCTGCATTTCCTGTCCAACCTGGCGACCGAGAATTACGAGTCTGTCCGCGGCATCATTGCCCGGTTCCTGAACGCTGGGTCCGAAGACGAGATCGTAATGAACTCTGGCACCACCGAGGGCATCAATCTGGTGGCCTATGGCTGGGCGATGCCACGCCTGCAGGCGGGCGACGAAATCGTGCTGTCGGTGATGGAGCATCATGCCAATATCGTCCCCTGGCATTTCCTGCGCGAACGTCAAGGCGTGGTGCTGAAATGGGTTGATGTGGATGCCAGCGGCGCGCTGGACCCGCAGGCGGTGATCGACGCGATCACCCCGCGCACCAAGCTGGTGGCCGTGACGCAATGTTCCAACGTGCTGGGCACGGTTGTGGACGTCAAGGCGATCACCAAAGGGGCCCATGCCATGGGCGTGCCAGTGCTGGTTGATGGCAGCCAGGGCGCGGTGCATATGCCGGTGGATGTGGCTGATATCGGCTGCGATTTCTACGCCATCACCGGGCATAAACTGTATGGCCCGTCCGGGTCCGGCGCGATCTATATCAAGTCTGACCGGATGGCCGAAATGCGCCCCTTCATGGGCGGCGGCGACATGATCCGCGAAGTTCACAAAGACGAAGTGACCTATAACGACCCCCCGATGAAGTTCGAGGCCGGTACCCCCGGCATCGTACAGATGATCGGCATGGGCGCCGCGCTGGACTACATGATGGGTATCGGCATGGACAAGATCGCCGCGCACGAGGCGGGCCTGCGCGATTACGCGATGTCGCGGCTGGCCGGGCTGAACTGGTTGCAGGTGCAAGGCACCACGCCGACCAAGGCGGCGATCTTCAGCTTTACGCTGGACGGTGCGGCGCATGCGCATGACATCTCGACCATTCTCGACAAAAAAGGCGTCGCCGTGCGCGCCGGGCATCATTGCGCCGGGCCGCTGATGGATCATCTGGGGCTGACAGCCACCTGCCGGGCGTCCTTTGGCATGTATAACACCAAGGCCGAGGTCGATGTGCTGATCGAAGCGCTGGAACTGGCACACGAGCTGTTTGCCTGACAACCCTGTAAACGGCCATAGCCGTTGCCGCCCGGGGCCAGAGCCGCTAGCCTGTGCCCCCACGCCTTTTGCCACTATTGGGTTCCCCATGCGCTATTTGTCCGCTGTCCTTATCGTTGGC
Organism: Paracoccaceae bacterium; assembly: GCA_047639325.1. Taxonomy (GTDB): domain Bacteria; phylum Pseudomonadota; class Alphaproteobacteria; order Rhodobacterales; family Rhodobacteraceae; genus NVQY01. The sequence goes on along the minus strand of JBLINN010000118.1, from coordinate 8,188 downwards.
TTGCTTGCAGCCCCCGCCGCCTGGGGTGGACCCAAGCCGTCTGTATCCGTCAATCAAAATGGCCAGGTGTCTGGCGGCGTAGGGTCGGAGAATGTGTCGGTTGGTGTTGGTTCGAAAGGGCCAAAAGCCAAGGTGAAAACCAAGAAAAAGGGCAAGGGCAAAGGTAAAATGTCGGGCAGTGTCGGCACCAACGGCGCCGGTGTTAACGTGAAATCCGGCAACGGCTCGGTCCGGATGGGAACCAGCGGCCCCTCCGCGTCAGTGCGCCCCGGCGGCGGGCGGTTCCGGATCGGGGTCGGTCGAAACGGTCTGCGACTTGGGTTCTAAGGTAAGGTTGGTGGGGTGAATAGTGCCACATAGACGTTTGACATATCACGCAAAATTATCCGTCGCCCCAATGATGGACTGGACAGATCGCCATTGTCGCTATCTGCACCGTCTGCTCAGCCGCGAGGCGTTGCTTTATACTGAAATGGTCACAGCCCCGGCGTTGGTTCAGGGCGGCGCGCTGTTTCTGTTGGATCACAGCCCACAAGAACACCCCGTGGCCCTGCAACTGGGCGGGTCGGACCCGGCAGAGCTGGCGCAGGCGGCGCAGCTGGGGGCCGAGGCGGGGTATGATGAGATCAACCTGAACGTCGGCTGCCCATCTGACCGGGTGCAATCCGGGGCGTTTGGCGCGGTGCTGATGAAGCAGCCCGCGCTGGTGGCCGATTGCGTGGCGGCGATGGTTGCTGCGGTCAAGGCCGAGGTGACGGTAAAGTGCCGGATCGGGGTGGATGATCAGGACCCGGAACAGGTGCTGCCCGACTTTCTGGCGCGGATCAGTGCGGCTGGCTGCAACCGGGTGACAATCCATGCGCGCAAGGCGTGGCTGCAGGGCCTTAGCCCCAAGGAAAACCGTGATATCCCACCGCTGGATCATGATCTGGTGCTGCGGATGAAGGCGCTGTTTCCGGGGATGCATATTTCTATCAACGGCGGCATCACCTCGCTGCAACAGGCGCAGGGGTTTCTGGATGCCGGGCTGGACGGGGTGATGATCGGGCGGGCGGCCTATCACCAGCCCGCCGATATTTTGGCCGCCGCTGATCCGCTGATCTTTGGCACGGGCACTGCCAGCGACCCGGTGCAGGTGGTGCACGACATGCTGCCCTATATTGACGCGCATCTGGTCGCGGGCGGCAAGCTGGCGCAGATCAGCCGCCATATGCTGGGCCTGTTTGCCGGTCGCCCCGGCGCGCGGGCCTGGCGGCGGATGCTGTCCGAGGGCGCGCATAAGGATGGCGCCGGGCCGGATCTGGTGCTGGCGGCGTTGGCACAGATCGCGCCACTGGAATGCACGGGGTAAGCGGTGTAGGCGTTCGGCGCGAACACAAGGGAGACAGGCGCATGCCGGATACAATGCTGCTGGTGCAGATGCTGGTGCTATTGATCGTAATCGGTGGGCTTGCCGGGGTGCTGGCAGGGCTGCTGGGGGTTGGCGGTGGCATCGTGCTGGTCCCGGCGTTTTTCTATGCGTTTCAGACGCTTGGATATGGCGGCCCGCAGCTGATGCAGATGTGTTTGGCGACGTCTCTGGCGACGATCATCGTCACCTCGTTGCGGTCCGTACACAGTCACAACAAAAAAGGCGCGGTGGATTGGGATATCTTGCGTGGCTGGGCGCCGGGCATCGCCATTGGCGCGGTGGTTGGCATGTTGGTGGCCTCATCGTTGCGGTCGGGCACGTTGCAGGCGCTGTTTGGGGTGCTGGGCGTGGTGATTGGCCTTTATCTGGGGCTGGGCCGCCCCGAATGGCGGCTGGGCGAGGCAATGCCGCGCGGGTTACGCCGCGCTGTCGTGTCGCCAATGGTTGGGTTCCTGTCGGTGCTGATGGGCATCGGCGGCGGCAGCTTTGGGGTGCCGCTGATGACCCTGTTCAACACGCCGATTCACCGCGCCGTGGCCACGGCGGCCGGGTTCGGGGTGATCATCGCCGTGCCATCGGTGATAGGGTTTCTGTTTCTCGAGATTGATGCCGCGCAGCGCCCGCCGCTGACCATTGGTGCGGTCAATCTGGTGGCCTTTGGCGTGGTGATCGCGATGACGTTGATGACCGCACCGTTGGGGGTCAGGCTGGCACATGCGATGGACCCGAAACCGCTGCGACGGATCTTTGCGGTGTTCCTGACGCTGGTGGCGCTGAACATGCTGCGCAAGTCGCTGGGATGGTAGCGGATTTTCTGACCCGTGGCTGGGTCAGATTTGCCTTTGACCCGTTGGTTGCAGATTGGGCAGCACAGGCGCTAAGGGCCGGGCGTTTGGCCGTCAAAGACCCGGCATTTGCCCATTGGCATGTCTGTCAGGGCACCTGGTTTGTCGGCGTCGATGCGCTGGATAACGACAGCAAAGGCCGCGTCGCCGGATCAGCCCCCTTAAGTGGCACGGCAATAGATTTCATCACCAGATATATCGACCCAATGCCCGACTTGCACCGCGCCCAAGTGTCGGTGGTCTATCCCGGCTATCCACAACCCCGCGATGGCGAAAGCCCGGCATCGTTTACCTATCGGGCCCACCGGGACGCGGCGCATCTGGATGGGGTCACACCACTGGGGCCAGACCGACGCCGGATGATCGAGGAACCACACGCCTTTATCCTGGGCCTGCCGCTGACCAAGGCCAGCGATGGCGCCGCGCCCTTGGTGGTGTGGCAGGGCAGCCATAAGATCATGCGCCGCGCCCTGCTGGATGCGCTGTCAGGCCATGACCCGTCCAACTGGGACCAGGTGGACCTGACCGAGCCCTATCAACAGGCTCGTCGCGTGGTGTTTGACAGCTGCCCCCGCGTTAAGCTGCCCGCCTCCCCCGGACAGGCGGTTTTACTGCATCGCCACACGCTGCATGGCGTCGCCGCTTGGGGTGATGGTGCCAGCGCGGGGCCAGACGGACGGATGATCGCGTATTTCCGCCCAGCCCTGCCCGGCGGGGCGGCGGCGTGGCTGGCGCGGTGATCCTAGAGCGACATGCTCTAAGACGCGTGCGCATCCACAAAGCGGTGAAATTCGCGCAGGAACATATCGTACCCCGGCGTGCCTGACACCAGCATGTGATTGTTGCCCGGCAATGTCTGAAACCGCGCCCCGGGGATCAGCGCGGCCATGCGGCGACCTTCTTCCAGCGGTATCCGCTTGTCGCCTTGCGAATGCATCACCAGCACCGGAACCGTCAATTGACGGGCCAGTTCTGTTACATCAACTTCGGCGTTCATGTCATTGATCCGCGCCGCGTTTTCGGGTGACGTCGCCACCCGCTGCAATTCGTCGAATCCGGATTTTTGCGCCGCGGTGGCATCAGGCATCAGGCTTTCGGTGAACATATTGCGATAGGCCGGGTTGGTTGACCCCCAACCGTGCCGGAGGATGCCGGTCATCGCCTCGTGCATCGCCGCCTGATCCGGTTCGCCACGTTTCAGCGCCCCGCGCACAAATTCGCCAAGTATGACGATGCAACTGACCCGGTCGGGGTGTTCTGCCGCATAGCGCACTGCAAATGCACTGCCCTGGGATGCGGCGAATATCGCGAACTTGTCGATTCCCGTCGCCGCAACCACGGTTTCCATATCCTGCAACATGGCCGCCTCGGAAATCTCGGGAGGGTGCCAGTCAGACAGCCCATTGCCGCGCTGATCAAACCGCACAAGGTGGTTTTGGCGCGAGATATCCTGCATCAACGGCCCCCAGATCGGGCTGGACCAGTCATATTCCAGATGGTTCAACCAATTGGGCGCCTTTAGCACCGCAGGGCCTTGTCCAATCGTGGCATAGGCCAGCTGAGCCCCATCCGGAGCAATGCAAAATTCAACCTGCTGCGCGCGCGCAGCATCATCAGCTTCGCGAAAGGCGATGCGGGCCTGCGGTGTCCACTGCCAAACCCGGATCGGGCGTTGGATGTTCTTGACCGATTGCGACCCCAGATCGGCAAAGCGCTCGGGTGTCCGGCTGTGGATCATCTGATAGACCGTGTCTGAAATACACACACCGCCCGGTTCGGCCAATTGTTCCAAACGCGCAGCGACATTCACGTCATCGCCAAAGATATCGCCATCTTCGACCACCACGTCACCAACATTGATGCCGATGCGATAGCGAATGCGGCGATCTTCCGGGATGGCGCTTTCCAGCGGGATCATCCCGGCCTGTATGTCCAGCGCGCAGCGCACCGCATCGCCGACACTGGCGAATTCAGCCAACACACCATCCCCGGTGGATTTGACAATCCGCCCCCGGGTGCTTTGCATGGCGGGATCAATCAGCACCTTGCGATGATGCCTTTGGCGGGCCAGCACGTCGTCTTCACCCGCTTCCATCAGGCGGCTATAGCTGGCCATGTCGGCGATCAGAATGGCGGCAAGGCGTCGTTGAATAGGGTGTGCTCCGGTATTTGTTGGCCCGTTTGGATCAACCTACACCACATTCCTGCGCCGTGGGGGGAAATGCGATGTCAGGCGGGCTTAGCCAACAAACGCCTTTTCCACCACATATTCCTGAGGGTCCGAATTTGCACCTTCACGCAGGCCGAATTTTTCCAACAGGTCCTTGAGATCCTTGTTAAACCCAAGCGACCCACACACCATGGCGCGATCGGTTTCGCGGTGAATAGGCTCGATCCCCAGATCGCGAAACACCGTGCCGTCTTGCAGCAAAGTGGTGATTCGCCCCATCTTGGGGCTCTCTTCGCGGGTCGTGGTCGGGTAATAGCGGATTTTCCCGGCGACCATTTCGCCGATCAGCGGGTCATTTTCCAGGCTTTCGATCAGTTGACGGCCATATTCCAGCTCGGCGACATCGCGACAGGTGTGGGTGATGACCACCTCGTCATAATCTTCATAGGTTTGCGGCTCGCGCAGCAGCGACGCAAACGGGGCAAACCCGGTGCCGGTGGCAAAGAACCAGATACGCTTGCCCGGCAGCAAGGCGTCATGCACCAGCGTGCCCACCGGTTTGGGGCGCAGGATGATCTGATCGCCGGGCTGAATATGTTGCAGCTTGCTGGTCAGCGGGCCGTCCTGCACCTTGATCGAATAAAACTCTAACTCGTCATCCCATGACGGGCTGGCGATGGAATAGGCGCGCAGCAAAGGTTTGCCATTGTCGCCTATCAGGCCAATCATCACAAATTCGCCGGACCGGAACCGTAGTGTTTTTGGGCGGCTGACCCGAAAGGAAAACAGCCGGTCGGTCCAGTGTTTGACATAGGTTACGGTCTGGGGATCAGGCAGGGTGGGGGCTTTTACGGCGGAGCTTTCGGTCACTGGTGTCATCTCTGTCATTGGTTGCTCTGCCGGTCTGGTAAACCGACACCTCTGGTTAATCTTTGATTCAGGTCAGGAACAGCAGATTCAGCCGCGCAGGCGGGACTGATAGTCATGGCGTTGCCAATCGGCACGCGCCAACCACTGGGATTCGGGCTGTCGTGCGGCCATGGCATCGTTGATTTCGACCTCGTCAAACCCGGATCGCCGGGCCATGGCGTATTGATCGGCCAGCACATGACCCCGGGCGCGCAACCGGCCGGTAAACCCCATCAGCCGCAACTGGCGCGCAATGGTAAACCCGCGCCCATCGGCAAAACTGGGAAAGTCTATGCGGATCGCCCGTAGGGTGTGCATTTTGCGCACCATTGTGGTCGGGTCAATGTCCGGGGGCAGGTCTACACTGCCCTGCGCGCTCCAGCTGTCCGGGCCAAACCCGGTATCGGTGACAATAACGCTCATGCTGTTTCCTTCCGTCGTACCATTTTGCCATTCACAAAGTGAATGCCGCATTCATCCTTGGCCTGTTCCCGCCAGCGCCCGGCGCGTGGGTCTTCGCCCGGTGCCACGGCGGATGTGCAGGGCGCACAGCCGATCGATGGATAGCCCTGCGACACCAGCGGATGGCGGGGCAGGCGGTTTTCATCCATATAGGCCCGCACATCTTCCGGGGCCCAATGGGCCAGCGGGTTCACCTTTAGCCTGTTCGCCCCGGCTTCGGGTTCAAAGAAGTCCAGCGCGGCGCGGGTGCCGGATTGAAACCGTTTGCGCCCAGTGATCCAGCCATCATACCCCAGCAACGCCTGTTGCAGCGGCGCGGTTTTGCGCAGGACACAGCAGGCATCGGTGTCGCGCTGATGCAGGGTGTCATCGGGATCCTGCGTCGGGATATCCGCTGCACGGATGATCTGCAGATTGCTCAGCCCCAGCCGCTCGGTCAGTTCCACCTGATAGACCAAGGTTTCGGTGAACAGCATCTGCGTGTCGATAAAGATCACCGGCGTGGCTTTGTCGATTACTGCGGCCATATGCAACAATACCACCGATTCCGGGCCGAAACTGGACACCAGCGCCAGATGCCCCGCGTCCCGCAGCGCGCCCTGCATCACCGCTGTGGCGCTGTGATGGCGATACCGCGCGTTTAGCGCTGCCGCTTTTTCCTGTAGCGCTGCGCTTGCGGCAATGGCGGAGCCTCCCCTCTCGGGCCTGCTAGCAGGCCTTGCCGGGCGGCGAGCGGGAGTATTTTCACCAAGAAAAAGCATGGGATTATGCCGCCTTTTCACGAGGGATGCTTGGGTAAAGCGCGGATTTGAACGGGGTCGCGCCCAGGCGTCGATAGGCTTGCAGAAATGTTTCATCGGCGGTGTTGCGCAGATCGAGATAGCCCAGAACAAGGCGTTCGATGGCCGGGATAATCTCGGTTGCCGAAAAGCCGGGGCCGGCGCGTTCGCCGATGGCGGCATCTGCCGTGGCGTCGCCGCCCAGGGTGATCTGGTAGTTTTCAACACCCGCGCGGTCGAGACCCAGGATACCGATATGGCCCACATGGTGGTGGCCACAGGCGTTGATGCAGCCCGATATCTTGATTTTCAGCGCGCCGATCTCGTGCTCCAGCTTTAGCTCGTCAAAGCGCGTGGCGATTTGCTGCGCGATGGGGATCGACCGGGCGGTGGCCAGCGCACAATAATCCATACCCGGGCAGGCGATGATATCGCTGATCAACCCGATATTGGCAGTGGCCAGCCCGTCCTGTTTCAGCGCTGCGTGCAGTGCGGGCAGGTCAGATTTATGCACATGTGGCAGGATCACGTTCTGCTCATGCGAGATGCGCAATTCATCATATCCGAACTGTTCGGCCAGATCCGCCATCAACCGCATTTGCGCAGCCGAGGCATCGCCCGGGGTTTCGCCATGCGCCTTGAGGCTGATGGTGACGATGGCGTGACCTGCGTCTTTATGCGTGGCCAGGTTGGTATCAACCCACGAGCGAAACACCGGGTCCGCTTTGTAAGCGGTGTCAAACTGATCCAGCGATCCGGCCCGCAGGGGCGGCGGCGCAAACGCGGCCTCGATATCACCCAGCAAGGTCTGATCAACGCCGGAAAAGCCCGGGCGCAGCAGGGCGAATTGTTGCTCTACCTTGGTGCGGATGGTGTCCAACCCGTTTTCATGCACGGTGATCTTGATCCGCGCTTTGTATTTATTATCGCGTCGGCCCAGCAGGTTATAGATGCTCAGTACCGCCTCAAGATACGGCAGCAGGTCAGCGCGCGGCAGGAAATCGCGGATCACCTTGCCAATCATTGGCGTACGGCCAAGGCCACCACCAACGATCACTTCGAACCCTTGGGCGCCGTCCTGTTCCACCAGTCGCAGGCCGATATCATGGGCGCGGATCACGGCGCGGTCGTTTTTGCTGCCAATCACTGCGATCTTGAACTTGCGGCCCAGGAACTGGAATTCCGGGTGGTCTGTGGACCATTGCCGGATCAGCTCGGCCACCGGGCGCGGATCACCGATTTCATCCGCCGCTGCCCCGGCAAACGGGTCAGAGGTGACGTTGCGGATGGTGTTGCCACTGGTCTGGATTGCATGCAACCCAACCTTGGCCAGCGCGTCCAGCATATCGGGCACATCGCGCAAAGCGGGCCAGTTATACTGAATGTTCTGGCGCGTGGTGAAATGGCCATAGCCCTTGTCCCAGCGCTCCGAGATCTCGGCCAGTGCGCGCATCTGGGCGCCGTTCAGCGTGCCATAGGGGATCGCCACGCGCAGCATATAGGCGTGCAATTGCAGGTAAAGACCGTTCATCAGGCGCAGCGGTTTGAACTCGTCCTCGCTGAGCGCGCCACTTAGGCGACGGCTGACCTGATCGCGAAACTTGGCCACCCG
>JBLINN010000117.1:0-11905 GCA_047639325.1 Paracoccaceae bacterium | reverse complement strand
GGCTGGTATGGCTGCGGCAACACATCATTGCCCAACCCGTCCACCATCAAATCCGGCGTCCGCGCCGACGGCACATTGGTGCTGCACCAAGGCGCGATGGATATCGGGCAGGGGGCCAATACGGTGATCGCCCAGATATTCGCCACCGCTTTGGGCGTGCCGATCGCCGGGATCGTCCTGATCGGCCCGGACACCGATGTCACGCCGGATGCAGGCAAAACATCGGCCTCGCGTCAGACCTATGTGTCCGGCAACGCCGCCCGCTTGTCGGGCGAGGCGCTGCGAGGGCTGATCTTGCAGCGGGTCAATGCCTCGGAAACCGCCGTGCTGACCATTGGCAACGCTGAAATCCGCGTCACCGACAAAGGCCGCGATCATGTCATTGATCTGGCCAGTCTGGTGCCGGACAGCGAAGGCTATGTTTTGCGCGCGCAAGAAACCTATGACCCGCCGACCAAGCCGCTGGACAAGAACGGCCAGGGCGTGCCCTACGCGCAATTCGGATACGCTGCGCATATGTTCATGGTCGAGGTGGACACCGCGCTGGGCACTGTCAAACCGCTGCAGGGCTGGGCGGCGCATGATGTCGGTAAGGCGATCAACCCGCTGCTGGTCGAGGGCCAGGTTGAGGGCGGCATTGCCCAGGGGCTAGGCATGGCGCTGATGGAGGAATACCTGCCCGGGCGCACAGAAAATCTGCATGATTATCTGATCCCAACGTTTGGCGACATGCCCCCGATCGAGACGATCATTATCGAAGAACCCGATGCACATGGCCCCTATGGTGCCAAGGGATTGGGAGAACATGTGCTGATCCCGACGACGCCTGCTATTCTGAACGCTATCAAACAGGCTTGCGGTGTGCGGATCACAGCAATTCCCGCGACCCCGGCAAGGGTACACGCCGCGATCAAGGAGCAGCGCCATGCCCAATGACCGCGCAAAGCCAGAGAAAATCCGCTGCGATGCCTGCCCGGTGCTGTGTTTCATCGCCGATGGCCGCGCCGGGGCGTGTGATCGCTATGCCAATCACGGGGGCGAATTGGTGCGGCTGGACCCGCTGACGATCATCGAACGCAGTGCCGACAAGTTGGTGCCGTTTCTGCGCAATGGCGATGATTGGGACGGTGACATCGTGCAAAGCAACCGGCCCTTTGTGACGGCGGTGGGCGCTGGCACGACGTATCCTGACTATAAACCAGCGCCGTTTATCGTCAGCCAAGATGTTGCGGGCGTTGATATGGTCACCGTGGTGACAGAAGGTATCTTTTCCTATTGCGGCGTCAAAGTGAAAATCGACACCGACCGCCATATCGGCCAGGAACGCGATGTGGTGCGGGTGGATGGCGAGCCGATTGGCCATGTGATGACCTCGGAATATGGATCGCGCATGTTGTCGCTGGGCGGGGTGGAACACCTGACGGGTGGGTCCAAGAAAGAGGGCCGGGTGACCTGTGACGCCCTGTTGCGCCTGTGCAATTGCGAAGCGGTCGAGATGGTGATTGGCGAAGAGGGTCACACCACTACATTGATCGTGCAGGCAGGCAAGGCGCCGGTGATCAACGGGGTTGAGGAAAAGCTGATGCGGGTCGGCTGTGGTTCTGCCGCGATTGGCATGTTCGCCAAGCAATGGGTGGGTCATGTGGATGACGTTGTGGTGGTGGATGACCACATCACCGGGGTTCTGTCGGAACACCAATCCGGCAAGCTGCTGGATGTGCCTGCGACGGGCATCAAGATCAAAGGCCGCCGGTCGACGCCGGGGCGCTATTTTCAAGTGGCGGAACCGGGCGATGGCTGGGGTGGGACGGATATCGAAGATCCGCTGACGATCTTGGGTCCGTTCAACCCCAAGGTGGCTTGGGAAGGGCTAAGCCTGCTGATGGTGTCCACCACGGGCGAGCAATACGGCTACTTCACGCTGGATTCCGATCTGGTGCCGCAACCCGCGGCTATTCCGGCACAATTGGAGGCCTCGGCGCATCTGATCGCTGAAAATTGCGAACCGTCGGTGTGTTCGGTGGTGTTTATGGCAGGCGCGGGCGGGTCTTTGCGTGCCGGGGTCACGGAAAACCCAGTGCGGTTGACCAAATCGGTGAAGGACTCGCTGACATATGTGTCCTGCGGCGGGGCCGAGGCCTATGTCTGGCCGGGCGGCGGGATTACGGTGATGGTGGACGTGCTGGACATGCCCGCCGGGTCGTTTGGCTATGTGCCGACACCGGCGCTGGTGGCGCCGATTGAATTCACCATGCGGGTCGCCGATTATGGCGCGCTGGGCGGGCATCGAGAGGAAATCCGCACGGTTGAATCTGTCATGTCGCCGGACAATCGTACAGTGGCGCAGGGCAAGAACCAGCCCGATCCGATGGCGCCTGCCAATTACCGCTGGGCCGGAAAGCCGGGTGCCTGACATGGGGCCTGTTGGTGCCATATTGCCCTGCGGGACACGTTTGCACCTGCAACACGGGCCGATTGACCTGATCATCGGCGCGGATGGGGATCGCCGGGTGGCGTTTGCCGCCGCGCGGGATCGGTTTTCGACGGTGCTGGATGAGTTGGTGGGGGAATTGCCGCTGTTGCGGAAGCAGGTACAGCCACAATCCGGCCTGCCGGTGGGCAAAATTGCCCGCGCTATGTGTCTGGCCGTGCAACCCCACGCGGGGTTTATTACGCCAATGGCCGCCGTCGCCGGGGCGGTGGCTGACGAGGTCCTGATCGCCATGCGCGCTGCCACGGATTTGCGCCGCGCCTATGTCAACAACGGCGGCGATATCGCGTTGCATCTGGCGCGAGGGCAGAGTTTTACTACCGCCATGGCAGGCCCTGACGGGGCGGATCTGGGGCGGATCACTGTCACTGACCAGATCGGCGGTATCGCCACCAGTGGCGCGGGCGGGCGCAGCCTGTCGCGGGGCATTGCCGATGCGGTGACTGTGCTGGCCGACAGTGCGGCACAGGCCGATGCCGCCGCCACCCTGATCGCCAATGCGGTCATCACAGACCACCCCGCCATTCGCCGCCAGCCCGCCCGCGATCTGGACCCGGACAGTGATCTTGGAGATCGGCTGGTCACCGTGTTTTGCCCCCCCCTGCCGCTGTCCGACATTCAAACGGCGCTGGACAATGGCCAACGCTCGGCAGACGATATGCGCCAGCGCGGCCTGATTGATGCCGCCGCCCTGTTCCTTCAGGGCGAATCCCGCCTGTCCGGGCAAACCGGTTTCACCCCATCCCCCAGCCACAGGACCCTTGTTCATGCCTGACGTCATCTTGCGAAAAACCATCACAACCTGCGAAGAAATTTACCACGAAGGTGGCCCCGTCGCCGAGACACCCCAACGGCGCGGCGCGATCCTGTCGATTATCGCCAACCCGTTTGCCGGGCGCTACGAGCCGGACATTCAGGGCTTTATGGAAGACCTGAAACCGCTGGGGGTAAGCATGGCGCAACAGTTGCTGGATATGCTGGGCGGGCCGGATAACATCCAAGGCTACGGCAAAGGCGCGCTGATCGGTGAGGGTGGCGAATTAGAGCATGGCGCGCTGTGGCACGCGCCGGGCGGCTATGCGATGCGCCAGCTGCTGGGCACGGCGAATGCCATTGTGCCCTCGGCCAAAAAGGTTGGCGGGGTCGGGGCGCGACTGGATGTGCCGATCACCCATATCAACGCGGCCTATGTGCGCAGCCATTTCGATTCGATGGAGGTCGGCTGTAACGACGCGCCGCGCGCTGGTGAAATCGCCTTGGCGCTGGTGATGACCACCGGCGCGCGGGTCCATTCACGGTCCGGTGGGCTGGAAGCCTGGGACATCAAAGGAGAGGACGGTTTACGATGAAAGCCAAAATTCGCAAAATCGCGGTGAATATTGAAGAAACCCATTCCGAGATGGGACGCGCCATATCCCCGCCTACCCGCAAGGCGGTGGCGGTGGCGGTGATCGAAAACCCGTTTGCCGGGGTGTATCAGGAAGACCTGTCAGACCTGATGGAGATCGGCGCCGAATTGGGCGGGTTGCTGGGCGATAAATGTGTCGCAGCGCTGGGCATCACGCCGGATCAGGCCGAAAGCTATGGCAAATCCGCGATGGTAGGGGAAAATGGCGAGCTGGAACATGCCGCTGCCATCCTGCACCCGAAACTGGGGGCTCCGCTGCGTACAGCGGTGGAACAAGGGGCGGCGCTGGTGGCATCGTCGAAGAAAATGGGGAGCCCCGGGCAGGTGCTGGACGTGCCGCTGGGCCACAAGGACGCCGCCTATGTGCGCAGCCATTTTGATGGGATCGAAGTGCGGTTGAACGATGCGCCCCGCGCGGGTGAAATCATGGTGGCTGTTGCGGTCACCGACAGTGGCCGCCCCTTGCCACGGGTTGGCGGGCTGACCCATGACGAAGCGGTTGGCAAAGACGGGCTAAGATAGCGCGTATCGCGCCCCTGACCTGATCCGGGGCCTCTTTTCCCAAGCCCAAGCCCAAGCCCAAGCCCAAGCCCAAGCCCAAGCCCAAGCCCAAGCCCAAGGGCCGCTGGGGTCGGGCGGTTGGCACCGCTGCGTCTGGTATGATACGGGCGGGGGCGCAAAGGGGGCGGAACACATATGGCAGACCCAGAGACACTGGCTTCAGACAGCTACAACCTTGACGATCAGGTCGGGTATCTACTGCGGCTGGCCAGCCAGCGCCATGCGGCGATCTTTCAGTCCCACACGCGAGAGGGGCTGACCCCCACCCAATTTTCCGCGCTGATCCGTATTTCCGAACAGGGGCAATGCTCACAAAACCACCTGGGGCGGTTGGCGGCGATGGATGTGGCGACGATTAAAGGCGTGGTCGACAGGTTGCGTCAAAAGGGTCTGACCGTGACCGAGGCCGACCCGAATGACAAACGCCGGATGCTGATTTCGCTGTCGCCTGAAGGGGCGGCGTTGGTCAAAGAGATGCACAAGGTGGGCCATGCGATCACCGCCGAAACGCTTAGCCCCCTGACCACGGCAGAGAAACGCAGTATGGCGCGGATGTTGCGCAAAATGGCCTGACACAGGCCGACACCACTGCTGCGAAGAAAGCCCGCAAGGGATTGACGAGCAGCCGGTTCAACCGAAACTCAGCCAAGCACCTCGGGCAAACGATCCGCAGGCGGCGTGTTTCGGCTGCGGGTGCTGGTGACTACCCCGTCAATGATCGTCATGCCAACCCCGGGCAGGTTGCCCAACTGTATCGATTCCAGAATGTTCTTGCCCGGCGCATGCTGCGCCTGATCCATCAGCACAAAATCAGCCGCATAGCCGCGTTCGATCAGCCCGGTATCCAGCTCGCGTTGACGCGCCGTGTTGCCATTGGCAAAGCAAAACGCCACCTCGGCCGGGACATCGCCCAAGGCCGACAGCATCGCCACCATGCGCAGGATACCCAAGGGCTGCACCCCTGACCCCGCAGGCCCATCGGTGCCCAGAATGATCCGGTCCATCTGTTTCAACTCGCGCGCGGTGTTCAGCGTCAGCAACGCGGCGCGTTCGTTGCCGTTGTGCACAATCTCCAGCCCCGCCGTGCAGCTTTCGCACAGGCACATGATCTGATCATCCGGCAGCGCCGAATGGCCGCCATTGATATGGCCAATCACATCCGTGCCAGTCTCCAGCACCATATCCGCATCAATCAGCCCCGATCCCGGGATCGACGGGCCGCCGGTGTGAATCGTGCTTTGAATGCCGTATTTGCGCGCCCAGTCGACCATCTGCTTGGCGGTCTTGCCGTCCTTGACGGTGCCCAGCCCAACCTCGCCCAACAGTTTGACGCCTGCATCGGCCAGATCTTTGAAATCCTGCTCGACCATGCCGTGTTCGATGATCGGCGCGCCGGCCAGCACCTTCATGCCCGAGGGGCGGAAATTCTCGTACCAGCGCTGCGACGCAATCGCCATCGCCTTCAGGCCGACAACATCCTTGGGCCGCCCCGGCAGATGCACCTCGCCCGCCGAAATCATCGTGGTTACGCCGCCATGCAGCGTCGAATCGATCCAGTTCAGCTGTTGCTGACGCGGGGTGTAGTCGCCGATCACCGGATGCACATGGCTGTCGATCAAGCCCGGTGCCAGCGTCACCCCATGGGCATCCACCAGGGTTGTAGCCCCTTCGGTGTCCAGATCATCCTCGTATCCCCATTCGGAAATCTTGCCGTCAATGGCGATCATGCAATCGCCATCCAAAATGGGATGTTCCATCTTGCCAGACAGCAGCAACCCGATGTTTTTGATAACTAACTTTTCGGACATGGCTTTCTCCAGACAGTCTGATCCAAGGATGGTTTCATTCGTATGCTAATATCTTTGGGCCTCTCGTCAAGCGATGTGTGACGCACCGGATTCGATAAGAGCGCAGCGAGAGCTGCTTTTTGGGTTGGACAGCGGCAGTATTCCGACTAAAAACACATTCAGGAAGTATAATATCTAAAGGAACGGGTATGAAGAAAGTCATTCTGGCACGTCTATCGACAATCTCTATCCCCGGTCTGCGGCGGGACATGGTGACATTGGGTATGATCACCGACCACGACCTGTCGATCGACGAAGGCAAAGTTGTGGTGTCGGTTAATGTCCCCGCGGAGTTTTCCGGCGATCTGGGGCAGATCAAAACCCTGATCGAGGAAAAGCTGTCCGGGGTGGACGAGGTTGAAAACCTGCTGGTAGTGCTGACATCCGAACGCGCCGCCCCGCCCGCGCCAGAGCCGCCAAAGCTGAAAAAGCGCCCGACCGAGGCGCCGGGGGCGGATATGCGCCCGCTCAGCGCGGCGATCCCGGGGATCAGGGCGATCATCGCCGTGGCCTCGGGCAAAGGCGGTGTTGGAAAATCGACGACGGCGGTGAATTTGGCGCTTGGGCTGCGCTCGCTGGGTTTGAAAACCGGCTTGCTGGACGCCGACATTTATGGCCCGTCCCTGCCGCGCCTGCTGGACATAACGGACCGCCCGGAAATTAAGGACGACCGGGTGCAACCGATCGAACGCTATGGCCTCCAGACGATGTCGATGGGGTTCCTGATGGAAGAGGACAACCCGGTGATCTGGCGGGGTCCGATGGTGGTATCCGCCCTGATGCAGATGACTCGCGAGGTTGATTGGGGAGAGTTGGACGTTCTGGTGCTGGATATGCCGCCGGGCACGGGTGATGCGCAGTTGACCATGGCGCAGCAGGTGCCGTTGCAGGGCGCGATTATCGTGTCGACGCCGCAGGATCTGGCGTTGATCGACGCACGCAAGGGTTTGAAGATGTTCAAGAATGTCGATGTGCCGATTTTTGGCATCATCGAGAACATGTCGACCTTCATTTGCCCGCATTGCGGCGAGGCCTCGGACATCTTTGGCCATGGTGGCGCCGAGGCCGATGCCAAGCGGCTGGGGGTTCCGTTCCTTGGGGCGATTCCGCTGCATATGGATATCCGCGCAAACTCAGACTCCGGCACCCCGGTTATGGTGTCTCAGGCGGATGGGCCGCATGCGGAAATTTATCGCAACATTGCGCTGAAGATCGCCACGCGCCTGTTCCCGGAAGCGGACGAGGATTAAGCGACAAAAGTGCCGGGCAGGGTGGGGTAATCCTACCCATCCTCTAGCCACTGAAAGGCGCTTAGGCTTTCGACAAACGCCTCGATGAATTCCAGCGAGACCATAGAAAGCGGGGTGCTGACCGGGCGGACGATGGCCATGCGGTGGGGAAAGCTGGGCAGGAACGGGCGCAGCACCAACCCGTGGTGGGCGTATTCCTGCGCGTCCAGCTCGCTGACCACCGACACCCCGGCCCCTTCGGCCACCAGCAGGCAGGCCGAGGCGAATTGGCGGGTTTGCACCCAGGTGGGCATCTTGACGCCGCGCGCGGTGAACAGATCATCCAGCTCATGGTAGAACCCGCTGCGGCGGGGGCCGTGGATCATCTTTTCCTGCGCCAAATCCTCGGGCCAGATTTCGGATTTGGCCGTCAGGGCGTGGCCTTTGGGCAGGATGCAGGCCGTGCGTACCAGCAAGGAACGAATTTCGACCGCCGGGTGACCGGGAAAGTCGTCGGTGATGCCGCAATCATATTGCTCGCCGATGATCCATTCCAGAATGCGTTCGGGGCGGTCCGGTTCCAGCGTCACCGTGACCTGTGGCCGGGATTTCAGGAACCCCGACAACATCCGGGGCAGGTGGGTGGTGGCGAACCCCGGCAGGCAAGCGATGCGCAGATGTCCGGCGCGCCGCGCTGTCAGGTCCCCGGCAAGTTCCTCAAGATGGCCGATACTGTCCAGAACCCGCCCGACCTCGGCCAGCAGGTACCGCGATTCTTGGGTGGGCACCAGTTTGCCATCGCGCCGGTCAAACAGTGTAAACCCGACCGAGTCGGCAAAGCTGGAGATCAACCGGCTGGCGGCTGGTTGCGAAATCTCAAGATGTTCTGCCGCGCGGGTGACGCTGCCAAACTGCGCAACGGCGCGAAACGCTTCCAGTTGGCGTAGCCGAATCTTCATATGAATCCCTTAGATATGCCCGTGACAGGCATCTGGTTTCTGCCAGTGTGCATAACCATAATACAACTGCATGAAACTTGTTAGAAAAGTTTCATTTGAATTATGAAATCGCCTGTGGTCTGCTCTTTAATGTTGACACCGCCGGGGTTTGTTCCCGGCGCTTTGGCGCAGAATTTTCAAGACGCAATACGCAGTCGCACAACACGGAGAGAAGCAATGAAATCTGGAATTTTAGGAACGGTCCTTGCCGGGATGCTGGCATCTGCCGCGTCCATGGCCGTCGCGCAGACCGAAGTTCAGTGGTGGCACGCGATGGGTGGCGCCAATGGCGAACGGGTGAACAAGATTGCCGAGGATTTCAACGCCTCGCAGTCCGACTACACCTTGGTGCCGGTCTATAAGGGCAACTATACCGAGACGATGACCGCTGCGATTGCCGCGTTCCGCGCGAAAGAGCATCCACATATCGTGCAGGTGTTCGAAGTTGGCACCGCCACCATGATGGCCGCCAAGGGCGCGATTTATCCTATGGAACAGTTGATGTCTGACGCCGAAGAGCCGTTTGACAAGGCTGATTACCTGCCTGCCGTGATCTCGTATTACCAGACCCCGGATGGTGAATTGCTGTCTATGCCGTTTAACAGCTCGACCCCGGTTATGTGGTATAACAAAGACGCGCTGGATGCGGCTGGTGCGGACGTTCCCAAGACATGGGCCGACGTCAAGACCGCCGCGCAAAAGCTGGTGGATAACGGCATGAAATGCGGTGTGTCCTTTGGTTGGCAGTCTTGGGTGATGCTGGAAAACTATTCCGCATGGCACAACATCGAAATGGGCACCAAGGAAAACGGTTTTGCCGGGTTCGACACCGAATTCACCTTTAACAACGATCTGGTCGAGGCGCGTCTGGATGACATCGCGTCGATGACCGAAGGTGGTTTGTTCCTTTACGGCGGTCGTCGTGGCGACAGCTTGCCGCTGTTCACCACTGGTGAATGTGGCATGTGGATGAATTCGTCCGCCTATTATGGGTCGATGAAGGCGCAAGCTGAATTTGCCTTTGGTCAGACCATGCTGCCGCTGGACACTGCTGCTGCGTCTGCGCCGCAAAACTCGATCATCGGTGGGGCCACTTTGTGGGCGCTGGCCGGTCACGACGCCGAGGAATACAAAGGCGTGGCCAAGTTCATGACCTACCTGTCCTCACCCGAGGTTCAGGCCTGGTGGCATCAGGAAACCGGCTATGTTCCGATCACCACTGCCGCTTATGAGCTGTCTAAAACCCAAGGGTTCTATGACAGCAACCCCGGCACTGACACGGCGATCAAGCAGCTTAGCCTGAACACCCCGACTGCCAATTCGCGCGGTGTGCGCTTTGGCAACTTTGTTCAAATCCGCGACGTGATCAACGAAGAGATGGAAGCGCTTTGGGCCGGTGACAAAACCGCGAAAGAAGCGATGGATACGGCTGTTGAACGCGGCAATACCCTGCTGCGCAAGTTCGAACGCACAGTCAAGTAACCCATCCCCAAATAAACCTGCGACATGCCGCTGAGACCAGTGGCATGTCGTTCTTTACCTTCCGGAGCCCGTGATGCTGAAGCGCGTGCATTTCCCCTCATCGTTGCTGCCCTATCTGCTGGTGGCGCCGCAGGTTCTGATCACGCTGGTGTTCTTTATCTGGCCGGCCAGTCAGGCGCTGTATCAGTCGTTTCTGATCGAGGACGCGTTTGGCCTAAGCTCCGAATTTGTCTGGTTCGAAAACTTCACCATGCTGTGGGAGGACCAGATTTATATCGATACTTTCTGGCGCACGGCGTTCTTCTCGGTCGCGGTGGCTGTTTTGTCGATGTCGATTGCCCTGATTCTGGCCGGGTTTGCCGAGCGGGTGGTGCGCGGCGCGATGGTGTACCGCACGCTGCTGATCTGGCCCTATGCGGTGGCGCCGGTGTTGGCGGGCGCGCTGTGGGTGTTCATGTTCAACCCAACCCTGGGTATTTTCCCGTATTTCCTGGAATTCGTCGGGGTGAAATGGAATCATTATCTGAATGGCGGGCAGGCGATGACGCTGGTCATTCTGGCGGCGGCTTGGAAACAGGTGGCGTATAACTTTCTGTTCTATCTGGCAGCGATGCAATCGATCCCAAAAGGGGTGATCGAGGCGGCGGCGATTGATGGCGCGGGGCCGATCAAACGGTTCACCACCATCATCCTGCCACTGATATCGCCCACCACGTTCTTTTTGCTGGTGATCAACGCTGTCTATGCGTTTTTTGACACGTTTGGAATCGTCCATGCGATCACCCAAGGCGGCCCGGCAAATGCCACCACAATCCTAGTCTACAAGGTCTACAGCGATGGCTTTGTCGGCCTTGATCTGGGCGGATCGGCAGCACAGTCAGTGATCTTGATGTTCTTGGTGATTTCAATGACGGTGGTTCAGTTCCGATTTGTCGAAAGAAGGGTGGAATACTGATGGTTGAACAACGCCCCTTTATCACCTTCCTGACCCATCTGGTGCTGGTTTTGGGGGTGATCGCCATTGCCCTGCCGATATGGATCACCTTTGTCGCCGCGTCACATGACGAGATCCGGATGGTGCAGACGCCGCTGCCCCTGTGGCCCGGCGATCAGCTGTGGGTGAACTTGAAACAGACCCTGTTTGGCACCGGGTTAAGTGGGACGCAAACCGCGCCGGTCTGGATGATGTTGGCCAACAGCCTGACGATGGCGATGATGATTGCGGTGGGCAAGATTTCGATTTCGCTGCTGTCGGCCTTTGCCATTGTCTATTTCAAGTTTCCGTTCCGCATGGCCTGTTTCTGGCTGATCTTCATCACCCTGATGTTGCCGGTCGAAGTGCGGATTTTGCCGACCTTCGAAGTGGTCGCCAATCTGGGCATGCTGAACAGCTATTGGGGGCTGTCGATCCCGCTGATCGCCTCGGCCACTGCGACGTTCATGTTCCGCCAGGTGTTCCTGACGATCCCGGATGAGATGCTTGAATCTGCGCGGATTGATGGCGCCGGACCGATGCGGTTTTTCTGGGACATCCTGCTGCCGCTAAGCCGGACAAATATTGCGGCGCTGTTTGTGATCCTGTTCATCTATGGCTGGAATCAATACCTGTGGCCACTGCTGATCACCACCGATCCCAGCATGACCACCATTGTGATGAGCATCAAACAGATGCTCGAGGCGGCTGAACAAAGTCCGCAGTGGAATATCATCATGATGACCGCACTGTTGGCGATGCTGCCGCCCATTCTGGTGGTCATCGCCATGCAAAAGCTCTTTGTTCAGGGCTTGACTGAAACCGACAAGTAAGGCGCCCGGATATGGCACAAATTCACCTGAAGACCCTGACCAAATCCTATGGCGACACGCAGGTGTTGCACAATGTCAGTGGT
>JBLINN010000116.1:0-11964 GCA_047639325.1 Paracoccaceae bacterium | reverse complement strand
ATCTGGGGCGCGCTTTTGGGGGCGACGATGATCGGTTTTCTGCAAAAGGGGATCGAATGGTTCAACCCGTCCAATACCTTGGCCGCGCAGACCTATATGATCATCTTTATCATTATTTTCATCCAGTTCCGGCCACGGGGCGTTATCGCCCTCAAAGGCCGGGCGGCAGGGGATTAAGCCGATGCAAAACAGCTTTTTATCCCGCAACCCGTCGGTTCTGATCTTTATCGGCATTCTGGCCCTGTTCACAGTCGCCGCGACCGTGCTGTCCGAAGGCTTTGGCATCGGGCTGATATCGACCTCGTTCATCAAGACCTTGGGCAAGACATTGTGCCTGTGCCTTGTGGCCATCGCGATGGATCTGGTCTGGGGCTATTGCGGCATCCTCAGTCTGGGGCATTTCGCCTTCTTTGGCCTTGGCGGCTATATGATCGGCATGTGGCTGATGTTCGAACGCACCCGTAATATCGTGGTGACGTCATTGGCCGGGGCCGAGATTCCGCCCACCGCGCAGGAAATCAACGATGCCATCGGCAACCAGATATTCGGCGTGGTCGGGGCCTCGGACTTTCCGGAGATCTGGGCGCTATCATCCAGCCTGACGGCGCAACTGGCGCTGGTGGTGCTGGTGCCGGGGCTGCTGGCGCTGGTGTTTGGCTGGCTGGCGTTTCGCAGTCGGGTCACAGGCGTCTACCTGTCAATCCTGACCCAGGCGATGACACTGGCCCTGTCGCTGTACCTGTTCCAGAATGACAGCGGGCTGCGAGGCAATAACGGCTTGTCCGGCCTGCAAAACCTGCCCGGCGCTGAAGGTATCCCGCAAGCGATTGTGTCAGTCTGGTTCCTCTGGGGCTCGGCGCTGGCGCTGGGGCTGGGATACCTGCTGTTCAGTTGGGTGGTTTCGGGCAAATTCGGCAGCGTGATCCGCGGCATCCGCGATGACGAGGCCCGCGTGCGGTTCCTTGGCTATTCGGTTGAGAGCTACAAGCTGTTCGTCTTTGTCCTCAGCGCCGTGGTCGCAGGCATCGCCGGGGCGTTGTATTACCCGCAGGCGGGCATCATCAACCCGGCAGAGATGGCACCAATCGCGTCGATCTATCTGGCCGTTTGGGTGGCCATCGGTGGGCGCGGGCGGTTCTATGGCGCGGTGATAGGTGCGGGTTTCGTGTCACTGGTGTCTACATGGTTCACCTCCGGTCAGGTGCCGTCGATCAATCTTGGGTTCTATGTGATCGACTGGGTGGATTGGTGGCAGGTGGTGCTGGGGCTATCCTTTGTGCTGGTCACGCTTTATGCGCCCAAAGGTATCGGCGGGCTGTTTGACCTGCTGTCCGGCGTGATATCCCCGCGCCGCCACGGCGCCGATCTTGGCCCTGATGCCGGATCACTGCGCGAGCAGGAGGCCAAGGAATGAGCACCCTGTTAGAAGTGTCCGGCGTGTCGGTGTCGTTTGATGGCTTCAAGGCAATCAACAACCTGTCGTTTCAGATCGGCCCGGCGGAAATGCGCGCGGTGATCGGCCCCAACGGCGCGGGTAAGACCACGTTTATGGATATCGTCACCGGCAAAACCAAACCCGACGAAGGCCGGGTGCTGTTTGGCGAAAAATCCATGTCCCTGCTGAAACTCAGCGAGGCCAAGATCGCCCAGGCTGGGGTCGGTCGCAAATTCCAGCGCCCCACAGTGTTCGAGGACCAATCGGTCTATGACAACCTGCTGCTGGCACTGCGCAAGGATCGCGGGCCGATGGCTGTGCTGATGTACCGCCAAAACGCGGGCGACCGCGACAAGGTGCACCAACTGGCCGAGGATATCGGCCTAAAGGACCAACTGCCGCGCAAATCGGGCGAGCTGAGCCATGGACAGAAACAATGGCTGGAAATCGGCATGTTGCTGGCCCAGGATCCGCGCCTGTTGTTGGTCGATGAACCTGCCGCCGGGATGACGCCGGAAGAGCGCGAACACACCACCGGCCTGCTGGTCGAGGCCGCCAAGACCCGCGCCGTGGTGGTGGTGGAACATGACATGGAATTCGTCCGCCGCCTGAACTGCAAGGTGACCGTGCTGCACGAAGGCGCGGTTCTGGCCGAGGGGAGCCTGGACCATGTCACCAAAAATCAAGAGGTCATTGATGTCTATCTGGGGCGCTGAACCATGCTGAAGACCAAAGACCTGACGCTGCATTATGGCGGCTCACAAATCCTGTATGACGTCTCGGTTGCGGCCGAACTGGGGCAGGTGACTTGCATCATGGGCACCAATGGCGTGGGCAAAACCAGCCTGCTCAAGGCGATTTCCGGCGCGCATCCCCGTTCGGGCGGGGCGCTGGAACTGGCCGGGGATGACCTGAAAGTGCTGCCAAGCCATGTGATGGCGCGGCTGGGGGTCGGGTATGTGCCGCAAGGGCGCGATATCTTTCAGCTGCTGACGGTGCGCGAGAATCTGGAGACTGGATACGCCTGCCTGCCGCCATCGGAACATTTCATCCCGGATGAGATTTACGACCTGTTCCCGGTGCTAAAAGACATGACCGCGCGGCGGGGGGGCGACCTGTCGGGCGGGCAACAGCAACAACTGGCGATTGCCCGCGCGTTGATCACCAAACCCAAACTGCTGCTGCTGGACGAACCCACCGAAGGCATCCAGCCCAACATCATCCAACAAATTGGTCCGGTTATCAGTTATTTGCGCGACCGGGGCGATATGGCGATCATTCTGGTTGAACAATATTTCGACTTTGCCTTTGATCTGGGCGATCAGTTCTATGCCCTGCGGGGGGGCTCGGTTGTGCTGCAAGGCACCAAAGACGATCTGGCGCGCGATGATCTGCTGGCGATGGTGTCCGTCTGACATTTTGCCCTGAAATTTGGGAGCAACCGGTTTTCTCCGGTTGAATTTGCGTAAAATTTGGGCAAGCCTCAAAGCTTCGACCAAATGCGCATATCTCAAAGAGTGATCCCCGATGTCCAAGCCAAGCTATGTCTGTGGAACCAGCGACAAGCCTTTGTTGTTCAAAACAATTGGCAAGGCGATAGCAGACGCCGCCGAAACCTGGGGGGATCGCGAAGCGTTGGTGGTTTGCCATCAGAATATTCGCTGGACTTACAAACAGTTACTGGACAAGGTTGATGCCTTTGCTGCCGGTCTGATCCATCTGGGGCTACAACCCGGGGATCGGGTTGGGGTCTGGTCGCCGAATAATGCCGAATGGGTCATCGCCCAGTTTGCGACGGCGCGCGCCGGGCTTATCCAGGTCAACATCAACCCGGCCTACCGCCTGCGCGAACTGGAATATGCGCTGCAAACTGTGGGCTGTAAGGCGTTGATTTTGGCTGAATCCTTCAAATCCAGCAACTATGTCGCGATGATGCAGGATCTGGTGCCGGAATTGGCAAGCGCCACGCCGGGCCAGCTGAAATCCAGCCTGCTGCCCGCCTTGCAAACCGTGATCACCATCGCCGACACCGCCCCGCCGGGGTGCTTTCGCTTTGACGACATCAGCGCGCTGGCGGATGTGAAGGATCGTCAGCAATTGATTGATCTGCAGGAAGAATTGCAACCTGATGATCCGATCAATATTCAATTTACCTCGGGCACAACCGGCCAACCCAAAGGCGCGACGCTGACGCATCATAACTGCCTGAATAACGGCTATTTCGTCACGGATCGGCAGAAATTCACGGCCCAGGACCGGCTGTGTATTCCGGTGCCTTTATATCACTGCTTTGGCATGGTGATGGGCGTTCTGGGCTGCATCACCCACGGCGCCTGCATGGTGTTCCCCGGCGAGGCGTTTGACCCGCTGGATGTCCTGACCGCCGCCGCCGCCGAAAAATGCACTGCACTTTATGCGGTTCCGACGATGTTCATTGCCATGCTGGAACACCCGGAATTCGCTAATTTTGATTTGTCGAACCTGCGCACCGGGGTGATGGCCGGGTCGATCTGCCCAGCAGAAGTGATGAAGCAGGTGATCGCCAAGATGCATATGGCCGAGGTGACGATTTGCTATGGCATGACCGAAACCAGCCCGGTCAGCATGCAGTCAAAAACCGACGACCCATTTGAAAAGCGGGTGTCGACGGTGGGTCAGATTCACCCCTATGTCGAGGTCAAGATCGTCGATGAACAAGGCCGCGCCCTGCCACGCGGCCAGCAGGGCGAATTCCTGACGCGCGGATATTCGGTGATGATCGGATACTGGGGGGACGCCGAGAAAACGGCCAAGTCGATTGACCAAACCGGCTGGATGCATACCGGCGATCTGGCGGTGATGGATGAGGACGGCTATGTCAACATTACCGGACGGCTGAAGGACATGATCATCCGGGGCGGTGAAAACATCTATCCGCGCGAGGTCGAAGAGTTTCTATATACCCACCCAAGCGTGCGCGATGTGCAGGTTTTTGGGGTGCCGGATCACAAGTTCGGCGAAGAGGCTTGTGCCTGGATTCAGCTTAAAGACGGGGCAGAGGCCGATGCCGACGATATCCGCGCCTTTTGCAAAGGCCAGATCGCGCATTACAAAGTGCCCCGGCATATCCGCTTTGTGGCTGACTTTCCGATGACGGTCACCGGCAAGGCCCAGAAATTTGAAATGCGTAACCAGATGCTAGCTGACCTGCAAGCCAGCGCCGACACCTAAAGCGCCCGCGTATCTGCCGCACCCGGTACCTATTCCTCGATCTGTTCCTGCACAGATGAAATGTGCTATGTGTCGGGTGCAGGGTTGCAATCATATTCCATAATTGCGATATAATAAATGATCCGCTATCAAGGAAATTCAATGCGCAGGTTTATGAAGGCTTTGGCCGTCGTTCTGGTAACCGCTTCTGCCGCTGGGGCAGAGCAATCAATTGTTGTTGAGCAACAACAGATTACCGAATGGAAGTCGGTGTTTGGCCGGGTCGAGGTCCGCGACCGGGTTCCGGCGCGGTCGCGATTGGGCGGCACGCTGGTGACGCTGGCGGTTCAAGAGGGCGCGCAGGTGAGCACCGGGCAGGTGCTGGCCGTGGTCGATGACGAAAAGCTGCGCATTCAGCTAGAGGCGATAGATGCCCAGATACAGGCGCTAAACGCCCAGTTGGACAATGCCAAGACCGAATTGAAACGCGGCGAAGACCTGTTGCAACGTGGCGTAACAACCGTTCAGCGGCTGGACGCATTGCGCACCCAGGTTGATGTGCTGGACAGCCAGATGGAGGCCGCCAGCGCAGACCGCCGGGTTGTCGAACAGCGGGCCACCGAAGGCGCCGTGCTGGCCCCGATCTCGGGGATTGTGCTGCAAGTGCCGGTGACCACCGGCGCGGTGGTGCTGCCGGGCGAAGTGATTGCCGAAATCGGCGGCGGCGGGGTGTTCCTGCGGCTGGCGGTGCCGGAACGCCACGCAGGGCATCTGCGCCAAGGCGCCGAAATTGTGATTGACCGCGAAGACGGCAGCCGTATCGGACGGCTCGACAAGATTTACCCGCAGATCGAAAACGGTCGGGTGATTGCCGATGTCGAGGTTAGCGGGTTGGACGACCTGTTGGTTGATGCCCGGGTGCTGGTCCGCCTGCCGGTGGGCGTGACATCGGCGCTGATGATCCCCGCCAGTGCGCCGCGCACCCGGTTCGGGCTGGATTTTGTGCCGGTGATCGAAGGCAATGACGTGGTGCTGCGCAGCGTGGTGTTGGGCCAGCACAGCCTGATTGACGATGTCGATATGGTGCAGGTTCTGTCCGGCCTCAAGGTCGGCGATTCCGTGGTGCTGAACCATGACTGAAACGCCCAATGACAAAACCTCGCTGGGCCTCGCTGGTGGTCTGACGCGCGCCTTTATCGGCTCGGCCCTGACGCCGCTGATGATCCTGGCAGCACTTGCCATGGGGCTGGTGGCGCTGATCAGCCTGCCGCGCGAGGAAGAGCCGCAGATTTCCGTGCCCTTGGTCGACATTTTCGTGTCCGCCCCGGGGTTAAAGGCCGACGATGCGGTAAAACTGCTGACCGAGCCGCTGGAAACCATCGTTAAAGGCATCAATGATGTCGATCATGTCTATTCGCAGACCAGCGACGACATGGTGATGGTTACGGCGCGGTTCAAGGTGGGCACGTCCGCAGATTCCGCCGTGTTGCGGGTGCATGACAAGGTGCGCGCCAATATTGACCGGATCCCGTTTGGCATTGTTGAACCGCTGATTGTCGGTCGCGGCATTGACGACGTGGCCATCGTCGCACTGACCCTGTCGCCCGAACCCGGCTCTGGCAGCACCACCGCCAATGACCTGACGCGTATCGCGCGCGAATTGCAGGTCGAGGTGTCCAAGATCCGCGATGTCGGCCTGTCCTATCTGGTGGGCGAAGCCCCCGAGGCGATCCGCATCGCCCCCGACCCGGAACGCCTGTCGCTATACGGGGTTACCCTGCAGCAACTGGCGGGCAAGATCGAGGCGGCCAATATGGCGTTCTCGGTCGGGCAGGTGCGCGACCAGGGCCAGCAAATCGCGCTGGTGGCGGGGCAAACCCTGCATGCCCCGGCTGAAATCGCCAACCTGTTGCTGACCACCCGCGATGAACGCCCGGTTTACGTGCGTGATGTGGCCGATGTCAGCTTTGTGCCCAATACCTCGGATCAGATCGTTTCCAATGTCACCCGTGACGGTGATGGCAACATCCGCCGGGTGCCTGCGGTGACGCTGGCGGTGGCCAAGCGGGCCGGGGCCAATGCGGTGTTGGTGGCCGAAAAGATCCTGCACCGGGTTCACAGTCTTGAAAACCGGTTGATCCCGGATAGCGTGGCCGTGGAAATCACCCGCAATTACGGCGAAACGGCGGATGAAAAGGCCAACGAACTGTTGTTCCATCTGGGCCTTGCCACCATTTCCATCGTCGCCCTGGTGCTGTTTTCCATCGGCTGGCGCGAAAGCATCGTGGTGGCGGTGGTGATCCCGGTGACCATCCTGCTGACGCTGTTTTCCGCCTGGATCATGGGTTATACCCTGAACCGCGTGTCGCTGTTTGCGCTGATCTTTTCCATCGGCATTCTGGTGGATGACGCCATCGTGGTGATCGAAAACATCGCCCGTCACTGGGCAATGCCCGACAAGGCAGACCGCACCACCAAAGCGATCCGCGCGGTGGCCGAGGTGGGCAACCCCACCATTGTCGCCACCCTGACCGTGGTCGCCGCCCTGTTGCCGATGCTGTTTGTGTCCGGCCTGATGGGCCCGTATATGAGCCCGATTCCCGCCAATGCCAGCGCTGCGATGATCTTTTCGTTTTTCGTGGCGGTGATGATCACGCCCTGGCTGATGGTCAAAGTTGCCGGAAACGCACCGGTGCACGCCCATGACGACACCCACCAACCTGGCGGTAAACTGGGCAGTATCTACAGCGCCGTGGCGCGGCCGATTCTGGCCAGCAAACTGCGCAGTGGGATGTTCCTGCTGATAGCCGCCGTGCTGTCCTTTGGATCCATGGGGATGCTTTACACCAAAGACGTCACCGTCAAACTGCTGCCGTTCGACAATAAATCCGAATTGTCGGTGGTGATCGACATGCCCGAAGGCACATCCGTCGAAGACACCGATGCGGTGGCGCAAGCGGCAGCCCGCGTTGCGCTGGAGCTGCCCGAGGTGATCTCGACCCAGACGCATGCGGGCACGGCGGCGCCGTTTAACTTTAACGGGCTGGTGCGGCATTATTATCTGCGCTCGGAACCCAAACTGGGCGAGGTGCAGATTAACCTGGCCCCCAAGGCCGACCGCGAGCGTGCCAGCCACGATATCGCCCTGGATATACGGGCGCGTCTGGCGTCGTTGGATGTGATGCCCGGGGCCAGTATGAAAGTGGTCGAACCGCCCCCCGGACCGCCGGTAATGGCGACCTTGCTGGCCGAAGTTTACGGGCCGGATCCGGAAACCCGCCGACAAGCTGCCACCAAAATCCGCGCGGCGTTTGAATCGGTGCCTTATGTGGTGGATGTTGACGACAGCTTTGGTATCCAGCCCCGGCGGTTGCGCGCGGCTGTGTCCACCGACCAGCTGGAATTCTTTGGCGTGCAGGAGCAGGACGTGTTTTCCACCCTGTCGATCCTGAATGGCGGCAAAACCGTGGGCTATTCACACCGCGACGGCGGTCGCCACCCGATCCCGATCCGGGTCGAGCGCGACAAATCCGATCGCGTCGTCGACGAACGATTTTTGTCCACCCCGATCCCGGCCAACGTACTACCCGGCGCGCGCGGCGTGGTCGAGCTGGGCGATGTGGTGGATATAATTGACGAGCGCGCCTCGTTCCCGATCTATCGCCATAACGGGCGCGCTTCGGAAATGGTGACGGGCGAACTGGCGGGCGAATTCGAAGCACCGCTATACGGTATGCTGGCCGTTGCCGACGCGCTGGACGAAATGGTCTGGGAAGACGGCACCAAACCGGTGATCGCGATGAATGGCCAGCCGGATGATGAATCGGTTGTCACCCTGTTGTGGGACGGCGAATGGGAAGTCACCTGGGTCACCTTCCGCGACATGGGCGCGGCGTTTGGCGTCGCCTTGCTGGGCATCTACATCCTGGTTGTGGCGCAGTTTGGGTCCTTCCGGCTGCCGCTGGTGATCCTGACGCCGATCCCGCTGACCTTTCTGGGGATCATGATTGGCCACTGGCTGTTTGCCGCGCCATTTTCAGCCACCTCGATGATTGGCTTTATCGCGCTGGCGGGGATCATTGTGCGAAATTCCATTCTGCTGGTGGATTTCATCCGCCATGCGGACCGCACCGGCAAAACCGAGATCGATATCCTGATCGAGGCCGGGGCGATCCGGTTCAAACCCATCCTGCTGACGGCGGTTGCGGCGATGATCGGTGCGGTGGTGATTCTGGCCGACCCGATCTTTCAGGGGCTGGCGATTTCACTGCTGTTTGGGCTGTTGTCGTCAACCTTGCTGACCGTGTTGGTCATCCCGGCGATCTACCGGTTGTTCAAAACCTGATTTTACCGAATTTACCCGCCTGTGTCGGCCTTTATCGGCCCGCGCAGGCGGTAATTCGCGAAATTGGAAACGGTTTGGCCCCGCGATCGAAACGATTCACCCTTTTGAAAATTGTCTGGAATGTTCCTCAATGGGCACCAGATTTTTGTAAAGGATTTCCACATGAAGAAATTTGCTTTGATCGCCTTCATCCCGCTGCTGCTTGCCGGTTGCGAAAGCCAACAGCTGGCCTCAGAAGAATTGCGGGCGATGAAACCCGCCTGCGCCGGTGGCGACGCCGCAGCCTGCGCGGATATCGGCCATACGGTCCGCAAAGACCGGGCCGAGGCCGCGTATGCCGCGGCCCCAAGCTGACCTTAATCGCGGGTTCCGGAAAACCGTGTCTGCCAATCTTCGCGCTGGTCGTCGGTGATCTTGGCAAACAACACCTCGGGCACGCTAAATTCGTGCCCGGCGGGCAGGGCGGACAAGGCAGCGGGTACATCCTCAGGCCAGTTGGTGTCCAGCGTGTTCATCGCACTTAGCATGCTTGTGGCTGCCGTCGGAATGAACGGTGCGCTGAGAACCGCGTAAAGGCGGATCAGGTTCAGGCCCAACCGCACCTGCGTGGCGGCTTTGTCGGGGTCGGTCTTGAACGTCGACCAGGGGGCGGTGCTTTGCAGATATTCATTGCCCGCCGCCCAAATCGCCCGCAATTCCTGCGCCGATTTGCGCACCTCCATCGCCTCCATATGGCCCTCGTAGGCGCGGATGCGGGTGGTCAGGTCGTTGATCAGCGCCTGCTCGTCAGGGCCATAGGCGTTCCCCTCTGGCACAGCTTCGCCAAATTTCGAGCGGCAGAACTTGGTGATGCGCGACACAAAATTGCCCAGCACATCCGCCAGATCCTTGTTCACCGACTGTTGGAAATTCTCCCACGTGAACTCGGAATCGCTGCTTTCGGGGGCGTGGCTTAGCAGCCACCAGCGCCAGTAATCGGCGGGCAGAATGTCCAACGCCTGATCCATGAACACGCCGCGTCCCTGGCTGGTGGAAAACTGTCCGCCATCATAGTTCAGATAGTTGAACGATTTCAGATGATCGACCAGCTTCCATGGCTCGCCCGACCCCAAAATGGTCGCCGGAAAGCTAATCGTATGGAACGGCACGTTATCCTTGCCCATGAACTGCACATATCGCACATCATCCGCCCCCTTGTCGGTGCGCCACCAGCGTTCCCAGTCATTGCCGCTGGCTTCGGCCCATTCGGCCGCACAAGCGATGTATTCAATCGGCGCGTCGAACCAGACATAAAACACTTTGCCCTCCATGCCCGGCCAGTCCTGATCGCCCTTCTTCACCGGAATGCCCCAGTCCAGATCGCGGGTGATCCCCCGGTCGCGCAAGCCATCGCCGTCATGCAGCCATTTCTTGGCAATTGACGTGGTCAGAATGGGCCAGTCTTTCTTGCCGTCGATCCAGGCATCCAGATCGTCCTTTAGCGCCGATTGGCGCAGGTACAGATGCTTGGTCTCGCGCACCTCCAGATCGGTAGAGCCAGAGATTGCGCTGCGCGGGTCGATCAGATCAACCGGGTCCAGCTGTTTGGTGCAGTTTTCACACTGGTCACCGCGCGCTTTGTCATAGCCGCAATTGGGGCAGGTGCCCTCGATATAGCGATCCGGCAGGAACCGGCCATCGGCGTTGGAATAAACCTGCTTTTCGCTGACTTCGCGGATCAACCCGTTTTCCGCCAGCTTGCCGGCGAAATGCTGGGTCAGCGCGTGGTTCTGCGGGCTGGACGAACGGCCAAAATGGTCAAAGGACAGGCCAAACCGGCGGGCGATATCGGCCTGAACCTCGTGCATTTCGGCGCAGAATTCATCCACCGGTTGCCTGGCCTTGGCCGCGGCCAGTTCCGCTGGGGTGCCGTGTTCGTCGGTGGCACACAGAAACAACACCTCGGCGCCGCGCGCGCGCTGATAACGGGCATACAGATCAGCCGGCAACTGGCTGCCCACCAGATTGCCCAGATGCTTGATCCCGTTGATGTAAGGGATCGCCGAGGTGATAAGAATTCTGGTCATGCGCCGCACCTTTGGTTCGTGTTAGCGGGTGTTTAACAGGGGGGCGTCAAGGTTGCCAGCCGCAGGGCTATCGCCAGCGTCACGTGGGCTGCATCCCTGATTTGCTGGCAGAAACGGCACCATCCCGGGTCCGTGTAAAAGCCCGTGATCACACGAATTTTCTTGTATAATGTGATAAACATGAGTCAAGATAAAATGATTACGCGCTTGCGTTGGTTCCGGGCCTTCATGTTTGCGTTCGATATTGAGGCCCAAGGGAAAAATACAAAAAATGGCATTTACAACAATTACCGGCGACTTGACCACCAGCACAGTTATGGCGGTGGGTGACACTGTTGTGGCACTGGAAGGGTCCAGTATTATTACGTTCAGCAACGGAATTGCTTCGACCGGGACGGCCAACGGTACCAAGGTGTATGCGAACGGCGCCATCGTAACAATTGGTCAAGCCGTCCACATGTACGGTACCGACACCGGCGCTGCGGACGGTGTGGGCAACCATTTACTTGTCGTTGGCAGCACCGGATCGCTAACCGGCAATCAATATGGGGCAACCCTGGCCGGATCGGGAAACACCCTCATTAACTGGGGTGAAATGTCCGGTTTGAGCCGGGACACTGTCGAGTTGGTCAACGCTGACAATGCGTATGTCGAGAACCACGGCATGATGTTTGGCTACCGGGCCGGCCTCCGTTTCACCGGCTCAGACGACGTGGACGTGGTCAATTTTGGAACGATCTCGGCTATTACCAACAACGGCGTCGGTCTCGACAGCTCACAGGGGTCCGTTTTCAACGCGGGAACAATCTCTGCTGCTGCAGACGGCCGTAGCGCGATCAGCGTTTCTTCGACACTGGTGCAGGGCCGGTCCGATATAGAGAACACAGGTACGATCACCTCTCCGGTGATTGCGATCAATGGTCAGTCTG
>JBLINN010000115.1:0-12079 GCA_047639325.1 Paracoccaceae bacterium | reverse complement strand
CTCGATCGTAGAGCGAATGTTCAGGCGAAGCCGATCCTCGATCGGGTCATAGCCGATCTCGTTGGCCAGTAGCGCGGATGTCGATGTTGCTGTATTCTTTGTCATGGCGTGATCTCCTGTGGCGGTGCCAGCCGCCGTTTTGGGTGGTTTCTGTTCACCCGGAGATTACGCCATCCTCAAATTTCTACCAAACTCGCGACACTACCATAACCCGCGGCGTCGACACTCATCGCTGGGTGGCAAAAGTCCCTTGGCTTTCGAACGAAAGGCCGCCTAAATGAAATGAGAGACCGGACCTAAACCGGGACAAGTCCAGACTCTCTCTTAGTTTAGGCAGCTCTTGGGTCCAAAAACCCTGACGACGGACATACCTGACCCGCCGTGGCGTGCGCGTCACCGGCACGGACGCCTGGAGCTGGGACACGCCCTTTGCCTTGACGGCGCAGGAATACGCCAAGCCGGGCGATGCCGGGATCATTTGCGAAGGCCATCGCGCCAGTATGGAGATCGGTTATTGCTACATGGAAAAGCTGACCAATTTGGAAACCCTGCCTACGGACGGGTTCGAGATTTCCTGTTTCCCCTATAAGATCAAAGGCGCCTCTGCCGGGTTCACCCGCGCCGTCGCCATATTTACGGAGTAAGATAGCGCATGAAACTTGCAACAGTTGTTTACGAGGGCAGGTCGCGGGTTGTGGCCGCGATGGATGATGAAACCCTGCTGGATCTGGACCGTGCGGCCGAATTCGCGCGCTACGAAACCAAGACGTTCACCAACATGCTATCGGTCATCCAAGAGGGTGATTATGGCTTGGAACAAGCCGATCACCTGCTGCGCCGCGCCCATAAACGGTCGATGCTAAAGGTTGCGGATGTGCAGTTCCTGCCGCCCCTTATGCCGGTGCAATACCGCGATTGTCTGGTGTTTGAAGATCACCTGATAAACACCTTTGCCGCAGCGGAAAAGATGACCGGGCGGGCGTTTGAAATTCCGAAAGTCTGGTACAAACAGCCGCTCTATTACAAAGGCAACCGCATGTCGTTTATCGGGCATGAAATGGATGTGATCTGGCCCGGCTACGCCGAGTTTCTGGATATCGAGCTGGAACTGGCCGCAGTGATCGGCCAGCAGGGCAAAAACATCGCGCCTGAAGACGCGCACAAGCACATATTTGGCTATACCATCCTGAACGATATATCGGCCCGCGACGCACAAATGGCCGAAATGCCCGGCCAGTTGGGGCCAGCCAAGGGCAAGGATTTTGACACTGGCAACATCCTTGGCCCTTACATCCTGACGGCGGATGAGGTGGCGCATCCGGTTGCGTTGAACATGGAGGCGCGGGTGAACGGCACGCGTTGGGGCGGCGGCAACAGCCGCGACATGCACCATGATTTTGGCGCGATCCTGGCGCATATCTCAGCCTCGGAAACGCTGTATCCGGGCGAAGTGATCGGCTCGGGCACGGTGGGCACCGGATGTGGGATGGAAATCGGCAAGCGGTTGGCACCCGGTGATCAGTTTGAGCTAGAGATCGAAGGTATTGGCGTTCTGGCCAACCGGATTGTGAAAGAGGGATAGAGAAGATCGGCCAGATCGACCTGACAAACAAGCTGCCGCGCAAAACGGCTGTTTCATTGAACAAGTCCTGGGTCGGTCCAACCGGATCGTGTACAAGCTGAACACCCAAGACGGGTGGGTGTCGGTTGATTGATCAGGCGGTAGAGGTTGCGCTGGTCGTCGCCGGTTTGCGGGTCATTGCCCAATAAGACAGCCCCGATATCGGGTCGGTTTCGGATGCAGCGGTTTCAAAACCCAGTTTCTCGTAATACCCAATTGTGCCTTGCGCAAAGGTTTCAAGATAACACGGATGTCCGCCCTTGTCCGCGCGGGACAGGATAGGCTGCAGCAATTTTTGCCCAAGACCGGATTTCTGAATTTCCGGGTCAACGCCGATCACCTGCAAATACCAATGGTCTTCACGGGCCATTTTTTGGTGAACATAATTTGTGTGTTCAACCACCCCAAAGAAACGCGCAAAGGCCGCTGCTCCAATAGCTTTTTCAAGGTCACCCAGGCCCGCAGCACTGGCTTTTTCGGGTGTTACATCCGTCTTCCCTGGGGGCAGCCATATCGCGCAGCCTTCCAAAGGCGCGCCCAAGCCATAAACCTCACCAAACATCGCGCAATACCGGGCCAGCACCCCAAGATGGGTTGGCAGCAGGTCTTTTCGTTCGCTGCGTTCAGGCAGCATATAGGCCGCAAGCGGGTCATTCATCATCGCACGCGCCAGTAGTCGCCCGACATCTGGTGCATCTTCCACGCCAAGTCTTAGCAATTTCATGTTTGATCCTTTTGGCTGGAATGGTCAGATGACGATACGCACCCACTGTTGATCTGAACAGACAGCTGTCTCGCGTCCATCATTCCGTTTGGCGTGGTGCGACCCGCTGGCCATCTACCAGATTGGCCGAGGGGAACAGAATGACTTGATCGCCAGGGGCCAGCCCGTCCAGCAATTGCGCCTGGATCCCATTATTTTGCCCCACCTGAACCTTGCGCAGCATCGCGCGACCGTCTTGCACGGCAAACACCGCCCAATCCTGAAGCTGGCGAAACAAGGCGCTAGAGGGGACGATCATCGCCTCTTTGGTTTCCCAAACCACAATCCGCACCTCAACCCGATATCCATGCCCCAGATTGCCCAGATTCTTTTCAGGATCAGTAAACTGAATGGTGGTTTCCACCCGTTGTTCTTCGACCCCCAAGGCCGAATATTTGGTAAACCCATAGGGGTCAATCCGGCTGACCTGACCTGCCAGATCGCTGGCACCCCCCCAGTTGGTGATCAGCACCCGATTTCCGGTGACCACCTGCACCGCGTCTGACGACAGCAACTCGGCCACCACTTCCAGATCGCCTTCGATATCGCCAATCTCCAGGATTGGCGCACCGGCGGGCAGGGTGGTTTCGCTTTTCTGCATGATTTTCAAGATGGTCCCGTCGATCGGCGCCCGTAACGGGATGCTGTGCGACGCGCCATTGCCGCGCTTCAACGCCTCGGACAGGCCGTCATCGTCAAACCCGATCAGTTGGGCGCGGGCGTTCGTCAGTTCCGCCTTGCGCATGGCAATCGCGGCCTTGACCGTGTCCACATTGGCCTCGGCCACCCGCGCCGCCTGTTGTGCGCGTTCCTGCGCCACTTTGCTGAAGATTTGGCGTTCCACCAGTTGATTGGCGCGCTCCAGCTCGCTTTGCGAAAAATCTAGGTTGGCGTCGGCGGCGTTCAGGTCAGCTTGCGCCACGCGCAATCCGGCCTCGGCGGCGGTGACGGCGGCAAAGGCCTGCTCGTGGGTGCGCACATCCAATGCCGATGGGTTCACGGGGCGCATCTCGGCCACCACAGTTTCGCCTTTGACAACCTTTTCGCCCGGCACAACCGACACCCGCTGCAATTCACCCGCGACTGGGGCAGACACCACATAGGGTTCGCGCACCTGGGTGCGGCCCTCTTCGTTGATGGTGACGATCATCGGCCCTACCTGCACAGCGGCTATATCTACAAAGATGGCGCGTGGCCAAAAGGCCGCTGTCAGCGCCCCCCCCACCAGAACAATCGCGCCCAGCGTCATCACCAAACGGGATCTCCTTTTCTTTTGTGCCACGTTCTACTCCCGTGTTTTCAGGGCGGTAATCAGATCCGTCCGATCAATATCACGTTTCACCAGCCAACCCGAGACCAAGGCGGCGAAAACCACGATGGCAAAGGAAGCCCCATAGCTGGAAATGTTAAAACTCGCCCGGATTTGATAAAGGTCGGTACTGAATCCTGCGGAAATGGCGAAGGTCAGGAAATACCCCGCCAATGCGCCCAACGGCAGCGCCAGCAAGGTGACAATCGCCAACTCGCCCAGCAAGACAAAGGCGACCTCGCCCTTGGTAAACCCCAGCACCCGCAGACTGGCCAGATCACGCGAACGTTCGGCCTGGGCAATCCGCGCCGCATTATAGACAACACCAAAGGTGATCACCGCGGCAATCAGTGCCATCACATAGCGCATCGCCCCGGCGCCCTGATCCGTCACTTTCTGGAACGCCGCCCGCGCGTCGGATTTCAGGCTGACTCCGGCCACTTTCGGCATGTCTTTCAGGGCTTTGTAAATCCGGTCGGCATAGGCGTTATCAATCCGCAGATAGGCCCCGGACACCCGCAGCGGTTCGTTTAGCACCCGGTTCAGCGCGCCCAGCTCCATGTAGGATGGCGACCCCAGCAGGCTTTCGGCCACCGCGATCACCGGGATATCAACCAGCGGTCGTCGGCCTTCACGCACGTCCACACTCAGCAACTCACCGGGGCTGATATCCAGTGTCGCGGCCAGCCCGGTTGACAGGATGATGCCGTCCTGGCGCAGGTGGATCGGGTTTTCATCCGCATCAACCGCGCGGTTCAGACGTGGATCGGCGATCATTCCGTTGATCGCCCCG
This sequence comes from Paracoccaceae bacterium, assembly GCA_047639325.1. Lineage (GTDB taxonomy): Bacteria > Pseudomonadota > Alphaproteobacteria > Rhodobacterales > Rhodobacteraceae > NVQY01. The sequence continues at coordinate 7,593 of JBLINN010000115.1, read as the reverse complement.
CGATAGCTGTTCAACCCGTTTTTCAGGATGGCCGGAACGATGCGCACGGGTTCGGCCTCGATCACGCCGGGCAGGCTTTGCAAATCGAACACGCTGCGCGCGGCGACCGGGTGGATGAACGTCACCGAGATGTCGCTGCGATCCACCACCGAAAAGCTTAGCTCCATCATGTCGTCAAAACTGGACAGGATCGACGCCATCGCTGCCGAAAGCGCGACACCGGCGGCGACTCCGGCCACCGCCCCGCCCATCTGCCCGGGCGCGCGGGTCACGCGGCGCAGGACCATGCGGCTGGGTTGGTCCAGAAACCGGTTCAGGCTGGCGCCAAATCGCCCGGTGCGGCTGTAATCGGGTGGCGCTGCGGCGCGCATTGCCACCGCTGGCGTCAGGTCAAACACCCGCCGCAATACCAGCACCCCGCCCGCCGAGGCCGACAGGATACTGACCAGAAACCCCACAACAAAAGATGACGGATCCAGCCGGAACACCAGAAACGGGAATTTGTAGAACAACAGATAGACGTCAACCATCGCCCGCCCGGCGGCGATGCCCATCAGGCACCCCGCCAGCGCGCCGCCTGCGGCAATCACCAGGATCATCTTGAAATAATGGCCGCCGACCTCGCCATTGGTATAGCCAAAGGCCTTCATCAGGCCAATTTCTTCGCGTTCGGCCTGCACGATGCGCGATATCACGATGTACAAAAGAAAGGCCGCCACGGCCAGAAACACCGGTGGGATGCTGGACGAGCTGGCGCGTAATCCGTGGATTTCTTCGCTGATAAAGCGGTTCGATGTCATGTCCGCCACGCCGTAAGCGCCCAGGCCCCCATAGCGGTCCAGCAGTTGATCGACGGCGGCAAAAACCGCCTGCGTGTCGGTTCCGCGCGCCAGCGACAACAGCGCCTCGTTAAACGCGCCCTCCATGTCGAACGCGGCCTCTAACGAGGCGCGGCTCATCCACAGAACCGCAAACCGGCCATCATCGGGCACCATTTCGCCCGGGGCGGGGGTGAACAGAAACTCGGGCGACTGGGCAAATCCGACGATCTTGAAGCTGCGCCGAAAGCCGTTCATCGTGGCATTCAGGGTATCACCGGGGGTTAATCCATGCGCCTTGGCGAAACTGCGCAGGACCACCACTTCGCCCGCGCGATCGCCGTCGAACATCCGCCCATCGGTCAGATAGAGCGCGTTCAATTCCGGGGCGCGATAGTCGGGCAATGACACGGCGCGGGCCTGGATCGGCAGCGCATCACCGCCCATGTCGATCAGGGCATTGCCGACCACCCGCAGTTCAACCGCGCCAACGCCGGGGATTTCGCGCAAGTCATTGATCAGCCGCTCCGGCGCGCGCGCCACCGGCGCAAACACATCCGCCAGCCGATAGCGCTCATAATAGGCGCGCCGGGTTTCATCCAGTGACGCCACCAGCCCGGTCATCATCACCAACAGCAAAACACCCACGGCGATCACCAGCGCGATGGCAATTGCCTGGCCTTTGATGCGCCACAAATCGCGGCCCAGCTTTTTGGTCAGCGGTGACATCACAAGGCTACCATTCGATGTCTTCCGGGGTCAGCTTGGTCTTGTTGATGATAACCTCTTTGATGTCGCCATCAGCAAATTTGATCACTCGGTCGGCCATTGCCGCCTGCGCCGCCGCATGGGTGACGATCAGCACGGTCGCCCCCAGTTGTTCGTTGACGTTTTTCAGCACGTTCAGCACCGCCCGCCCGGTTTTACTGTCCAGCGCGCCGGTGGGTTCGTCGCAAAACAACACGTCGGGCTGTTTGGCCACGGCACGGGCAATCGCCACCCGCTGTTGCTCGCCGCCTGATAATTGCGCCGGAAAATGGTCAGACCGTTTGTCCAGCCCAACCAGCGCCAAGGCGTCATCCGCTGTCATCGGATTGCGGGAAATTTCGGTGACCAGTTCAACGTTTTCATGCGCGGTCAGGCTGGGCATCAGGTTATAGAACTGAAACACAAACCCCACGTGGTCGCGGCGATAGCGGGTCAGCTCGGCATCACTCATCGCGCTTAATTCTTGATCGCGAAAGAACACCTGGCCGTCGGTGCCCCGATCAAGCCCGCCGATGATGTTCAGCAAGGTCGATTTGCCGCTGCCCGACGGGCCCAGAAGCACCACAATCTCACCCTTGGGGATTTCCAGATTGACGCCGCGCAGGGCGTGGACCGCTGCCGGTCCTGTCCCATAAATCTTGCGCAGGTTCTTTGTGATAAACGTGTTTGTTGGCATCGGTCACCCTGTTGTTACGTCCAAAGAAAGCCCCCCCACCGGGGCATTTCAAGGGAAACAGTGCCAGATGACACGGCTTTCGTCAGGTTGCGATGCCGCCCCGGTCCAGCAGGCTTTGCTGAGTGGCGGCCCAGGGCGCGGCGGTTTCGATCTGGGCGCATAGCGACATCAGCGCCTCGTCCGCGCCAAATGCCATCGCCAGATGCACGCCAACCGGCAGGCCATCAACGCTCCAATGCAGGGGCAGGGATACGGCGGGCTGGCCGCTGGCGTTGAAAATCGCGGTATAGGGCGAATATTCGAACACCCCGCCGGGGCCGTTGCGGTAATCGACAAAATCCTCATTGTCCGGTTTTAGCTGGCCAACGGGCGCCGGGGGGGCCGCAAGTGTCGGCGTTACCAGCACATCACAATTCAGGAATATCCGCGCCATGCGCCGCCCAAAGGCGTGAACGGCGTTGACCGAGGCCAGGTAATCCGCGCCGGAAACTTGATCGGCAAGGGTCAGCGCCCCGCGCGTGACCCCCTCGATCATCGTCGGGTCAAGCGGCGCGCCCTTCAGGGCGGTTCGCACCGACAACGCGGTGCCGCAGGCGACAATTCGGGTCCAGGCTAGCATCATCGCCTCGACGTCCAGATCAGCGGCAGGTTGGAATTCTTCGACGTTGTGGCCCAGAGCTTCCAGCAGACGCGCGGTTTTTTCCACTGCCTCCGCGCATTCTGGATGCACCGGATCATTGCTTAGGGTTCTGGTGCTGAACCGTATTTTCAGCGGGCCGGGGGTGCGGGCCATGGCGTCAGTGTAACTGCCCTGCATCGGCGGTGCCCAATAGGGCGCGCCCAGATCGGCGCCGCGGGTGGCATCCAGCATGGTGGCGGTGTCGCGCAGTGACCGGCTAAGCGAGCCATCAATCGCCATGCCGCCCCATCCCTCGCCCGATTCAGGCCCGTCCGGCAGGCGGGCGCGCGTGGGCTTGAACCCGACCAACCCGCAGGAACTGGCCGGTATCCGCACCGATCCGCCGCCGTCTGACCCGTGGGCAATCGGCACAATCCCTGCCGCCACCGCTGCGCCTGAGCCCCCCGATGAGCCGCCCGAGGTATGGCCCAAATTCCACGGGTTGCGCGTTGGCCCGCCATAGACCTGCGATTCCGTCACCGGCCCAACCCCCAATTCAGGCGATGTGGTGCGCGCAAAAGTGTTCAGGCCAGTCGCCCGCATCCGGAGGAAAATCTCGGAATCATAGGTCCAGCGCTTGCCTTCGGTCAGTTTCGACCCGTTATTGGTTGGGAAATCAATCGCTTCGGCCCCCAAATCCTTGATTAGGAAGGGCACGCCGCGAAACGGCCCGGTGGGCAGTCCGGTGTCAATCGCGCCACGCGCCACGTCTTCGCGCAGATGCACAACTGCGTTCAGCTTTGGGTTCAGCTTGGCCACAAGGTCCAGGGCAACGTCCAGCAATTCTGATGGGGTGACATCGCCTTTGGCCACCAATGCGGCCAGCCCGGTTGCGTCATGCTTTAGATAAAGGTCTTTCATCGGTGTGTCCTTGTTGGGTCATGGCCAAGGGGGCGGCCACATGTCGTGTTGCCCAACCATCCGCCCCCTTGACGAAGAAATCAACCATCTGCGGGGATTGGCGATCTGGCGTAAAACCGGCAGACTGTGGCAAAGCGAACCAGCACAGGATGTAGCCGCCATGACCCACCCGCCCCGTACTGGCCATGACGGTTCTTATCCCGCCCCGGTTGTGGTGTCGCGCCATGCGGTGCTGCCGGAATGGATCGACTATAACGGCCACATGAATGTCGGCTATTATGGGCTGGTGTTTGATCAGGCATCAGACGTGCTGTTGTCGGATTATCTGGGTATCGGTGTGGAATTTGTCCACGCCGCCGGGCAGGGGCCCTATGCGTTGCAATCGCATCAGCATTACCTGAAAGACCAGCGGCTGGGCGAGCGGTTTTCCGTCCAGTTCCGCCTGATGGATCACGACGAAAAACGCCTGCATTTGTTTAGCGAAATGGTGGCGGAAAAATCCGGGAGCATTTGCGCCACGCAAGAAATGATGCTGATGAATGTCGATCATCAAACCGGGCGCTCAGCGGCCTATCCCGCATGGGCCGTGCAGCGATTTGCGCAGATGAAGGCAGATCACAGCGGCCTTGCGCCACCAGCGCAATTGGGCGCGCGTCTGGGCCTTAAGCGGCGGGGCTAAAGAGGAGTGCCCATGGGCGCTGGCCACGATGATACATTCGGGAAAATTTGTGGCGTTTTCCGGATGCTTGCCGGTGGTTTTCTTGTTGAACTTAGAGCCAAACCCAAGCGCATTCACGAGATTTATCTCTAAAATCAGCTAGTTTCAGATACAGCCCCTCTTGGACGTGTGCAGATGACTTGCCCGCGAATTTCAGCCTGACCGGCATAGTGTTTCCTCAAAAATGTCAAATTTTAGCGATATGAAAGGCGCACCAGAGGCCCAAAAGGGGCGGGTATGCCCCATCTGACGGTAACGACTTAACAAAGGTGATCCCGTGGCTGGTGATGCAATTGAAACCCGTATGGCGCGCATTGTGGATTGCGCCGAAACCCATTTCGCGCTGCCGGTCATCAAGGTGACGGCGCGTGGTGGGGCAGGGCGATCCAGTTTCCGGCTACGCCTGCCGGATCGCGAGGTGATCGCCACAATGCGCCCGAATTTTCGCCGCACCCATCTAGAGGCGTTTGTGCTGCAAAGCCTTAGCCGATATTGCGACGACGTTCCGCAATGTCTGGGCGTGGTGGGTGAGATCATGTTTCAGTCCGATGTTGGGCAGCGGCGTCTGATCCAGGACATTGTACAGCAGGATAAGGCGGGCCAGATCAATCTGGCGGCGCAGGCGGTGGCCGGGATATTCCGGTTTCAGGCGGCATCGCGCAAAACCACCCTGGACGAGATGGTGCCGCATCTGGGGGGCAACGTCAACTGGGTCAGCAATCAGGTGAACGCGGTGGATGCCCTGCAACCCTATTGGGGCGGCGTGTCGCATCAGTTTGATCGCGATGTTGCCTGTGCCGCCCTCGCCAGACCGCCGCAACAATTTGTCAAATGGGATTGCCGCGCGGGCAATGCCGCCATCGGGGCAGATGACCGCCTGCGGTGGTTTGATTTCGAATATGCCGGGATGCGCCACGGGGCCGAGGATTTTGCCTGGTTGATCGGCGATGAGGCCTTGCCGCTGGATCCGGATGTGATGGTTGATGTGATGATCGACGCCTTTGATCCGAACTGCGGTCACGAGATTGCCGATTATCTGGAATACCTGTCGATCTATCTGACCTTTCATTGCGTGCAGCGGTTCAAGCTGATCGTGAAAGAGGCCAGAAACCGGGGCTGGTTGTCCACCGATCCGGTCGGCAATGGCGACGATGGCGGGGTGAGCCCGGACCTTGCCGCGCAGATTTGCCGGGTCGGCAGCTACTTTGCGGATCAGTCGCAGATTACAGCGCCGCTTCGCCGCAATTTTGACGCCGCCCGGCGCGCGTTCCTTGATATCCCGCAGGGTGGTGCGTCGCTGCAAAGCGCCTGACTGGGCGCGGCCGTGCAGCCGTTTGACACCCTACCCCCACCCCCAAAAGGCAACGGGCCGGTGAAACTGATGTTTCACCGGCCCGCCGTTTGTTATCGTTGATCAGGCGCTAGACACCCGGATCGATTGATCCGGTATCCAGGCCGCCCGCCAGATCGGCCCCAAATGGGTCCGCATCCGCACCGGCGCCCGAGGCCCCGCCCGCATCAATCGCGCAGGCGTCGGCGCCGCAAGCATCGTCGTCCGAACCGGCATCCGCACCGCAGGCATAGCCGCCACAAGATCCGTCATCGGCCGCAGCCCCAGACCAAGATGGTGCTGCACCGGCTTCGTCGCCTTCATTGCTCTCGTTGGCCTTCGTCGCCTTCGTCGCCGTCCCCTGCAGGATCAGCAGGCATGCCGCCGGTGATTTCCGAGGCTTCTTCCGCGCTCAGCGCAGTGATAGATGACGCGGTCACGTCAGGTGTATTCAGGTGAAAATCGGCGATGGTTGAACGCAGCAGGGCCAGAAGGGTCATAATATCAGTCTCCAGTTCGATTGCTGGGACCGGGTCCTGGCCGATTTCAAGTGTTCGGATGCCATCGGCATCCATTATCAGGGTTCGGTGCACGTCGCCGTCCACCACAAAACGCACAACCCAAGAGTCGCGGCCGGTCAGCGGCAGCAGCTCGGGGTGATAAAAGCCCGGCAAAAGCTCGTTGATCATCAGATCCAGCTTGTCGGGTGTCGGCAGATCGAAAAACCTCATCCGGGCATCAACGGCGGTGTCAAAGGCTGTTGCGATCTTTAGTTCCGGGCGGAAACACGCCATCAGATTTTCGCTGCCGGCCTCCGCATTTATTTTGGCGCGGCCAAGGTCGATGGCCCTTGTCAGAGAAATCGATTTTTGTGAGTAGGCCGGCGCTTGATCGATAAATTGCACGTTTGTTTCTCTTTCGTTTAGCTGATGTCAGTGGTCGGGCAGAACCGGCAATGACGTCGCCGGCCAGGGGGACGGGGGCTTTTCGGGATAGGGTAAGCGGACAGTTTGGCCGACGGGTTATGAATTGCGCCAACACCACCCGGGCATTAATTTTGCCCGTGCGTGCCCCCAAGTGGTTTGATCGTGAGACTGCTGTTCTGATACCAGTCGCCTGATGCGGCGAACCCCTGCGTTTTTACGCCAAGGAGCAGTTGATCGATCAAAGAAATATTCAGGTCTGAAACAGGCGTGCCAAGGGGGCCGGAAATGTCGGTTCCCATTTTAAGGCTGCGCCGGTTGGTGGGGGGGTGCCGGAATTGGCCCTTATCCCCAATCGCGTCGCCCAGTATGGCGCAACGCAAAGTCATGGTGTTTTTGTCGAAGAATGCGGATCGCCCGAAATCCTCTGGGCTGATACCCCAAAAGTTCCAAGCCGTACTCAACTGGCAGTCAGGTGCCGCGAGCATGCAGTCCCCACAACAAATACTATCGTTACATTAGGGTTCCGAGTGTGCACCGCGACGGCGCGGCTTGTAAAGAAACATAATTCACTCATCAAAGGGCGTGGGAACAACATTGTTGTGATCAACAGGGCCCATCCTTTCTGAATCGCACCTGGGCGCGTGTAAAGCCATCGTTTCAACAAGGGGTTAGGGGCCAAAATAGCTTGGCTTATTGATCAAATCTGCGCTCTGTGGCCTGCGTATTCCGGGGCGCCTGCATTGTTCGCGTTCCGGAAGCAATGAGTTCTCGGGGGGGGGGCGGGCGGGCGATAGGCGGCAATGGATGACGCGAATGC
>JBLINN010000114.1:0-12099 GCA_047639325.1 Paracoccaceae bacterium | reverse complement strand
AATATGTTCGGCAAACTCAAAGACTGGCGACGTATCGCCATGCGTTACGACAGATGCCCAAAGCTCTTCCTCTCAGCCATCGCGCTGGCCGCAATCGTCTTGTTTTGGTTATGAGTCCTGACCCTAGTCAAAACTTGACTATATCTTTCACTATCGCCCAACTGAATTCCATATGCTTCAAAACTAAACAGTGATTTAGCTTCAAGCAAGTAAGGTATTTCTGGCACGCGTCTCAGAAAAATCGGCTTTTATAGCACCTCGTCCAACACGTTCAAAAGCTGTTCCATATCAGCCTGTTGCGTGTAATGCGTAAAACTCAACCGCAGCACACCCTGTTCGGGGTCCACCCCCATCGCCGACAGCGGTCGCACCGCATAAAAATCACCGCCCCCCGCCATGATACCAGCGCGCGCCAGCTCCTCTGCTACCGCTCCGGCGGGCTTGCTCAGGTCCAATGCCACAGTAGGCGCGCGGGTGCTGGCATCCGACGGCCCGATCAGCCGCACCGCGTTGCGATCCTTGACCAGATCCAGCAGGGGTTGCAGCAATTTAATCTCGTGATTACGCATCAGATCATGCACAAAACCGGAATCGCCCGCTGGTCCGCCATGATGCGCGCAAAGCATATCGACATAATCAGCCATCCCGGCACTGGCGGCAACTTGCGCATGGTCAGGACCGGCAGGCGTGAACCGCTGATACAAAACCCCACCATTAAAGGAATGCCCCTGATTGGGCAGCAATTCGCCCAAAGCCCGGCGGATCACCATACAGCCCTGGTGCGGCCCATAGGTTTTATAGGCGGAAAACAGGTAAATATCCGGCCCCAACGTGCCGACATCGGGAAATCCGTGCGGGGCGTAGGACACCCCATCCACACAAACAAACGCCCCGGCGGCATGCGCCATCGCGGTGATTTCGGTCACCGGGTTGATCTCGCCCACCACGTTGGAACAATGCGGAAAACACACCAGCCGCACCTTTTCGTCCAGCAACAACTCGAGCTGTTCCGGGTCCAGATGGCCGGTACCCGGATCAATCTGCCATTCGCGTATCTCGATCCCCGCCTCGGCCAGGCGCCGCCACGGCCCGGAATTGGCCTCGTGGTCCTGATTGGTGACAATGATCGCCTCGCCCGGCTGCATCCACTGGCGAAAGGCCTGCGCCAGAACATAGGTGTTTTGGGTTGTCGACGGCCCGAATGACAGCTCGTCCGTATTCACCCCCAGAATCGCCGCCATGCGCGCGCGCGCCTCGTCCATCTCTGCGCCTGCCAGTTGGCTGGCCGCATAGGGCTCGTAGGGCTGTACTTTGCGTTGGGTGTAATAGCGGGTCAGCCGGTCAATCACCGGCTTGCAGGTATAAGACCCCCCGGCGTTTTCGAAAAACGTCTGACCTTGCAGGCTCGGCTCGGAAAACGCCGGAAACTGCGCGCGGACAAAATCCACATCAAGGATGGCATCTGACATTTTGGCCCTCAATCTGACAGGCCCGGCACGATCCGCGACCACGGGTATTGAGACCTGTCAGGCGCCGGGTTTCAAGCGCAGATTACCTGACCGCGCCGCGCAAGGCCTGAAAGCCCCAAACAGGGCTTTCAGACGATCAATCCTTGCAAAGGGATCAGGCGTTTACATCAACCACAACCCGGCCCCGGACCTGACCTTTCAGAATATCGGCCCCCAGCTGCGGCAGATCGCTTAGCGTTGCCGGCTGGATCATCGCCTCCAGCTTGTCCATCGGCAGATCGCTGGCGATCCGGGTCCAGGCACGTACCCGGTTATCATAGGGCTGCATCACCGAATCGATCCCCAACAGATTAACCCCGCGCAGCAAGAACGGGATGACCGTTGCAGGCAGACCTACGCCCCCGGCCAGACCCACGGCGGCCACACTGCCCCCGTATTTCATCTGCCCCAACACCCGCGCCAACATCGCGCCACCAACCGCATCAACACACCCGGCCCAGGTCTCGCCCTCTAGTGGGCGCTTCACGGTCTCGTTGATCTGATCGCGGGCCACAATCTGGGTTGCCCCTAACGAGGTCAGATAATCGGCGGTTTCAGGCCGCCCGGTCACCCCGGCCACTTCATAGCCCAAATGCGCCAGAATCGCCGTCGCCACGGATCCAACACCCCCCGCAGCCCCGGTCACCAACACCGGGCCATGCCCAGGCACCAACCCGTGATCCTCCAGCGCCATCACCGCCAGCATCGCGGTAAACCCGGCGGTGCCCACGGCCATCGCGGCCCGTGTATCCAACCCGCCGGGCAACGGCACCAACCAATCGGCCCGCACCCGCGCCTTTTGGCTATAGCCACCCCAATGCGCCTCACCGACACGCCAGCCGGTCAGAACCACCTTGTCGCCGGGGCTGTAACGGTCATCCGACGACGCCTCGACCGTTCCGGCAAAATCGATCCCCGGCACATGCGGATACTTTCGCACCAACCCGCCACCTGGGCCAATGCACAACCCGTCTTTGTAATTCACCGTCGAATATTCGACCGCGACGGTAACCTCGCCCTCGGGCAAATCATCCAGCCCGATCTGCCTGACCGCGGCGGATGTCCTGCCGCTGTCCTCGTCCTTATCAACCACTAATGCGTTGAACATGACCGCTTCCTCTCATCTTTCCGGCAAACGAACCAATCGCTTGCCTGTTCTGTCGCTCAAACCGGCAACTATATCCAGAACGTTTCCCACACCGTCACGGCGCGTGCCCCATCCGGGGTCACCACATCCAGTTCCGTTCCTTCGTCCCAATGGGTCATGCGCACCATGGCTATGGCCACATTGGTTTCAAAATCCGGCGACCAAGCGGCACTGGTCACCTGCCCGACCTGCCGCCCCCCCGCCACCAATGGCCACGGCCGGTCACATCCCGGCACCGTCGCGCCGTGAATCTCGACCGGCCGAATCTGCTGCACCGGGCCTTCCTTGGCCACCCTAAGCAGTGCATCACGGCCGATACATCCAATCGCGGTATGGGTGTTGCAAAACTTGCCCAACCCGCATTCATGCGGTGTGTTATCATCGGTCATGTCATTGCCATAAGACAGCAACCCGCCCTCGATCCGTTCGATAAGATTGGGACAGCCCGCATGGACATCCATCCCCCGCCCCGCCTCCATCAACGCATTCCACAGCGGCATTCCCAGGTCGCTGCCCTCGACATAGATCTCGAACCCGCCCTGCTTGGAATAGCCAGACCGCGCCACCACCAGCGACCGGCCCTGAAACTCTAGAACGCGAAAACGAAAAAACCGGATGTCGCGCACCCCGTCGCCGAATACCGCCGCCATCAGGTCATCGGCTTTCGGGCCCTGAATGGCCAGCGGCGACACATCCGGTTCGTCCACCAGAACATCCAATCGCCAGCCATGCGCCACCGCCTTGACCCAAAACAACAAGTCACTGTCGGCGGCGGATATCCACCACCGGTCCTCGGCCAACTTGACCGCTACCGGGTCATTCAACATGCCGCCGGTTTCATCGACGATTGGCACATAATAGCATTGGCCGGGCACCATCCCGCGCAGATCGCGCGGAGTCAGCATCTGCATCAGCCGCGCCGCATCGGGCCCGCGCAGTTCGACCTGTCGCTCGCAGGCGACATCCCAGACTTGAACCGCTTCCTTGAGGTGACGATAATCCTCTTCAATGCTGCGAAACACGGTCGGCAACAGCATGTGATTGTAGACAGTATAGCCTTTCACCCCGGCGGCCTCGACTCCGTCGGAAAACGGGGTGCGCCGCAATCGGCGCGACTGGGAAATTACAGCCATGGTGACTCCTCGGGCATCAAAAACAGATCGCTCACTGGGGCCTTCGACCCGGCTGCCGTCAGCATCGCATGTACCTGACCCCGGTGATGCGTCTGGTGGTTAAAGAAACTCGCGACGCATAAATCCAGTTTAAGTCCCGATGCCCACCCGGAAATGCGCGAAGCCATTTCCGCAAGGGCCTGGCCCCAGCCCTGCAGATCCGCATGCATCGCCGGACCATCCGCCCCGCCAACACCGGGCGCCGGTCCGCCATAAAACCGGGACATCCACAGGTTGTCGCCCCACAAAACGTGATTCAACCTGCCCAGGATCGAGCCGAAAAAGGCGCCGCGATCCCGGGTCAGCTCGCCGACTGGCATCGCATCAAGTATGTCAAGCAACTGACTGTTCTGCCACGCATTATTGCGTGCCATGACCCGGAAATAGTCGCCCCCGATCATCACCGGGGCCATTACTTAGGTCCATGCCAGTCGATCTGGCAGATCTCGGCGGAGCGCCCATCAAAATCCCAGACACGGCCATAGGCGCGCAATTTGCCCTTGGTGGCGGTTGCGACCGTGATGTCCGGCCCCATCCAATATTGCGTATTGGTGATCACGATGTCCTTGTCGGTATCCTGACCACCAACCGGGTGAACAACCCCCTGTATCTTGCGGCCAACGGTAATGTGGCGGGTTTTGCCTTCGGTTTCGTAACTGACCGGCTGACGCTCGTGGCCCAGAATTTCGCCGACCAATATCTGGAACAGACCTGTTGTGCCCTTGGCGGCGCCACTAAAGATGTTGACCAGCGCGTCGTATTGCGCGTCGGTCGAGCGATCATCGATAAACAACGCCACCTTCCAGTTGCCGCGCCCCATCATGCCGGGGATTTCGATCATCAGGCCAACATTCAACCCACTGAGGTCGATATCCCCATAATCGCCGCTGTCGATGCGGACGCCGCCCCAGGTCTGGCAATGCCCTTCGGTGGGCGGGTGCTTGCCCAGCGACACGACACAGGGACAGAAAACCGTGCAGTTGCAGTTCAGGATCAGCTCGCCCTTGATCGTCCAGGGGACGGTGCCCACTTCCATTGCGTCCAATGCCATGTATCTTTTCCTCCAATTACAACATATGTGCCAAGGTCCACCCGGCGGCGGCCGTCAACAAGGCGACCCCCAGTGGGCGGGTAATATAGCGCCCGATTTCGGGCAGTTTTTCCAAAACCATGACCAGCGTCGCCAGCCCCATAAAGGCCAGGTTCATCACCCCGCCCACAAAGGCCAACATCATCAGCGCCCAGCAACAGCCCAGACACACCAGCCCCAACCGCAACCCGTTGCGCCACGGGCCTTCTGCCCAATGCGACATGAAAAACGTCAGCGGCTGGCGGCACTTGCTAAGGCAGGCGTCTTTCATTGGCGAAAACTGGTACAGCCCCGCCAGCAATAGCAACCCGGCTGTCAGCCAGCTGGTGGCACTTTGGCCCAGCGGGTCCAGCAACCCGGCGCGAAACAACCCCATCTGCGCGCCCGCCGCCAACAGCGAAAAGCCCAACCAGATGGTCAGATAGCCCGCCAACAGGCGCGCCATGCTGGTGGCTGTGCCGGTCTGGCCCAGATCCTCATAGGTCGCCAGCGCAGGCAAAACGGTTGGCGCCATCATCGCCGCTGACATCAGCACCCACATCGCCACCATTCGCGCCATCCCGGCGGCATCTGGTGTCAAATTGCAGAAATTCACCCAGAAGTCCGCGCCATAGATCGCCCCGACGGCGCGCAAATCAGCAGGCACTGCCATCAGGTACAACATCACCCACGCGCCCAAGATCAGCCCGAACAGCGCCAGCCAGTGCGGCGCGCCCATCGACCTGATCCGATCTGACAGCATAGTGTTTCCCCCTTGCCTGAATCCCCAAGACGCGACTCAGCCCTTGCGTTTTAAATGTCAGACTTTTAAATGTCAGACAAATAAAAAGTTTATGCGCGATGAAAATTGACCCAAACAGTTCCGCCGATCTATCGGCTCAGATTGCCCAGGCGATCCGCGACGCGATTGTGTCGGGTGACCTGATCGTCGACACCCGCCTGCCGTCCGAGGCAGAGCTGGCCGATCAGTTCAACGTTTCGCGCCCTACAGTGCGTGAGGCGTTAAAACGGCTGGCAGCGCAATCGCTGATCCGCACTCAGCGCGGTGCCACTGGCGGGGCGTTTGTCAAAAGGCTCAGCTTTCGGGACGCTTATACGCAGCAAATCACCACCTCGACGCTGTTGCTATCGATGAACGATGTCAGCTTTGATACCGCCTGCGAGGCGCGCTATGCGCTGGAACGCGCCTGCGCGCCGCTGTCAGCCGAACGGCGCACGCCCGACCAGCTGGCCACCATGCGCACCGAGATTTTTCGCCAGGGTCAGCCCGGCCTGACGGACGAAGCGTTTTGCGCGTCAGACGTGGATTTTCACCGGGCTTTGGTAGACGGCGCGGGCAATCCGGTGCTGTCTTATCAACTGGCCGGTGCGGTCGAGGCAATGCAGCCGCTGATGAACATGATCACCTATCCCGCCCGGTCCCGCGCGGCGATTGTCGGGCTGCACACCGTGATCACCGACGCGATCGAAGCACAGGATGGCGAGGCAGCAAGCGCCGGGCTATCCGCGCTGGAAACCGAAACCCGCAGCCTGGCAGCCAGCGTGTTTGCGGCCCGGCGTGCAGCCCGTTAATCGGATACCCTAGCAGAACAAATCGTTGCTCAGCGCGAACAGCATCAGCGACAGGATCAACACGATCCCTGCCCCCATCAACACCCGCAACACCTTGTCGCTTGGCGGCTTTCCGGACACGGCCTCGTAAGCGTAAAACACCAGATGCCCGCCATCCAGCGCCGGGATCGGGAACAGGTTCAACAGGCCCACAGCCGTCGACAGCACCGCAATGAACCAGATAAAGCTTTGCGCGCCTTGCGAGGCCATCGCCCCGCTGGTTTCCGCAATGCCCAGCGGTCCCGACATGTTACAGGTGCTGATCGCGCCGGTAACCATGTGCCACAACCCCGAAAGCGACCCTTGAACGATCCGCAAGGTTTGCGACACCCCACCTGATACCGCCTCCAGCGGGCCGGATGCCTGCGTGGCGGGATCAAACGCCATGCCGCCAACGATGCCGATGCGCCAATGGGTGACAAACCCGCCATCTGCCTGCGGTTCATCGGTGCGGCGGGGGGTCAGGGTGAATTCCTTGATGTCCCCGTCGCGCCAGACATCCAGTTGCAATGCGCGCCCGTCCGAGGATTCCACCACCTCTTTTAGCTGATCAAAGGCAAAGATCGGATTGCCTTCAACTGCCGTGATGACATCCCCAGATTTCAGGTCGATATCCATCGCTGCACTACGCGGCGCAACCTGAGTGATATGCGGCGGAAACAGGAACGGCCCGTCCACTGTCATTTTCTGACCATCGCGGCGCACGTCGTAGGTCAGCACCGGTTGCTTTGGAATGCCGCTGGTAAAGCTGGCCCAGGCCTCGGCATCATCAAATTTGGGCGTTTCGACACCGCCAATCGCCAATATCTCGTCGCCTTCGGCAAGCTGGTGCACACCACCGGGCAAGTCGCTCAGCGACCCAACAGTCAGCGGGTCACTGGCCACGCCGCGAAACATAAAGATCGATGCAAACACCAGGATCGACATGGCAAAGTTGAAAAACGGCCCCGCCGCCACCGTTGCCGCCCGCGCCCACAAGGGCGCGCCGTGCATCGTGTGGCGCAGATCATCCGGGTTGCGCTGATAAATCTCGGCCATGGTCTCGGTGTCTTTGCCCGAGGCCGCATCGGCGTCGCCCAGAAACTTGACATAGCCGCCAAATGGCAACGCGGCGATCTGCCAACGGGTGCCGCGCTTGTCCATGCGGCTCCACAACACCGGACCAAAGCCTAGCGAGAACACCTCGGCGTGAATGCCGGTCCAGCGCCCGACGATGTAATGGCCATATTCATGCACCGCCACAATCACCGAAAGGGCGACAACAAAGGCCACCAACGTGTAAATCAAACCGCCAAACTGCGGGATCAATCCAAGAATATCCAAAATTTTAACCTGCTCTCTGTGCCATCACTGCATCGGCCCACTTACGGGCGAGATGGTCTGTCTGCGTCACGTTATCAAGTGTCATTGCGGCGTCAATAAGGTTCGGTTGTGCATCAAACCGGGTTAAAACCTCTTCCACCACCTCTGCCATGTCCAGAAAACCGATGAGACCGGCGATAAACGCATCTAGGGCGCGTTCCTTGGCGCCGTTGAACACTGCCCCCGCCAGACCACCGCGTTCCATCACCGCGCGGGCAAGGCGCAAGGCGGGATATCGGGCATCATCCGGCGCGTTGAAATTAAGCTGACCGATCTGCGCCAAATCCAGTCGCGCCACCGGCAATTCACGCCGCTCTGGCCAGTGCAGCGCGTATCCGATGGCGTGGCGCATATCGGGCGGGCCGACATGGGCCATGATGGCACCGTCGTTGAAACCAACCATGGCGTGAATCATCGATTCCGGGTGAATGATCACCTCGATCTTCGCGGGATCAACGCCAAAGTATTCCTTTGTTTCAATTAGTTCCAAGGCTTTGTTAAACATGGATGCGCTGTCAATGGTGATGCGCTGACCCATGTCCCAGTTCGGGTGTCTGGACGCCTCGGCAAGGGTCGCCGATTTCAGCGCCGCTAGCGGCCAGTCGCGAAACGCTCCCCCGCTGGCGGTGATAATGATCCGTTCCACCGCAGCCATATCCTCGCCCACCAGCGCCTGAAATACCGCTGAATGTTCGCTGTCCACTGGCAACAGGCGCGCATCGTGACGCCGTGCAGTGTCCAGCACCAATGCCCCGGCGCAGACCAGCGATTCCTTGTTGGCCAGCGCCAATGTCGCGCCTTGTTCCAGCGCCGCGATGCCGGGGGCCAGCCCCGCCGCACCGACAATCGCCGACATCACCCAATCGGCAGGCCGTGCAGCGGCCTCGATCAGGGCTGTTGGCCCGGCTGCGGCCGCAACCCCGGAACCGGCAAGAGCAGCGCGCAGATCGTCCAGATGTGTCTCATACGCGGTAACCGCCAGATCGGCGTTCAGCGCGCGCGCATCTGCGGCCAGCTGCGCAATGTTGCGCCCCCCGGTCAGGGCCACCACGTCATAGTCATCCGGCGCGCGGGCGATCAGGTCGATGGTATTCTGCCCGACAGACCCGGTAGCCCCAAGGATCGACACACGCCGCATCACATCACCCCGGCGGGCAGCCCCAGCAGCGCCCCGGCCAACAAGGCAAACAGCGACGCACCCAGCATCCCGTCAAACCGGTCCATCAACCCGCCATGCCCGGGGATCAACCCAGAGCTGTCTTTCACCCCGGTTTTGCGTTTCAACGCGCTTTCGGCGATATCCCCAGCTTGTGACACCATCGACATCAGCACCGACAGCACCACCAGTATCAAACCAAACCCACCATATTGCGCAAAGATCAGCCCCACCAGCCCGGCGCCGATCCATCCGGCGACGGTGCCGGACCAGGTCTTTTTCGGGCTGACACGCGGCCACAACTTGGCCCCGCCAATCATCTTGCCGGCAAAATACCCGGCCACATCGGTGGCAATCACCACGCAGATCAGCCAGATCATCCAGTCAAGCCCCGCGCCATCGCGTAGAAAGACCATACCAAACCCGGCCAGCGCAATCAGCGCGGAAAACACCGCAAACAGCCCTTTATGTTGCGCAACCTGCGAAGACCCCGCCACCGAAGGTGCCAGCAACACCGGCAAAATGTAAAAGGCGGGCAAATACATCGCCAACAGAATGGCCCCCGCACTGAGCGCGCCCAGCTGAACCGCGCGCGCCGGGACGTTTGGCACAAGCATCCGCACCAGTTCCCACACCATCGCGCCGCAGATCAGCGCGACAAACAGGTGAAACACATCGCCCCCTGCCCAGATGACCGCCAAACCAACCACAACCATCACAATGGCCGACCCGACCCGGGGTGCCAGATCGGACCACCGTCCCGAACCGGAACCTGTACCCGAGCCAGTGGTTTTTTCCGGCTCGCTCATTCCGTGACGGCTCCGAACCGCCGGTCCTTTTCGCCAAAGCTGGTGCAGAGGCGGGCCAGCTCTTCGGCGGTGAAATCAGGCCATAGCGTGTCGATAAATTCATATTCGGCATAGGCCGATTGCCACAGAAGAAAGTTGGAAATCCGCGCCTCGCCGCTGGTGCGGATCACCAGATCGGGGTCGGGTAAGACGCGCGTGTCCAGATAGCGCGGCAGAGTTTCTTCGTCGACATCAGCGGGGTTCAATTTGCCATCGGCCACGTCCTGCGCCAGCCGTCTGGTGGCACGGGCCACCTCGTCCCGAGCGCCATAGTTCAGGGCGATGGTCAGATGCACGCCGTCATTTTTAGAAGTTTGTATTTCCAGCTGATCCATCAGCGCTATCAGCTTGGCGTCCAGACGAACCCGGTCGCCGATAAACCGCACCCGCACATTGCGGGCATCCAACGCCTTGGTTTCCTTGGCGATATAGCGGCGAAACAGGCTCATCAATCCGGCGACTTCTACCTGGGTGCGTTTCCAGTTCTCGGTAGAAAACGCGAATATTGTCAGATACTTGACGCCCAAATCCGGGCAGGCCTCGACCACTTCGCGCACCCGGCGCGCGCCTGCATGGTGGCCAAACAGCCGGGGACGCCCGCGGGCCTGGGCCCAGCGGCCATTGCCATCCATGATAATCGCCACGTGACGCGGGCCGCGATGCGGCTGTTCGGTGGCGGGGTCTTTGGGCATATTCTGGCTCAGACCTGCATGATTTCGGCTTGCTTGGTCTCTAGCGCGGCGTCGACGGCCAGGATCATCTTGTCGGTCAATTCCTGCACTTCGGTTTCCCAGAATTTCTGGTCATCCTCAGAGATACCATCGGCCTTGGCCTTTTTGACCTGATCCATGCCATCGCGACGAATGTTACGCACGGAGACCCGCGCGTTTTCCGCATAATGCCCGGCAACTTTGGTCAGCTCGCGGCGGCGTTCCTCGTTCAATTCAGGGATCGGCAACATGATAATGGTGCCGTTCAGCTGCGGATTGATCCCCAGCCCGGATTCGCGGATCGCCTTTTCCACCTTACCAACCATCGCCTTGTCCCAGACGTTGATCGTGACCATGCGCGATTCCGGCACGTTCACCGTGCCCACCTGATTGATCGGCGTGCGCTGGCCATAGGCGTCAACCATGATCGGTTCCAGCATCGAGGCACTGGCCCGCCCGGTGCGAAGCGACGCGAACTCGGTCCGCAGCGAGGCCATGGCCCCATCCATCCGCCGTTGCAGATCGTCGGTATCCAGTAGAAAATCGTCGGACATGCTGCCCTCCCCCGTCTTTCGGTCTTGTTCTGCCTAACGCGTCTATAGCCTTAGCCGTTGACCTTTGTATAGGTGCCGCGCCCGGCCAGAATGCCACGAAAGCCCCCCGGTTCATCCAGCGAAAACACGATGATTGGTAAATTGTTGTCCCGCGCCAAGGCGATGGCGCTGGCATCCATCACGCCAAGGCGTTTCATCAGCACATCGTCATAGGTGACTTCGTCATAGCGCACCGCATCGTCAAACTTTTCCGGGTCCTTGTCATAGACCCCGTCCACCTTGGTGCCCTTAAAGATCGCCTCGCAACTCATTTCATTGGCGCGCAGCGTGGCGGCTGTGTCGGTGGTGAAATAGGGATTGCCGGTCCCGGCGGCAAAAATGCACACGCGCTTTTTTTCCAGATGGCGTACGGCGCGGCGGCGAATATAGGGCTCGGCCACTTCGTCCATCCGAATGGCCGATATCACCCGGGTAAAGACACCAATGTCTTCCAGCGCCGACTGCATCGCCAGCGCGTTCATTACCGTGGCCAGCATGCCCATGTAATCGGCCGTTGTCCGCTCCATCCCCTGCGCGCTGCCCTGAAGGCCGCGAAAGATGTTGCCGCCGCCGATCACCATACAAATCTCGACCCCAAGATCATGCACCGATTTCACCTCGTTGGCGATGCGCTGGACGGTTGGCGGGTTCAAGCCATAGCCTAGATCCCCCATCAGCGCCTCGCCGGAAATTTTCAGCATCACCCGCTTGTACGAGGTTTCGGCCTGTGGGGTTTCGGCATCGGGGGAAGGGATCATATTGCGCTCCGCTTTGGCACGGGGTTAATTTTGTGCAAGGTGACGGAAATCGCGGGCAGATTCAATGCGACAACGACTGAGGGGCGGCAGGTTTTTGACCAAACAGAGGGTTTTGCGATGAATGCGATGAATGCGCTGCAAGAT
>JBLINN010000113.1:0-12117 GCA_047639325.1 Paracoccaceae bacterium | reverse complement strand
GTGCGCTGAAAGCACACCCTACGGCGTGTTTCACCCCTGTTGGTCTGGCTCTAGCTTGTCCTGTGTCTTGGTGTCGAAATCACCCGCATCGTGGCGTTCATGCAGCTGGCCCTCGGGGTTGCCAAAGGGCCGGTTTACCATCACCCCGCGTTTCACCGCCGCACGTTCGCCAATCTCGGCCGTCCAGCGATTGACGTGTTTGTAAGACGCCGTATCCAGAAACTCTGCCGCCTCATAGACCCGGTTGGCCACCAGCGCGCCATACCAAGGCCAGATGGCGATATCGGCAATGGTGTATTCGTCACCACACATAAACCGGCGCTCGGCAAGGTTACGGTCCAACACATCCAGCTGGCGTTTTACCTCCATTGCAAACCGGTTGATCGGGTATTCCATCTTGAACGGCGCATAAGCGTAGAAATGCCCGAACCCGCCCCCCAAATAAGGCGCGCTGCCCATCTGCCAGAACAACCAGGACAGGCATTCCGCCCTATCCGCCGGATCAGACGGCAGAAACGCCCCGAATTTCTCGGCCAGGTACAACAGCATGGCCCCGGATTCGAACACCCGCGTTGGTTTGGCCGTGGAATGATCCATCAGCGCCGGGATCTTCGAATTCGGGTTAACCTCGACAAAGCCACTGCCAAACTGGTCGCCATCACCGATCCGGATCAGCCAAGCGTCATATTCTGCCCCCGTATGACCTGCCGCCAGCAATTCCTCTAGCATCACCGTCACTTTCACCCCGTTGGGTGTGGCCAGCGAATACAGCTGCAACGGATGCTTGCCGACTGGCAATTCCGTGTCATGGGTCGGCCCGGCAATGGGGCGGTTGATACTAGCGAATCTGCCGCCGCTTTCACTGTCCCAGGTCCAGACTTTGGGCGGCGTATATTCTGGTGTTTCGCTCATCTGTCAGATCATCCGTGTTTCTGGGCGCAATCGCACCGATTACCGTTTGCACAAGTATGCCCGGCTTTGTCGAAAATCGAAATGGCCCGTTTTAATGCCCCGGCAAGGGAAATCTCTTGCTCTTGGCCGTTTTCGGGTGCCCGGCCGCACCTCGCAACCTCGCCCAAGGACTCGCCCCGACACCCCCCCGTCCTCAACCGGCAGAAACGCGCTGTTTGACAAGATTCGGCTCTTTCGCCGCTACAGCCAGCAGCTTATAAAGCTCTGATCCCGCATCTTCCCAGAGTCGCGGGGCCCTTCGCAGTTTTTACAGGGAAACACCCATATGTCGCTGTTCGATTACCTTGGCGGTTTGTTCACCGCAGATATGGCCATTGATCTCGGCACAGCGAACACCCTAGTCTATGTCAAAGGCAAGGGGATTGTCCTTTCGGAACCTTCGGTCGTGGCCTATCACGTCAAGGATGGCGTCAAAAAAGTGCTGGCCGTGGGTGAAGATGCCAAGCTGATGCTGGGCCGCACGCCCGGCAGTATCGAGGCGATCCGACCGATGCGCGAAGGGGTGATCGCCGATTTCGACACCGCCGAGGAAATGATCAAGC
Organism: Paracoccaceae bacterium; assembly: GCA_047639325.1. Taxonomy (GTDB): domain Bacteria; phylum Pseudomonadota; class Alphaproteobacteria; order Rhodobacterales; family Rhodobacteraceae; genus NVQY01. The sequence goes on along the minus strand of JBLINN010000113.1, from coordinate 10,603 downwards.
ATTTCATCCGCAAAGTGCACAAACGCTCGACCTTTTCCAAACCCAAGATCATCGTCTGCGTCCCACACGGCGCCACCCCGGTGGAAAAACGCGCGATTCGTCAGTCGGTTCTGTCAGCAGGGGCCCGCAAGGCCGGTCTGATCGCTGAACCAATTGCCGCCGCCATTGGCGCAGGCATGCCGATCACCGACCCCACCGGCAACATGGTTGTCGATATCGGCGGCGGCACCACCGAAGTAGCCGTGCTGTCGCTGGGTGACATCGTTTACGCCCGCTCTGTCCGGGTGGGTGGCGACCGTATGGATGAGGCGATTATTTCCTATCTGCGCCGCCATCAGAACCTGTTGGTGGGCGAATCCACCGCTGAACGCATCAAAACCAGCATCGGCACCGCCCGGATGCCCGACGATGGCCGCGGCACTTCAATGCAGATTCGCGGACGCGACCTGTTGAACGGTGTGCCCAAGGAAATCGAGATCAGTCAGGCCCAAGTGGCCGAGGCGCTGGCCGAACCGGTGCAGCAAATCTGCGAGGCGGTGATGACCGCGCTGGAAACCACCCCGCCCGATCTGGCCGCCGATATCGTCGACCGGGGCGTGATGCTGACCGGGGGTGGTGCGCTGCTGGGCGATCTGGATCTCGCCTTGCGCGAACAGACCGGACTGGCGGTATCCATTGCCGACGAATGCCTGAACTGCGTGGCCCTTGGCACCGGCAAGGCGTTGGAATACGAAAAGCAACTGCGCCACGCGATTGATTACGACAGCTAGGGCCTGTCCTTGCTGCCCTCATTTGGCACGTCAGACAAATGTTTCTTGATCCACAAACAATTATGGTGGCCTTTGCCGGCATCTTCCTGATCGCCTTTATGAAAGGTGCATTTGGCGGCGGGTTCGCGATTATCGGCATTCCGGTGCTGTCGCGGGTGATGGACCCGCTGACAGCAGGGGCCTTGCTGGCACCGCTGTTTGTGCTGATGGATCTGGTGGCGCCGCGCTATTGGAAACCGTCTACCTGGTCGAAGCCAGACCTGATCCCACTGGTGCCCGGCCTGCTGGTGGGAATCGCCTTGGGCAATGCGCTGTTATCCGTGCTGGACGGGCGCGCGGGGGCCAGTGTCATGGGCCTGATCACGCTGGGCTTTGCCCTGCTGTGGTTTCGCAAGGGCGGGCAAGGCCCGGTGCGGCACCGTTCGGCCCCCAAGGCGGCAGCGGCCGGGCTGGCCTCGGGCGTGACCACGATGGTGGCGCATTCCGGCGGCCCACCGCTGGCGATGTATCTGCTGCCGCTGGGCCTGCCAAAACAGCTTTATGCCGGTACAGCCAGCATCTTCTTTACCGTCAGCAACCTGGCCAAAGCGCTGCCCTGGCTGTTATTGGCCGACGTAACCGCCCTGGTTCTGAAACTAATGGCGCTTGGGTGGTCGCCATTCCGGTCGGGGTTTGGGCCGGATGGAAGCTGCATGGAAAACTGGACCAGAAGCAGTTATGTCAGGTCTGTAATGCCCTGTTGATCGTCACAACCCTGAAATTGCTGTGAGACGGACTCGGCGGATATCTGGCGTAATAGCCGCACTGACAAAGGACAAACCTTGGCCAAAGACCGGTCACAAAGCGACGATTATTCCGCCCCGCTGCGCCGCCTGCTGCTGGGGGTGCTGTGCCTGTGTTTGTTGGCGATCTTTCTGGTCTGGCGCATCGACAGCCCGCGTGTCGAACGGTTTCGCGCCCAGGTCACCGACAAGGTGGTGCCCAGCATGGGCTGGGCGATGGTGCCGGTGACAGGCATGGTCAATCTGGTGCGCGATTTCCAAAGCTATCAGCGCCTGGCCGACCAGAACCAGGAATTGCGCGGCGAGCTGCGCCGGATGCAAGCCTGGAAAGAGGCCGCGCTGCAACTGGAGCAGGAAAACGCCCGGCTTTTGGACCTGAACAACGTGCGGCTGGACCCACGACTGACCTTTGTGACCGGCGTGGTGCTGGCCGATAGCGGGTCGCCGTTTCGCCAGTCTGTGCTGCTGAATGTGGGCGCGCGTGACGGCATCCGGGATGGCTGGGCGGCGATGGATGGCATCGGGCTGGTGGGTCGGATATCGGGCACCGGGCGCAATACGGCCCGGGTGATCCTGCTGACTGATGCGGCCAGCGCGGTTCCGGCGCTGATCCAGCCTTCGGGGCAAAAGGCACTGGTGGCCGGCGACAATACCGCCAGACCGCTGATCGACTTTCTGGAAAACCGCGATCTGGTGCATGCGGGCGACCGGGTTGTCAGCTCGGGCGATGGCGGGGTGTTTCCGGCGGGGTTGCTGATTGGCCAGATCGCCGCCGATACCGCAGGGCGGCTGCGCGTGCGCCTGTCGGCGGATTACGAGCGGCTGGAATTCCTGCGGGTGCTGCGCCACCATGGCGCTGAACCGGTCAGCGATCCGGGCACCATCGTTGCCCCAGACGGCACGGACGGAACAGACGGCACTGACAGCAATGCAATCGGGGCCGGGCCAACCGCCCCTGCAACCGGTGGGGTGGGCGATGACTGAACTTTCCACCTCGCGCCTGTGGCTGATGCGCGCCGGCTTTCTGGCGCTGGCGCTGCTGATCATGTTCTTTCACTTGCTGCCGCTGGACACTTTGCCGCGCCGCTGGGCGCCGCCCGATCTGCTGATCGGCTTCACCATGGCCTGGGTGCTGCGCCGCCCGGACTATGTGCCAGTGCTCAGCATCGCCGCGGTCACCCTGATGGCAGACCTGATGTTCCAGCGCCCGCCGGGGCTGATGGCGCTGTTGATGGTGCTGGGCACAGAGTACCTGAAAAACCGTACCGCTGGCCTGCGCGAGGCCAGCTTTATCGGCGAATGGGTCGCCGTGACTTTTGTGCTGGTCGCCATCACCGTGCTGAACCAGGTCATCCTGGGCCTGTTGGTGGTACAACCCGCGCCGCCCCTGGGGTTAAGCTTGATCCAGATGGTCCTGACCATTGCCACCTATCCGCTGGTTGTTGTGGTCACCCAGTCACTGATGGGCGTGCGCAAACTGGCCCCCGGCGATGCCAGCGCCCTGAACACCCGCAGCGGGGCCCGCATATGAGACGCAATTCACGCGAATTGGAAACCACCCACCGGACGCTGTCCCGCCGGGCGCTGCTGTTGGGCGGCTTGCAGGCCGGGTTTGTCGGCGTGCTGGCCGCGCGCATGCGGTTCATGCAGGTCGATCAGGCCGACCAATTCCGCCTGCTGGCCGAAGAAAACCGCATCAATATCCGGCTGATCCCCCCGGCCCGGGGCAAACTGTTTGACCGCAACGGGCAGATCATTGCCCAAAACTCCCCCAGCTATCGCATCGTGCTGGTGCGCGAAAATGCCGGCGACGTCGAACAGGTGATCGCCCGCCTGTCACAGCTGGTCACGCTGGACCCCGAAGACCTGGACCGCGCCCGTGCCGAGATGCGCCGCAGCCCGCCCTTTCTGCCGGTCACCCTGGCCGATCGGATCAGCTGGGAAGACATCAGCCGCGTCGCCGTCAACGCCCCCGCCCTGCCCGGCATCACGCCTGAGGTCGGCCTGACCCGGGTCTATCCGCGCAAATCGGATTTTGCCCATGTGGTGGGCTATGTCGGCCCGGTCAGCGATTATGACCTGGCCCAAATCGAAGACCCCGACCAGTTGCTGCGCATCCCGCGCTTTCAGATCGGCAAGGTCGGCCTTGAAGCCAAACGCGAGGAACTGCTGCGTGGCAAGGCCGGAGCCAAGCGGGTCGAGGTCAACGCCACAGGCCGGGTGATGCGCGAACTCAGCCGCCGCGAAGGCCAGCCCGGCGCCGATCTGCAATTGTCAGTAGACGCCGAATTGCAGGGCTATGTGCAGGCGCGCTTGGGCAAAGAAAGCGCCAGTGCGGTGGTGATCGACTGTGAAACCGGCGATTTGCGCGCCATTGCGTCATCCCCCACCTATGATCCCAATCTGTTTGTGCGCGGCATCTCGGTGGCTGATTATCACGCCCTGACGGACGATCCTTTCCGTCCGCTGGCCAGTAAATCGGTACAGGGCACCTATCCGCCCGGATCAACCTTTAAGATGATGACCGCCATGGCCGCGCTTGAAGAAGGGCTGATCGGCCCCGACGACACGGTGTATTGCAACGGTTATCTAGAGGTGTCTGGCCGCAAATTTCACTGCTGGAAACGCGCAGGCCACGGCCATGTCGACCTGCAAAAATCAATCCAGCAAAGCTGTGATGTCTATTATTACGATCTGGCGCTGCAGGTTGGCATCGACAAGATCTCCGCCATGGCCAAGCGCTTTGGCCTTGGGGTGCGCCATGATGTTCCAATGTCCGCCGTGGCGCGCGGGCTGGCCCCCAACCGCGACTGGAAAGCCAAAACATACGGCAAGGACTGGCTGATCGGCGACACCGCCAACGCGGCCATCGGGCAGGGTTATATGCTGGCCTCGCCGATGCAACTGGCGGTGATGACGGCGCGGCTGGCCACCGGGCGCAGCATAACGCCCCGGCTGGTGAAATCTATCGACGGCGTCGAACAACCCAGTGGCGGCGGCACGTCGATTGGCCTGAACGAAAACAACCTGCGGCAGATCCGGCGCGCGATGTATTCGGTCAGCAACGACCGGCGCGGCACCGGCTATCGCAGCCGTATCATCGAAGACGCGTTCCGCATGTCCGGCAAAAGTGGCACCAGCCAGGTCCGCAACATCACCACGGCCGAGCGCGCCACGGGGGTGATCAACAACCGTGACCTGCCGTGGGACCGCCGCGACCACGCGCTGTTTGTCAGCTTTGCGCCGTTTGATAATCCGAAATTTGCCGTGGCGGTGGTGGTGGAACATGGCGGCGGTGGGTCAACCGCCGCAGCGCCCATCGTGCGCGATGTCATGCTGCAGGCGCTGTACAACGGCACCCCGCCGCTGGCCGCCTACCCCAGCGGCGACCGCCGACGGATCAAGGCCCAGCAAGAACGCCTAAAGCGCGAGCGCCCCCAAGGCACCGACGGGAATGACCGCGCATGAGCTATCTTGAATATAACGTCAAATCGACCCCAACCGGCCTGCGCAAAATTCTGTTCCTGAACTGGCCGCTGGTCCTTCTGCTGGTCTCGGTGTCGGGCGTTGGGTTCCTGATGCTTTATTCTGTGGCTGGCGGGTCATTTACGCCCTGGGCCGAACCACAGATAAAGCGCTTCATTCTGGGCCTGATGGTGATGCTGTTTATCGCCATGGTGCCCATCTGGTTTTGGCGCAATATGTCGGTGGTGGCCTATGGCATTTCCGTGCTGCTGCTGATCGCCGTACCGTTTATCGGCGTGGTCGGCATGGGGGCGCAACGCTGGATTGACGTAGGATTCGTGCGCCTGCAACCATCAGAGCTGATGAAAATCACCATGATTATGTTGCTGGCCGCCTATTACGACTGGCTGCCCGCCAAAAAGACATCCAGCCCACTTTGGGTGCTGATGCCGGTCTTGCTGATCCTGTTCCCGACCTTTCTAGTGCTGCGCCAACCCGATCTGGGCACCTCTATCCTGCTGGTGTCGGCCGGCGGCGGGCTGATGTTTCTGGCCGGGGTGCACTGGGCCTATTTCGCCGCCGTCATCTCGGCCGGGGTCGGGCTGATCACGGCGGTGTTCAAAAGTCGCGGCACAGACTGGCAATTGCTGAAAGACTATCAGTACCGCCGGATTGATACGTTTCTGGACCCCGCCAGTGACCCACTGGGTGCGGGCTATCACATCACCCAATCCAAGATCGCGCTGGGATCGGGCGGCTGGACCGGGCGTGGCTTTATGCAAGGCACGCAATCGCGGCTGAATTTCCTGCCGGAAAAACACACCGATTTCATCTTTACCACCCTGGCCGAAGAGTTCGGCTTTGTCGGCGGGATTTCCCTGCTGGCGCTGTACACGCTGATCATCGTCTTCTGCATCGCCACCGCCATCGCCACACGCGACCGGTTTTCGTCGCTGGTCACCCTGGGCGTGGCCATCACCTTCTTCCTGTTCTTCGCGGTGAACATGTCGATGGTGATGGGGCTGGCCCCGGTGGTCGGCGTGCCGCTGCCAATGGTCAGCTATGGCGGCTCGGCGATGCTGGTGCTGCTGGCGGCCTTCGGCCTGGTGCAAAGCGCGCATATCCACAGACCCAGAAATAGGCATGCCTAATGAGCATCAATATCCTATTCGCCGCCCGCGCTGAACGCTGGGCCACCTATGAACAGCCCTTGCGGCAAGCCCTGTCCAAAGCCGGAGTCACATTTGATCTGCGCCCGGATTTTACCCCCGATCAGGTCGATTACATCGTCTACGCCCCCAACAGCCCGGTGCAGGATTTCACCCCCTACAAAAGGCTAAAGGCGGTGCTGAACCTCTGGGCCGGGGTTGAGAATGTGGTGGGCAACCAAACCCTGACCGTGCCGCTGACCCGCATGGTCGATCACGGGCTGCGTCAGGGCATGGTCGAATGGGTCACCGGCCACGTGCTGCGCCACCATCTGGGGATGGATGCGCATATATTCGGCCAAGACGGCATCTGGCGCAAAACAGTGCCGCCACTGGCTCAAAACCGCCCCGTCACCATCCTAGGGCTGGGCGAGTTGGGCCAGTCCTGCGCCCACGCCCTGACGGCACTGGGCTTTCCCGTCACCGGCTGGTCACGCTCTGCCAAAGCAATCGACGGCCTGGCCTGCGAAAATGGCGCAACCGGCCTGACTGCGGCGCTGGCGCGCGCCGACATCCTTGTGCTGCTGCTGCCAGACACGCCCGCCACCCAGAACATCCTGAACGCAGACACCCTGGCGCAGCTGCCGTCGGGCGCGTTCCTCATTAACCCCGGTCGCGGCACCTTAATCGACGACACCGCCCTGCTGGCCGCCCTGGACTGCAACCAGATCGCCCACGCCACGCTGGATGTTTTCCGCACTGAACCCCTGCCCGCAGATCACCTGTTCTGGGCGCATCCACAGGTCACAGTCACACCCCACATTGCCTCCGAAACCCGCGCCGAAACAGCCTGTCAGGTGATCGCTGAAAACATCCGCCGGGGCGAAACGGGCGAGGATTTCCTGCATCTGGTGGATCGAAAACTTGGGTACTGACCGCGTGGGGCACCGTCGCTTTTGAGTATTTAGAACAAGAAAAAGCCAAAGAAGTCCCCCCGCTTTTTCTTGTCTCAAATACTCCCGCCGGAGGCTGCGCCCGCAGGGCGCCCTACCCTGCTGCCAACCCGCGCCCATTTAGCAACGCCTCTACCCCTGGCAACCGCCCGCGAAACGCGGTGTACAGCGCGGCGGGATCTTCTGAGCCGCCTGTGGACAGGATGTATTGCTCCAACGCCGCCGCGCGGTCCGGATCAAACGGCCCGCCCGCCTCTTCAAAGGCGGCGAAGGCGTCCGCATCCATCACTTCGGACCACATATAGCTGTAATAGCCGCTAGAATAGCCGTCGCCAGCAAACACATGCGCAAAATGCGGCGTGGCGTGGCGCATGCCGATGGCGTGCGGCATCCCCAGATCCGCCAACACCTCGGCCTGTTTGGCCATCGGGTCCACCGGGGCGTCACCCTGATGGAATGCCAGATCAACCAGCGCCGAGGCGACATACTCCACTGTCTGGAAGCCCATATCGAAATTTGCTGCCGCCAGCACCTTGTCCAACATATCCTGTGGCATCGCCTGACCGGTGTCGGCATGGGTGGCAAATTCGGTCAGAACCTCGGGCACTTCCAGCCAGTGTTCGTACAACTGGCTGGGCAGTTCCACAAAATCGCGCGCCACCGAGGTGCCAGAGATGCTCTCATACGTCACATCCGACAGCATCTGGTGCAGCGCATGGCCAAATTCGTGGAACAGAGTCCGCGCGTCGTCCCAGGACAACAGCGCCGGGTCTCCTTTGGCAAAGTTGCACACATTGATCACCACGGGTGCCTGCAGATGCGGCACCTTGGCCTGACTGCGCATCGCACTGCACCACGCGCCGGATCGCTTCGAGGCGCGTGCAAAATAGTCGCCGATGAACACTGCCAGATGTTTGCCGTTGCGCGTGACTTCCCATGCGCGGCAATCGGGGTGGTACAGCGCGATCTCCAGCGGTTTGAACTCCAGCCCAAACAGCCGGGTTGCACAGGAAAATGCCGCCTCGATCATCCGGTCCAGTTGCAGGTAAGGTTTCAGCGCCGCCTCAACCAGATCATGTTCCGCCAGCCGTCGTTTCTGCGCGTAATAGCGCCAATCCCACGGCTCTAGCGGGCCATTAACGCCATCTTCCTGCATCATCTTCGCCAGCACCTCGGCATCCGCTTCGGCCCGCGCCCGTGCCGGGCCCCAGACAGCCATCAACAATTCGCGCACCCGCCCAGGATCGCGCGCCATTTCGGTTTCCAGCTTGAAATCAGCAAAGCAATCATAGCCCAACAACGCCGCGCGTTCACGCCGCAGCGCCAGCGTTTCGGCGGCAATCTCGCGGTTATCCGTGTCCCCGCCATTGGCCCCGCGCGCGCCCCATGCCTGATACGCCGCCCGGCGCAGATCACGGCGCGGCGACATTTGCAGGAACGGCACAATCAACGAGCGTGACAGGGTGACAACCGGCCCGCCCAGCCCCTTTTCCGCGCCCGCGGCCCGCGCCGCATCCACCACAAAACCCGGCAGGCCCTGTAAATCATCCTCCGCCAGCTTCATAAACCAGTCGCGCTCGTCCGCCAGCAGGTTCTGGACAAACGACGTGCCCAAGCTGGCCAGCCGTGCGATGATCTCTTTCAGCCGCGCCTCGTCCGCCCCTTCCAGAGCCGCGCCAGAGCGGACAAAGCCACGATGGGTCAACATCAGCACCCGCGCCTGTTCATCCGTCAGGCCCAGATCATCCCGCTGATCCCACAGTGTCGCCAACCGCGAAAACAGCGCCTTATTGGCGGAAATTGCCGAAAAATGCGCCGCCAGCAGCGGTGAAAAATCCCGCTGCAAGGCCTCGCGCGCCGGGTTGCTATCGGCTCCGGCAACGGTGAAGAACACCGACAACACCTTGTCCAATCCCTGCCCGGCGCCTTCCAGCGCCTCGACCGTGTTGACAAATGTTGGCGCGTCCGAGTTGGCGGCGATGGCGTCGATTTCCCCCCGGTGATCGGCCAGCGCCAGTTCCAGCGCGGGCGCAAAATCATCGTCGGCAATCGTGTCAAACGGGGCAATCTGAAACGGCGTGTCCCAGGCGGTCAGGATCGGGTTGGTCATGGGGGTCTCCTTTGGCGCGCAGGCTAGGCCTGACCGCCCGCAGGGTCCAGCCCCACAGGCCTTATTTGGCCGCCAATTGCGCGCCGTCCGCTGGTTCAATTGTCACCACAACCGCGCCCGTCTTGTGCCGCCCTTCGACGCGGCGATGCGCCTCGGCAATTCGATCCAACGGATAGCACCCATCAATCACCGGCCGAATGTCACCGCGCGCCAAAAGATCGCTAAGCCGCAGCAAATCCTGCTGGGTATCGCCAGACACCCCAACCACCACCCGCTTGCCACCGCGCAGCGACGTCATCAGCGATTGCCACAGCTCGCGCAGGCCAAAGTTCAACGGAACAAACACCCCCGCAGCCGTCAGCCGCTGTTTAACCCCGGCAAAATCCAGCGTGCCAATCGTGTCCAAAATCACGTCATAGCGCGCTGTTTCCCCATCGGGATCGCCAACCACATGGTCAATCACATGATCCGCCCCCAACGAACGCACCAGTTCCAGATTGGCGGCACTGCTGATCCCCGTCACCTCAGCGCCCAGCGCCTTGGCCACTTGCACCGCAAACACGCCCACGCCGCCAGACGCGCCATTGATCAGCACTTTCTGCCCCGGCTTCAGCCCGGCAAAATCACGCAGGAACACCAGCGCCGACAAACCGCCAAATGGCACCGCCGCCGCCTGATCAAAGCTTAGGTTCGCCGGTATCGCCGCCACTGCAGACCCCTCGCCAACCGCCAGATATTCCGCATGCGCCCCCAACGTGGAAAACCCAAACACTGAATCCCCTGTGGCAAACCGCGTTACATCCTTGCCCACCGCCACCACACGACCGGCAAAGTCACCGCCCAGAACATGGGTGCGCGGCGCAAAAAGCCCGAACATCAGCCGCCCCGGCAGCCAAAACGCGCCAGGAAAGGCCGAGGCCCGCAGCCGCCAATCCGCCGTGGTCACGCTGCTGGACTGCAGTTTGATCAGGATTTGATCATCCGCAATTTTCGGCATCGCTACGTCGCGAATATCCAGGACATCCGCATCGCCATACCGATCATACCATGCTGCTTTCATAACCCTTGCTCCGCCTAAAACTCTGATACCGGCTTCATATCCATGCGTATCGATCTGGTAAATTGACTAAATTATGCAAAATGATATGCATTTACGCATGGATTGGAGATCAGTGAACTTCGACTGGAATCGCGCCCGCGCTTTTCTTGTCACCGCCGAAGAAGGGTCGCTGTCAGCCGCCGCCCGCGCCCTAAGCAGAGATTCTCGGGTTGCCCAACGGATCGCGGTTTCGCTCAGTATTCAATTCTGTGACGGCATTGTGAATGGCTTGGTCAAGATCATCCAGGTCAGTGAAGGTCTGATGGGCGAGGTGGT
>JBLINN010000112.1:0-12177 GCA_047639325.1 Paracoccaceae bacterium | reverse complement strand
AAGCCATGTGCCACGAGGCCGGGTTTACTGGGCAAATTCCATTTCTCGCCCGGGGGCGGCGGCCAGCAGGCTTTTGGTGTAGGGGTGCTGCGGGTTGGCGTACACCTCGGCGGTGCGGCCCTCTTCGACAACCACACCACGTTGCATCACCATGATCCGGTCGCAAATCTGGGCCGCGACCCGCAAGTCGTGGGTGATGAACAGCATCGCCAGATCATAGCGTTCGCGCACGTCGCGCAGCAGTTTCAGCACCTGCGCCTGCACGGACACATCCAGCGCTGATACCGCCTCGTCGGCGATCAGAACCTTTGGCTCCATCGCCAGGGCGCGGGCGATGCAGATACGCTGACGCTGGCCGCCGGAAAACTGATGTGGAAAGCGGTCAAGCGCTTCGGGGGCGAGGCCCACAATGCTCATCAATTCTTCGGCGCGGGCCTGTGCAGCGGTGCCGTCCAGCCCGAAATTCATCGGCCCTTCGACAATCGACTGCCCAACTGTGCGTCGCGGATTAAGCGAGCGGTAAGGGTCTTGGAACACGATCTGGATTTGCTGCCGGTAGGCGCGCAGCTCTCGCTCGGGCATCTCGGCAATATTTTTTCCGGCGATTTCGATCGTGCCGCTGGTCGGGTCAATCAGGCGCACGATACAGCGCGCCACGGTGGATTTGCCAGAGCCGGATTCGCCAACCACGCCCAGGGTCTCGCCCCGGCGCACAACCAGTTCCACGTCTTGCGCGGCGTGCACGATCCTGCCTTTGTTCAGAAAGCTGCTGCGGCCATAGGTCTTGTTCAGATGATGTGCCTCAAGTGCTGTTTCGGCGATCTCCGGGGCGGGGCGGTCAGGTGGTGTCAGGCTGGGGACCGAGCCGATCAGCATCTTTGTATAGGGGTGCTTTGGCGCGCGCAGGATTTCGTCGCGGGTGCCTTGTTCGACCACTTTGCCATTTTGCATCACCACCACCCGGTCGGCGATATCGGCGACGACGCCAAAGTCATGGGTGATGAACATCACGCCCATGCCATGGCGGCGCTGAATGTCCTTGATCAGTTCCAGCACCTCGGCCTGTGTGGTCACGTCAAGCGCTGTGGTGGGTTCGTCTGCAATCAGCAGGCCCGGTTCCAACGCCAATGCCATTGCGATCATGATCCGCTGACGCTGGCCACCGGACAGCTGATGCGGATAGGAATGATACATCTTTTCCGGGTCGGGCAGGCTGACATCATCCATCGCCTCGATCACCCGCTTTTTGCGGGCAGCGCCGGACATGTTGGTGTGGATTTCCAGCAGCTCGGAGATCTGGTCACCAACCTTGACCACCGGGTTCAGCGCGGTCATCGGTTCCTGAAACACCATCGCCATTTTTTCACCGCGAAGGGCGCGCATCTGGCGGTCTGACTTGGCCAGCAGGTTGTCGCCCTGCAACAGGATTTCCCCCGCGACCGGCACCAGATCTTTCTTGGGGATCAGCCCCATCACCGTAAAGGCGGTGACAGATTTGCCAGAGCCGGATTCACCGACAATACAGACAATTTCGCCCTTGCCGACGGTCAGTGACACGTCTTCGATCGCAAATTCGCGGTCCGCCCCTTCGGGCAGGCGCACGGTCAGGCCTTTGATTTCCAGCACGGGTTTGTTGGGTTCAGTGGTCACATCTTTCTCGCAATTCTGGGGTCAAGTGTGTCCCGCAATCCGTCGCCAACGATGTTCACGGCCAGCACTGTCAAGGCCAGGCCGACGCCGGGAAAGAAGATGATCCAGGGGCTGATCTGAAAGTAAGTGCGCCCCTCGGACATGATATTGCCCCAGCTTGGGATTTCCGGTGGAATGCCTGCGCCCAGAAAGCCCAAAATGGATTCCGTCAGCATCGCCGAGGCGCAAACATAGGTGGCCTGCACGATCAGCGGCGCAATGGTGTTGGGCAGGATATGACGAAACAGGATCAGTGGCAGCTTGGTGCCCGAGGCAATCGCCGCCTCGACATAGGGTTCGTCGCGCACGGTCAGCACCACGGCGCGCACCAGTCGCACGACGCGGGGGATTTCCGGGATCACGATAGCAATAATCACCGTGCCCAGCGTTGCCCCCGACAGGGAAATCAGCGCGATGGCCAGCAGGATGGCGGGGATCGACATCAGTCCGTCCATAGTCCGCATGATGACCGCATCCAAGGCGCGCACATAGCCCGCAACCAGCCCCAGAAACAGCCCGATGATCACCGATACCACTGCCACCGCAATGCCGACGGCCAGCGAGATACGCGCGCCATAGATCACCCTTGCAAGGATGTCGCGGCCAAGGAAATCTGTGCCAAACCAGATCGCTGCCGATGGTGGTTTCAGCCGATTGATCGGGTTCAACTCGCCGGGATCAAGCGTAAAGAACGGGCCGAATAATGCGATCACCGCAAACAGCAGCAGCAGGATGCCGCCCCAGAAAATCGCCTGGTTGTTTAGCATTACGGTTAACAGCCCCGGGTCCTCTTTTTGTGGCAGGACGTCGTCGGCCATCAAGATGTCTTGGTTTTGATCAGTCATCAGTAGCGTATCCTGGGATCAAACAAAGTATAGCTGAGGTCGATCAGCAGGTTGATAAGGATGTAGACAAAGCTGAAAAACAGGATCAGCCCCTGGATCACCGGGTAATCCCGCGCCAGCACCGCATCCAGCACCAGCCGCCCGAGGCCGGGAATGTTGAACACGCTTTCGGTCACCACCACCCCGCCGATCATCAGCGCAATCCCCAGGCCAATCACCGTGACAATTGGCACGGCCGCGTTGCGCAACGCGTGGTTCATCAGAATCTTGAACTCGCTCTGACCTTTGGCGCGGGCGGTGCGCACGTAATCCTCTTGCAGAACCTCCTGCACCGAGGCGCGGGTCATACGGGCGATCAGCGCGATGTAGATCACACTTAGCGTCAGGGTGGGCAGGATCATATGGCGGAAGAATTCCCATAACCCGTATTCAAACGGGCTTTTATAGCCCTGGACGGGCAGTATTTTCAGCTGCATCGACAGCACGTAAATCAGGATATAGCCCAGCACAAACACCGGCACCGAAAACCCGGCGACGGAAAACAGCATCACAAACCGGTCGATCCAGCTGCCTGCCTTATAGGCGGCAAGCGTGCCCAGCGGCACGGCGACCAGAACGGTAAAGGTGATGGTGGACAGGGCCAGCAACAGTGTCGGTTCCAGCCGCTGACCGATCAGCGTGGTCACCGGTAATTTTGAGAAGATGGCGGTTCCAAGATCAAACCGGGCCAACTGCCCCAACCATTTGCCCATTTGCACAATGATTGGATCATTCAGGCCAAGCTGTTCGCGGATCCGTTCGACATCTTCGGCCGTTGCGTAATCCCCAGCGATAACAGCCGCCGGGTCACCCGGCGATAGTCGTAACATCAGGAAGACAAACAGGGCCACGATAACCATGACCGGGATTGTCGCCAAAATGCGTTTTAGAACATAGAGATACCTGCGTGCCCCAAAGACAAAGAAGAAGGCCGGCCGCACCTGATGGCGCGGCCGGGATAGAGTTTATTCGACGGACATGTTCCAGAAGAATTGGACCGGAGACTTGATCAAACCTTTGACGTTGCTGCGATAAGCAACGGGGACAAAGAACTGGCCGAGTTCACCAGAAATGGCATTGCCCCACGCAAGCTCTTGCACTTTGCGGCCAATCTCTTGCTTTTCTTCAAGAGACCCGGCTTTGGCAAAGGCGGCACGTGCTGTTTCCAGTTCCGGGATGTCTGGCCAGCCGAACCAGCCTTTGTCCGGGCTGCCGGAAAAGGCGATCGACATCGGATCAATCACGTCGGCACCAATCCACCATGTGTGGAACATGTTCCAGCCACCATCAGCCACCGGATCACGCAGGGCGCGACGCGATGTCAGGGTCGACCAGTCCATCGCCTGCACTTCAACTTCCATGCCAATTTTGCGCAGTTTTTCTGCGGTGATCAGCGAGAAGGCAGACAACAGCGCAATATCCGTCGGTTGCATGATGACAACCGGGGTTCCGTCATAGCCCGAAGCGGCCAACGCAGCCTTTGCTTCGTCAACATTGCCGTTCGACATGATGTCAGAGCCGACATCGTTCGCCAAAGGCGTGCCGCACGGGAAGACCGAATAGCAGGTCTTCCAGTACTTCGCATCGCCAACAGCACCAGCCATATAATCTTCTTGTTTCATCGCCATCAAGGCAGCCCGACGCACTTCCAAATTGTCGAACGGGGGCAGCAGATGATTAAAGCGGGCAAAACCGATATTGCCCAGCGGGTCGTTGACTTCAGTTACGATATCCGGATTGGCTTCCATGATCGGAACCAGGTCGTTGGCTGGTGCTTCAAAGAAGTCGACTTCGTTCGACATCAACGCATTCACTGCCGTGGTCTGATCCGGGAAATAGGTCCAGATAACCTTGTCCACTTTGGCGATCTTGCCACCTGACGCAGCAGATGCTGGCTCCGAGCGCGGCACGTAGTCGGCAAACTTGGTGTAAACCGTTGTTGATCCGGGCACCCATTCGTCTTTTTCGAACACAAACGGGCCAGAGCCGGTATAG
This sequence comes from Paracoccaceae bacterium, assembly GCA_047639325.1. Lineage (GTDB taxonomy): Bacteria > Pseudomonadota > Alphaproteobacteria > Rhodobacterales > Rhodobacteraceae > NVQY01. The sequence goes on along the minus strand of JBLINN010000112.1, from coordinate 7,609 downwards.
TCATCGATCTGTTCGAACGCATCGGTGGCCGCAACGCGTGCTGGCATCATGAACGGAACGTTCGACGAAATTTTACCAATAGATTCAAGCACAAGGCCATAGGGCTCTTTCAACGTCATGACCATGGTGTCGTCATCGGCGGCGGTCAGACTGTCGATCACACCAAACAGTTGCTGGCCCATGCCATCGCGTTGACCCCAGCGTTCCAGCGAGGCGACGCAGTCAGCCGCTGTCACCATGGTGCCATCATGCCACTTCAGCCCGGCGCGCAGATTGAATGTCCAAGTTAGGCCATCATCCGACGTCGTCCAGTCTTCAACCATCTGTGGCTGAGGCGTAAAGCTTTCATCCATCGCGAACAGCGTGTCATAAATCAGATAACCGTGGTTGCGGCTGATATATGCAGTTGTCCAGATAGGATCGAGGTTCTTCAGGTCGGCGTGTGGGATAACCCGCAAAACGGATTCGGCAGCTGCGTCTGTCGCAGCCATGCCCCCAAGGTTGACCGACAGCGCCATGGCGATTGTCGCCAGCGTCCGACGTCTAGTCCAGCGTAACATTTTGAAAACTCCCTTGCTTTTTTGTTGGCGCGGCGTCTGGCATGACGTCACGACATAAGGAATTAGCGCCGCGAGACTTACGCTTGTCAATGAATTTGTCTGGCTTGACGGGGTGGCCGTTGCGCGCCCACGATGTGCCAACATGTCATTTTACCGGAGCACAGCGTGCAGAGTTTTAGAAATAATATGCAAAATCATATAGTGGGGTTGGCCCTATGAGCTTGCCACGGGTCGCTGTCGCCGGGTTTCAGCATGAGACAAATACCTTTGCACCGTTCCCAACGGAGTGGCTAAATTTTCAGCAGCCGGGGGCCTGGCCACCATATGCCGAAGGCGAAAAAGCCGCTGAACAGGTGCGCGGGCTGAATGTGCCACTGGGGGGATTCGTTGACGCGGCCGCTGGTATGGAATTGGTGCCACTTCTTTACGCGGCCGCCGAACCTGGCGGGTTGGTTGCGTCAGCGGCGTTCGACCGAATCACTGAAACCCTGTGTGATCGGCTGGCTGCAGCCGGCGATATAGACGCGGTCTATCTGGACTTGCACGGCGCCATGGTGACGGAAGAGTTCGAAGACGGCGAGGCCGAGGTTCTGCGCCGGGTTCGGTCGGTGATCGGGCCGGATTTACCGCTGGCAGTCAGCCTGGATTTGCACGGTAATCTTTCACCGGAATTTGCCCAGTTGGCATCTTGCATGACGATGTATCGCACCTATCCGCATATCGATATGGGCGCGACTGGCGCACGGGCGGCGCATTTGCTGATGGAGCTGCTGGACCGGGGAATGCCGTTTGCCACAGCGTTCCGGCAGTTGGATTATATCATCCCGATCACCGCGCAATCCACTCGGCGCGAACCCGGCGCACGGCTGTATGGCATGCTGGACGGGTTGGCGGGGCCGGGGGTGTCGTCGGTCGATTTCGCCTTTGGCTTCCCGCCTGCGGATATCTACAATTGTGGCACGTCGGTTTTTGCCTGCGGCGCGGATCAGGACGCGGTGGATGCCGCTGCTGATACGATGCTGGGCACTTTGCAGGATGCCGAAGACGATTTTGACACCGGGCTGGTGCCCGCCGCCGCCGCTGTGCGCCGCGCGATGCAGGTGAACGGGCCGAAACCGGTCATTCTGGCCGATCCGCAGGACAATCCTGGCGCCGGTGCGCCCGGGGACGCCACCGGGTTGCTGGCCGCGATGCTGGACGGCAATGCCATTGGGGTGATCGGCATGATTTGGGATGCCAAAACCGCCGCGCAGGCGCACGCCGCTGGCGTTGGCGCGATGATCGACGCTGAAATCGGCGGTCAGTTCCCCGAAACCGGTGGCCCGGCGATTCCGGTGCACGCCCGCGTCGAACAGCTCAGCGATGGCACGTTCCTGTGTACTGGCCCGATGTTTGGCGGGCTGACGGCGCATCTTGGCCCCTGCGCCAGGCTGCGGGTGCGTCAGGGTGGGGCGGATGTGACCATTGTTGTCGGATCAAACCGGGCGCAAAATGCCGATCAGGCGATCCTGCGCCATATCGGGGCTGCCCCGGAAGATTACAAAGTGGTCGCCGTCAAAAGCGCCATCCACTTTCTGGCGGATTACGAACCCATCGCCGAAGAGGTGATATTTTCGGAATCTCCCGGGGCAAATCCTTGCCGGATTGAAACAATCCCCTATACCCGGCTGCGCCCCGGGGTCCGGCTTGGTCCGAATGGCCCGGTTTACGAGGGCAAATCATGACGTTGGATCCAGCGCTTGCCCGCGATATCGCGGCGTCTGTTGACGACGGGTTCGACGAACAAGTCGCCTGGCTGCAAGATTTGGTGCGTCACCCGTCCCTAAGGGGCCGCGAACATACTGCTCAGGAAATGGTGCATGGGGCACTGGCAAAGCGTGGCTATGGCATGGATCGCTGGGCCATCGACGTCGATGAAATCTGCGACCATCCGGGGTTTTCCCCCGTGGCCGACGATGTCGACTACTCTAACACTATCAACGTCGTGGGCACTCATACGCCCAAACAAACCAAGGGCCGCTCGCTGATCCTGAATGGTCATATCGACGTGGTGCCCACCGGTCCGCGTGACATGTGGGCGCGGGATCCGTTTGATCCGGCAATTGATGGCGACTGGATGTTTGGCCGTGGGGCGGGTGATATGAAGGCCGGGATTGCCGCCAATATCTATGCCGTGGACGCGCTGCGCCGTCTTGGGTTCGAACCTGCCGCAACGCTGTACCAACAATCGGTCAGCGAAGAGGAATGCACTGGGAACGGGGCGCTGTCCTGTCTGGTGCGCGGCTATCGCGCCGATGCGGCGATTATCACCGAACCCACCAACCACGATCTGGTGCGCGCCAATCTGGGGGTGATCTGGTTCCGGGTGTCTGTGCGCGGCCATCCGGTCCACGTGGCCGAGGCCGGATCTGGCGCCAGCGCGATTGACGCGGCCTATACCATCATCCGGCGCTTGCGGGTGCTGGAGGCAGAGCTGAACGCCGAAAAAGCCGACAGCCCGCATTTCGCCGATCATCCGCACCCGATCAACCTGAATGTCGGCAAGATCGCGGGCGGCGACTGGGCCTCGTCTGTGCCCGCATGGTGCGACATCGACCTGCGCATCGCGCTGTTTCCGGGCACAGAACCGTCCGATCTGGCGCGGCGTATCGAACAGGCGGTGTCCGAGGCCTGCCATAATGACACATACCTGTCCAACAACCCCGCCGAGGTGATTTTCAACGGGTTTTTCGCCAAAGGCTATGAGTTGCCCGAAGGCACCGAGGCCGAGGCGACGTTGATAGGCGCCCACCGCGCGGCGTTTGACACCGAGCTGACCAGCGCTACCTCAACCGCCTATCTCGATGGGCGGGTTTTTATGCTCTATGCCGATTGCCCGGCGCTGGTTTACGGGCCGATATCGCAGAATATCCACGGGTTTGATGAAAAGGTCAGCCTGTCTTCGTTGCGGCAAGTGACCAAAACCGTAGCGCTTTTTACTGCCGACTGGTGCGGCCTGAACAGGATATAATCCCATGCCGACGCCCCCAAATGCGATGATTGTGACGGCCCAACCCGAAGCCTCCGAAGCCGGGGCACGGGTGCTGATGCGCGGCGGCAATGCCGTTGATGCTGCGATGGCAGCGGCATTGGTGCAAGGGGTGGTCGACCCACAGATGTGCGGCATTGCCGGGTTCGGCTCGATGCAGATCTACGACCCCAACGGCGCGCATACCTGTATCGATTTCCACGGCAAGACGCCGCTGTCCGCCACGCCTGACATGTGGCGGGATTTGTTGGAGGGCGAAACCCGCGATGGTTTTGGCTTTGTGTTGAAGGGCAATGTCAACGATGTCGGCTATCAGGCGGTGACCACGCCGGGGTCGTTGCTGGCCTATTATGAGGCGGTGCGTGAATTTGGCAGCTGGGACTGGGCCGATATCTGCGCCCCTGCGGTGACACAGGCCGAGGCCGGGTTTTATGTGCGCCCGCATGTGCATTACTGGTGGAATTCGGGCGCCGAAATGGGGCGCGCCGATGTGGCCGAACGCATCGGCTTTTCGCAAACCGGGCGCGATGCCTATTTTCGCGCCGATGGCAGCGTCAAGCGGATTGGCGATCATGTCGCCAACCCCGACCTTGCCCGCACGCTGGCCCAAATCGCCCGTGACGGCGCGGATGTGTTTTATCGCGGCGAGATCGCCGACCGGATCGACGCCGACATGCGCGCCAATGGTGGCTTGCTGCGCCGTGCAGACCTAGAGGCGTATCGCACCACCCGGGGTGATCCGCTGCGCGGCAGCTATCGCGGCTATGACATCGCCACCAACCACCCGCCCGGCGGCGGTATCATGTTGGTGGAAATGCTGAACATCCTGGAAAATTTCGACCTTGCCGGGATGGGGCATAACTCCACCGATTATATCCGCACCGTGGCCGAGGCGATGAAGGCCGCAACCTCCGACAAGGACACCCATGTGGGCGATCCGGCGTTTGTGGATATCCCGGCGCATCTGACGGATAAGGATTATGCCGCCACCCTTGCTGAACGTATCCGCGCCGGGGAAAAGATGCAGGTGACCCGGTTGGGTCAGCCTGAACCCAAGGACACCACCCATGTGGCCGTGGTCGACAAGGACGGGACGTGCGTGACCATGACCCATTCGCTGGGGATGCCGTCGGGGGTGATCACCGACGGGCTGGGGTTCATGTATAACGGCTGTATGGCGGTGTTTGATCCGCGCCCGGGACGCGCCGGGTCGATTGCGCCGGGCAAGTCGCGGTTCAGCTCTGTTGTGCCGACGATTGCCTTTAAGGACGGCGTGCCGCGCATTGTGATCGGCGCGCCGGGGGGCACCCAGATTGTCATGGGGGTGATGCAGGCGATGCTGAACGTGATGGATTTTGATATGTCGATGGTCGAGGCGGTGTCGGCCCCGCGCTTTTCCGCCACCTCAAACGCCATCGACATCACCAACCGCATCCCCGGCTATCTGACCGAACCGTTGGTGGACGACGGGTACGAAGTGATCCGATCCGCAATGACATTTGATATCGGCGCGGTACACGGGATACGCATTGATGGCGACGCACTAAGTGGTGGTGCGGATCCGGGACATGACGGCGTGCCGCTGGGCGTAAACATATAACAAAGGAACACCCCTATGAAACTGATCGACCGTATCGAAGGCTTTGCCGAAGAGCTGACGGATATCCGCCGTGATCTGCACGCCCATCCCGAACTGGGGTTCGAAGAGGTGCGCACATCTGGCGTTGTCGGCGACCTGCTGGAAAGCTGGGGCATTGAAACCCACCGTGGCATCGGCAAAACCGGTGTCATCGGGGTGATCGAGGGCGCCAGACCAGGCCGCACCATCGGGTTGCGCGCCGATATGGACGCGCTGCCGATTGATGAGGAAACCAACCTTGCCTATAGCTCGACCAATCCCGGCGTGATGCATGCCTGTGGCCATGACGGTCACACCACGATGTTGCTGGGCGCGGCGCGCTATCTGGCGGAAACCCGAGATTTCGCCGGTAAGGTGATCCTGATCTTTCAACCCGCCGAAGAAGGCCTGGGCGGTGCGCGCGCCATGCTGGCCGACGGTCTGTTTGATCGCTTTCCTTGTGACGAAGTTTACGGGTTGCACAACTGGCCCGGCGCGCCGCAAAACCGGGTGGCGATAAAGCCCGGCATGGCGATGGCGGGGGCGGATTTCTTTGACATCAAGGTGATCGGCCGGGGCAGCCACGGCGCGCGCCCGCAAGACAGCCGCGACCCGATCCTTGCCGCCAGCGCGCTGGTGCAAGCGCTGCAAAGCATCGTCAGCCGCAATCTTGACCCTAACGACCCGGCAGTGGTGTCGGTGACGCAAATACACAGCGGATCAGCCTATAACGTGATCCCGGGCGATGCGATGGTGTCAGGCACCGCGCGCATGTTCTCGGATGAGATCCGGGCTTTTATTCGCGCCCGCATTCACGAGATTGCCGAAGGCGTCGCCGCCACACACGGGGTTGAGGTAGAGGTCGATATTCGCGATATCTTCACCCCGTTGATCAACAACGTGCCGCTTTCAGAAGCCTTTGCCGAGGTGGCGCGCGCCGTTGTCGGCGACGAAAACGTTATGGTGGGCGGCAATCCGGTCACGGGTAGTGAGGATTTTGCCGATATGCTGAACACCATACCCGGCGCCTATTTCACCATCGGGCATGAAGGCACGGCGGCGCTGCATAACGCCGGTTTCACCTTTGACGATGCAATCCTGCCGCTGGGCGCCACGTTACTGGCGCGTCTGGCCGAGGCGCGAACGGCGGCCTAAGGGGGCGGTTGGCGACAGGCAGGCCTGTTGCCAACGTCAATCCGGTCTTTTAGGATGGTTTTACTAGGACACAGTCAACAACGGGAGGGCACAAGCTGAACATGCGCATCATTCGCCGACTTCAGCATGGCCCCCGCATCGCCCTGTAAATTCGTTTGCAGGGCGGTTCTGAAAACACTCTTGTGATCAGTCTGCCCATAGCCGCGCTGCGGTAAACCCCCGATTGACCCGAGATTCCAATGACCATTATCAATATCAGTGCTTTGGGCATAACCCTGAGCGATACCCTGTTTTCCAACCTGAACCTGACGATTTCCAAAGGTGACCGCATAGGGTTGGTGGCCGCCAACGGGCGCGGTAAATCCACTTTGCTGGGCTGTCTGGCGGGCCTGTCAGAGCCATCGACCGGCGAAATCACCCGCGCCCGCGGTTTGCGGGTGGGCTATGTCAGGCAAGACGTGCCGCATGACGCGTTGGCAATGACGCTTTACGAATGGGTCTTGGCCGCGCTTTCGCCGGATCAGGCCGAATATGAAAGCTGGCGGGTTGATGTAGTGCTGCACGATCTGAAAGTGCCCTTTGACATGCAGCACAAACCCCTGAGCGACCTTAGCGGAGGGTGGCAACGCACGGCAATGCTGGCGGCGGCCTGGATCACCGCGCCGGATGTGCTGTTGCTGGACGAGCCGACCAACCATCTGGATTTGCATCGCATCGGCTTGTTACAGCACTGGCTGGCGGCGTTGCCCCGCGACGTGCCGGTGGTGATTTCATCGCATGACAGGGCGTTTCTGGATGTTACAACAAATCGCACGCTGTTCTTGCGCCCCGAAGGGTCGCGGGTTTTCCAGCTGCCGTTCACGGCGGCCCGTCTGGCTTTGGAAGAGGCCGACGCCGCCGACGAGCGCCGGTTCTCCAATGACCTGAACAAGGCCCAGCAGTTGCGCAAACAGGCCGCCAAGTTGAAGAATGTCGGGATCAATTCCGGGTCTGATCTGTTGTTGACCAAGACCAAGCAACTGACCGAACGCGCCGCCAAGATGGAACAGGCGGCCAAACCTGCGCATCACGAGCGCAGCGCCGGTGACATCAGGCTGGTGAACAGCGGCACCCATGTCAAGACATTGATTACATTGAGTGATGTCCCGGTTGATACGCCCGGTGGAAAGCTGTTGTATAAGACGGGGCAGAAATGGATTTCCCAAGGCGACCGGGTTATCTTGTTGGGCGCAAATGGCACCGGAAAAA
>JBLINN010000111.1:0-12219 GCA_047639325.1 Paracoccaceae bacterium | reverse complement strand
GCTCCAGCGCAGATATGGTTTCTGTGGATGTCATATGCCGCGTTACCAGACCTTTCCTGATCCGGTTTACCGCGATTTTCGTTACCATTATCTTTACAAGCGACTATTGCGCCGCCATTTCGCCGCTTTGCGGCAAGGTCACGCGAAATGCCCCCCCCGCCTGACCGCCGAGATAGCGCACATCGCCGCCCAAACGATGCATGATTTCCCGACACACCGCCAATCCCAACCCGGCACCGCCGGCCTTATCCGCGCTGACGCGGGCAAATTTTTCGAACACCATCGATTGTGCGTCCGCCGGAATGCCGCTGCCATTGTCAATAAAATCCACCACCAACTTGCCGCCGCCCTGATGCACGGCAATCGCCAGTTCGGGATGCGGCGCGTCGCAGTATTTCTGCGCATTCGAGATCAGATTGATAAACACCTGCGCCAACCGGTCCAGATCGGACAGCAGCGGCGCATTTTCCTGCGACGACACCCGCCGCACCGCCAACGGCCGGTCACTGCCCGACAGCGCCGACGACACAGCGTGATCCAGCACATCGCTAAGGCTGCCGCTGCGAATATCCAGACTGACCTGACCGCTTTCCAGCACGCTAAGATCCAGCAGATCATCCAGCAGGCGGGTCAGGCGCAGCGCCTCGTTATTGATGATCGTGGCATAGCGGGTCTTTTCCGCAGGCTCCAACCCGTCGGTGTCACGCAAAATCTCGGAAAATGCCCGGATCGAGGTCATCGGCGTGCGCAATTCATGGCTGACTTGCCCCAAAAAGGAATCCTTTTGCAGCGAAATCTGCGTCAGTTTTTCATTGGCTTCGCGTAATTGCCGGGCCGTGCGGCTTAGCTCGGTTGATTTGACTTCCAGCTGGCTGGAATATTCCAGCAATTGCGCGCTTTCATCCGCCACGGCCAGCAGATCTTCGACTGACACCGACGACCCGCCGACAATCTGCCCGATCATCGCATGCGCCGTCGCCGCCCCAACAGAGCCGGACAATTCCCGCTCTAACCGCTCCAGAAACGCCGGGGTCGGCTCGGGCAATTGCCCGCGCCCGCCTTGCAATGCCACCTCACGCTGGAACATCGCCTGGGCCTCATCAGCGCCCAGAATGCGCTGCGACATGATCATCAGATCCTCGCTTTGCGCCACCGACCCAGTCCAGCCGCGCAGCCCGGTGGAATGCTCAAACACGTTGACAAACTGCGCGCCCTGCAACCGTTCAAGCGGGCTGGGGAAACTGACCAGCGAGGCGATGCAGAACATCGCGACATTCAGCGTCAGGCTCCACATCACCGAATGCACCAACGGGTCCAGCCCGGTAATGCCAAACAACGCCTGCGGACGCAGCCAGCTGATGCCAAACGGCCCGGCCAGCAGAACGCTGTCCGGCATCAACCCGCCGCCCAATCCGGGCAGCAACAGCGTGTAAACCCACAGGATAAACCCAACCGATAACCCGCTGAGCGCGCCGATCCGCGTCGCGCCGCGCCAGAACAAGCCGCCAACCAGCGCGGGCAAGATCTGCGAAATCCCGGCAAAGGCGATCAACCCAATCGACGCAAGCGCCGCGCCGCCGCCAGAAAGCCGGTAATAGAAATATCCCAGCGCCATGATCACCGCGATCGACACCCGCCGCGACCGCAACACCACATTGCGCACATCCCCCGATTGCGACGCGCCACCGCCGCGCGACGACAGCCAGATCGGCATTACGATATGGTTCGACACCATCGTCGACAGCGCCATCGCCGCCACAATCACCATCGACGTGGCCGACGAAAACCCGCCCAGAAAGGACAGCATCGCCAGCCCTTCGCGCCCCTGGCTAAGCGGCACGGTCAGCACAAACAGATCGGGGTTTGACCCCGGCGGCAGAATATCCAGGCCCACCACGGCAATCGGCACCACAAACAGGCTCATCAACAGCAGATACAGCGGAAACGCCCAGGCGGCGGTGCGCAGATGACGTTCGTCATCGTTTTCCACCACCATCACCTGAAACATCCGTGGCAGGCACAGGAACGCCGCCGCCGCCAGAAAGGTGATAGCCGCCCAGCGCCCGCCATCAACCCGCCATTGCCCAATCTCTGACGCGTCAATCCGCTGCATCGTTTGCGCCACGCCGCCCGACAGGCCCCAGACCACAAATATGCCCACCGCCAGCAGCGCCACCAGCTTGACAATGGCCTCTAGCGCGATGGCGGTGACCACGCCGTGATGGCGTTCATTCGCGTCCAGATTGCGGGTGCCAAACAGGATGGCAAACACCGCCAACCCCGAGGCGACCCACAACACATTCGGCCCGGCAGGGCGGCCGCCCGACTGGCCTTCAGACGGGCTTTCGGCGAATAAAATCGAAAACGACACGGTGATCGACTGTAGCTGCAGTGCAATATAGGGCGTCACGCTGATCACCGCCAGAACCGTCACACAAACCGCCAGCAAGGTCGATTTGCCATAGCGCGACGATATCAGATCAGCAATTGACGTCACCCGCTGGCTGCGCCCGATCCGCACCAGCTTGCGCAGACCCCACCACCAGCCGATCATCACCAGCGTCGGCCCCAGATAGATGGTGATAAATTCCAACCCCGACCGCGCCGCATAGCCCACAGCGCCGTAAAACGTCCAGGCGGTGCAATAAATCGACAGCGATAACGTATAGATCAACGGCGACCGCAGCCAAGCCCCGCGCCCGGTGGCCGCCAACCGGTCGGCGGCAAAGGCCACGCCAAACAGCAGGGCGACATAGGCCAGACTGACCACAACCAACAAATTGGCCGAGGCCATTTAGTCCTGCCTCGTCTCAGACGACGTATCCGGTCGCGCCCAATATCTGACCCCGAAACCAAACAAAGCACTGACCCCAATCAGCGCGCCCCAGACCACAAAGACATAGGTGATGGCGTCAGACATCGCGACCAACCCGTCACTTTCCCCGGCAATTTTCGCCTTGGGCCACAGCAACGGCACCGCAAACAGCCCGGCCCCCAACAGCGGCAACAAACGCGCGCCATCCATCAGACGGCGGCGGCGATAGCTCTGATGTTCCAGAAACACCGCCGGAGATGTCGCCGCAGCAGGGTCTTTGCCCACCCCGCTCACGTCTGCGTGGCCTGCGTGGCCTGCGTGGCCTGCGCGTGCAGATCGCGCACCGCGGTGACCACTTCGGTATTGGAAAACGGCTTGGTCATGAACCGGCTGACACCGGCCTTTTCGGCCATATCCCGATCCCGCGACTGGCCGCGCGCGGTCAGCATCAGAACCGGCAATCCCGCCAATTCATCAATCTCGCGCAGGTCACGCAGAATATCCATGCCACTTTTCCCCGGCAGCATCACATCCAGAACTATCAGATCAGGTTTGGCCGCACGGATCACCGCCACCGCATCTGTCCCATCCGAATGTGTTTCCACCAGCCAGCCATCCCGGGTCAGCAAAAAGCGGATCGCCTCGATGATATTCGGCTCATCCTCGATCAGCAGAACTTTTCGGTTCATTTTACGCCAGTCCCCTCCCGGTCTGTCGCCGTGCGCGATCAAATCGCGCAACATTATTACTTTGTCACCAACACTATCCCCGCTGGCCGGGCTAAGTCAAAACCCTTCGCTTAATATCGACAGCTCGCGTCTCGCGCCGCAGCTTTTGCGCGGACACACCCGACAGGTGCTGCCAACCTGCTGCGCATCCCCCTGCGGGTCATCCTGCGCGTTCTCCTGCACAGCCGGCAGCGGCAGGATCAACATCGCCGAGCGATACAGCGGCTCGCGATCAAACGCTGGCACACCTTGGGGCCACGCGATGGCCAGACAATCGAACTGCGCCGCCATGCGCCCCAATTGCGACACCTGACGGCGGATCGGCACCATCGGGCGGCTAAGGGCGGCAAACAGCGGCCACAGTGGGCAAGACGCGCCAAATCGCGGCAGGGCAAAGCCCGGCACCGGCTTGCGGAACAGGATACTGCCCGACGCATCACACACCACCAATCCCACCTCGACCGGCAACGCGCCTTCTGGCATCGCGGCCAGACGGCGAAACACCGATGGCAGATCAACCTCGAACAAACGCGCCAACGCCACAGGGTCCATCCCGACCTGATCCAGCGCCTGCACAAACGGTTGCAAAGGCATGGTGCGGGCGTCTGCCGCGTATTGCGTCAGAATCACCAGCGCAATCTGACGTCCCGCCGCCGACCCAAGCTGTTCTGCGGCCTCTTGCACCAACGCCTCTGGCGTGGTTTCGGCGGTTTCAAGCCCGCCAAAATGGTGGCCATGCGCGGCTATGAACGCCTCGGCTTCTTCATAAGGCACCCCGCGCCGGTCCTCGCTGGTCTCGCTGTCATCCAGATAACCGACCAGGGCCTTGCTGCTTTCGGACAATCGGCGGCTGTCTTCATTCAGGTTGCGATGGAACCGGTCGCGCCACTTGACCTCTAGCTCGCCGGTTTCCGCCAGGATCGACGCGGTCGAGCGGATCGCGGCGGCAGTTGATAGAACCTCGTGCAGCGATGCCGCCAGATGCGGGTCATGCGTCAGCCGGTCAGACAAGGTTTCCACCGTGCGTTCCAATGACGCAATACGCCGATGGCCTGCTGCCAGCACTTCGGCCCAGCCGGGAAAGCGCCCGGCAAATTCATCGGCGCGATCAGTTTCCGCCACCACCGCAATCGCATCCGCCGCCGCTTCGCGCAGGGTGGCGATCAACGCGGCCTCGGCGCCTTCGGTCAGCATCGATGGCTCTACCGACAGAACCTGGGCAATATCGACCAGCAATTTGCCCCCGATTCTGCGCCGGTTATGTTCAATCAGGTTCAGGTAGGACGCCGATATGCCAACACGTCGCGCCAGTTCAGCCTGTCGCAACCCGGCAATAGAGCGTCTTTCGCGAATGCGACTGCCCGTTAAAGTATCGCGCCCCATATCTGTCGCCCCCAGTTTTCGTCTGAATATCAACAGCTTTCCGCACTGCGGCATAAGATAATTTACAACATGCCCCGTAAGCCTGTGCATTTATTTACAAAATAATCGTGCGCTGCAAGGGACTTATTGTATAATTTTCCATTAACCCGGCATAATTGTTTTGCACAATTGTGCGTGCGCCCAAGCAGGCAGAGGAATTGCAGGGCGCGTTTCACGTAATGGGAGGATTTCATGTCCAAATCTGATGTCACACGCCGCGGCGTGCTGAGAACCGGCGCTGTTGCTGGTGCGGGCCTAGCCGTTCCGACGATTTTCACAGGCTCGTCTGTCGCAGCCTTCACCAACGACCCAACTGGCGCCACTGTAACGCTGGGCTTTAACGTACCGCAAACTGGTCCCTATGCCGACGAAGGCATGGACGAGCTGCGCGCACAGGAACTGGCAGTCGAGCACCTGAACGGTATCGGCGACGGCGGCATGCTGAACACCTTCAGCTCGAAAGCGCTGCAGGGTAACGGCATCCTTGGCAAAAAGGTCGGCTTCGTTACAGGCGACACTCAGACCAAATCTGACGCAGCCCGCGCATCCGCCAAGTCGATGATCGAAAAAGACGGCGTTGTGATGGTTAACGGTGGGTCCTCTTCGGGCGTTGCTGTGGCTGTTCAAGGTCTGTGCCAAGAAGCTGGTATCATCTTCATGGCGGGTCTGACCCACTCGAACGACACCACCGGCAAGGACAAGAAGGCCAATGGCTTCCGCCACTTCTTTAACGCCTATATGTCGGGTGCCGCTTTGGCACCAGTGCTGGCCAAGGCCTATGGCTCTGATCGTCGCGCCTATCACCTGACCGCCGACTATACTTGGGGTTGGACGCAGGAAGAATCGATCAAGGCCGCAACCGAAGCGGTTGGCTGGGAAACCGTCAACGCCGTCAGGACACCGCTGGCATCGACCGACTTCTCGTCCTACATCGCACCGGTTCTGAACTCGGGTGCTGACGTTCTGGTTCTGAACCATTACGGCGGGAACATGATCAACTCGCTGACCAACGCGGTTCAGTTTGGCCTGCGGGACAAGATGGTCAACGGCAAGCAGTTCGAAATCGTTGTTCCGCTTTATTCGGAACTGATGGCGGCTGGTGCCGGTGAAAACGTGCAGGGCGTGTATGGTTCCATGAACTGGAACTGGCAGCTGCAGGACGAAGGCACCAAAGCATTCGTCAAGTCGTTTGGTGAAAAGTACGGCCGTCCGCCGTCGAACTCGGCCCACACCTGCTATGTGCAAACACTGCTGTACGCAGATGCGGTTACCCGCGCCGGTTCGTTCAACCCCTGTGCCGTTGGCGAAGCCCTTGAAGGCTTTGAATTTGACGGAATGGGCAACGGTCCGACATTGTACCGTGCCGACGATCACCAGTGCTTCAAAGACGTGCTGGTTATGAAAGGCAAAGACAACCCAACCAACGAATATGACACGCTGGAAGTTGTCGAAGTCACGCCGCGCGCACAGGTCGAATATGCGCCGGATCACCCAATGTTTGCCGGTGGCGAACTGGGTGAATGCAACGCAGGCTAATCCAGCCGCGTGCTAAATCGGCTGACCGCGCGGATTAATCGCGCGGTCAGTTCTTACCGGGCCGTGGGTCCGGCTTACCCATAGAACAATCTGGTGGGGCAAATGGACGCCATTCTTCTGCAAATTCTGAACGGGCTGGACAAAGGTTCAGCCTATGCGCTTATCGCGCTGGGGCTCACGCTGATCTTCGGCACATTGGGTGTTGTGAACTTCGCCCACGGGGCGCTGTTTATGATCGGGGCCTTCTGCGCTGTAACGGTGCAAGGTATTCTGAACCTGTCCTACGAGACCGTGGACCCAACCCAAAAAGACTTTCTTGGCAACGCCTTGAAGGTCAAGACTCCTTACTTGGAATCCTGGTTTGGGCCAGAGGTTGGCGCGGCGATCATCGACTGGTCCGTACCTTTGGCGATCATTTTTGCGATCCCGGTCATGCTGGTCATTGGCTATATCATGGAGCGCGGGCTGATAAAGCATTTCTACAAGCGCCCGCATGCTGACCAGATCCTTGTGACATTTGGCCTGGCCATTGTTCTGCAAGAGGTGATCAAATACTTCTACGGGGCCAACCCGATCCAAACGGGTGCACCGGATGCCTTTAAGGGATCGTTCGACTTTGGCGTTCTCTTGGGCTTTGATCCCAACGTAATCATCTACCCCTACTGGCGACTGGTTTACTTTTTCTTCTCAACTGTGATCATCGGCGGGGTGTTTGCGTTCCTGCAATTCACCACCTTTGGCATGGTTGTGCGCGCCGGTATGGCGGATCGCGAGACCGTCGGCCTGCTGGGCATCAATATCGACAAACGCTTTACCATCATGTTCGGCATCGCCGCCGCCGTCGCGGGACTGGCCGGGGTGATGTACGCCCCGATCAACTCTCCCAATTACCACATGGGCATGGATTTCCTTGTGCTTAGCTTTGTGGTGGTGGTTGTCGGCGGCATGGGCAGCCTGCCCGGCGCCGTGCTGGCCGGGTTCCTTCTGGGTATCCTGGAAAGCTTTGCCTCGATGAACGAAATCAAATCGTTGCTGCCCGGCATCGACCAGATCATCATCTATCTGGTTGCAATCATCATTCTGCTTACCCGGCCACGAGGCCTGATGGGCCGCAAAGGCGTGATGGAGGAATAACCCATGCTAGGTTTAGACAAAAGAGACTTCACCCTCCTGATCATCGTCGTGCTGCTGTCGGTGCTGGCACCGTTCCTGCTGAACCCGTTCCCGACGGACAGTGCCATGGCACAGTTCAACGCCGGGTATCCGGACCTGATGCAGCGCTTTATGATCTTCGGGATTTTTGCCATCGGCTTTAACATCCTGTTTGGCCTGACCGGCTATCTCAGCTTTGGTCACGCCGCCTTCCTGGGGGTCGGCAGTTACTCTGCCGTGTGGATGTTCAAGCTGCTCAGCATGAACGTGATCCCGGCAGTGATGCTGTCGGTGGTTATGGCGGGCCTGTTTGCCCTGCTGATCGGCTTTATCTCGCTGCGCCGTTCCGGCATCTACTTTTCGATCCTGACGCTGGCCTTTGCGCAAATGTCGTTCAACCTGGCCTATTCGGTGCTGACCCCAATCACCAACGGGGAAACCGGGTTGCAGCTGACGCTGAATGACCCGCGTATCCTGGGCGTCAGCAAGACAGAAGGCGGGGCGATCCCGTCGACCAACCTGTTGCCAGACAGTATCGCCCCTGGCTTTGAGATGCGTGACACCTTCACGCTGGACCTGGGCCCATGGGCGTTTCAGTTCAACACCGGATACTATCTGGCCGCGCTGTGCCTGATCCTGGCCTTCTACCTGTCGATCCGCATCTTTCGGTCGCCCTTTGGCCTGATGCTGAAAGCGGTGAAATCCAACCAGCAGCGGATGAACTATACCGGCCTGAACACCCGTCCCTATACATTGGCGGCGTTTGTGATCTCGGGCATGTATGCTGGCCTGGCCGGTGGCCTGCTGGCGTCAATCGACCCGCTTGCGGGCGCAGAACGGATGCAGTGGACGGCTAGTGGCGAAGTTGTGCTGATGACCATCCTTGGCGGTGCCGGAACCCTGATCGGTCCGCTTGTGGGGGCAAGTTTCATCAAGTATTTCGAAAACATCTTTTCGAAAATCAACGACACGGTGCTGCATAGCTGGTTCAGCTTCATGCCGGACGGGCTGGAAGATTTCATGGTCTTCATCCTGCATCCGTTCATCGGCAAAGGTTGGCAGTTGACCCTGGGCATTATGTTCATGCTTGTGGTGATCTTCCTGCCCGGTGGCCTGGTTGAAGGCGGTCAGAGGATCGCTAAAATGCTGCGCCGCAAATCGTCCAAGCCCAAAGATCCGGACGATACCAAGCACAATCCGAAACCTGCCCCCCACGTGGCCGAGTAAGAGGAGACAACCGATATGGGTATTCTTGAGGTTAAAAACGTCAACAAACGGTTCGGTGGTCTGCAGGCGTTGGGGAATGTGAACCTGACGGTCGAGGAAAACACCGTCCACGCGATCATCGGCCCCAACGGGGCGGGCAAATCCACGCTGCTGAACTGTCTGGTTGGCAAACTGGTGCCTGACACCGGGTCGGTGATGTTTGACGGTCAATCCGTGCTGGGGCGTGCCCCCTACGAGATCAACCAGATGGGCATTTCCCGGGTGTTTCAAACACCCGAGATATTCGGCGACCTGACGGTGATGGAAAACATGATGATCCCGTGTTTTGCCAAGCGCGACGGATCGTTTGAAATGAACGCTGTGACGTCGATGGCGTCACAGACGGACATTATCGAGAAGGCCGAGCAGATGCTGGTCGACATGAACATGGCCGACAAGCGCCACATGCACTCGGCATCACTGTCACGCGGCGATAAACGGCGGCTGGAAATTGGCATGTGCCTGTCCCAGGAACCCCGTCTGTTGTTGCTGGACGAACCCACCGCCGGGATGGCGCGGGCCGATACCAACGACACCATCGACCTGCTGAAACAGATCAAGGAAGAGCGCGACATCACCATCGCGATCATCGAACACGACATGCATGTGGTGTTTTCCCTGTCCGAACGTATCACCGTGCTGGCCCAGGGAAGCCCACTGGTCGAGGATACACCTGAGAACATCAGGGGCCATCCCAAGGTGCGCGAAGCGTATCTGGGCGAGTCGGCTTGAAGGAGATCATCAGATGAACGTCAAACCCAACTTTACCAAGAACGCCAATCAGGCCACCACCGCCCCCGCCTTTCTATCGGTCTGGGACATGCACGCCTATTACGGCGAAAGCTATATCGTGCAAGGCATCAGCTTTAACGTACACGAAGGCGAAATCCTGGCCCTGCTGGGGCGCAACGGCGCGGGTAAAACCTCGACCTTGCGCGCCATCGCCCGGCTGGACGATCCGCAGCTGACCCATGGTGAAATCTGGCTGGATCACCAGCCGCTGCACAACATGAAAAGCTACGAGGCCGCCGCCGTTGGCCTTGCATTGGTGCCCGAAGACCGGCGCATCATTGCCGGCTTGACCGTCGAAGAAAACATCCAGCTGGCCCAGATCACCCCGCCGATCGGCTGGTCGCTGGAGCGGATCTACGAATTGTTCCCCCGCATGGGCGAGCGGCGCAAACAAGAAGGCGTCACCCTGTCGGGCGGCGAACAGCAGATGCTGGCCATCGCCCGCGCCTTGGCCCGTGACATCAAAGTGCTGCTGCTGGACGAACCTTACGAAGGCTTGGCACCAGTGATCGTGGACGAGATCGAAAAGACGCTGGTCCACATCAAGGAACAGGGTATCACCACGGTAATCGTCGAACAGAACGCCGTGCGCGCGCTGGAACTGGCGGATCGCGCGGTGATCCTGGACACCGGCGGCATCGTCTTTGACGGCACCGCCTCGGAAGTGCTGGAAAACGAAGAGCTGCGCTCGGAATACCTGGCGATCTAACGGTATTTACCCGTTATTCCGGCCCCTTACGGGCCGCATCTAATCCCTGGAACCGGCTCTTACGAGCCGGTTCTTTTTTGCGCGCACTGGCCCAGCGCGCCTAAAGCATATCGCGTTAAATCGAATTCATTTGCCCTAAACCAAAGGTATAGACGCCTAATCGCGACGCCTATCCGGGCCATCTCTACCTTTCAGCCAATTCCTTTGTGGGGCAGCCAACCCAATGTTTCCGACACGCCGCAGCATTGACCTTCACCTGCGGCCCTCACACGATCTGCAACAAAGGAAATCGCAATGATCCAGAAACTCGCAATCGCC
Organism: Paracoccaceae bacterium; assembly: GCA_047639325.1. Taxonomy (GTDB): domain Bacteria; phylum Pseudomonadota; class Alphaproteobacteria; order Rhodobacterales; family Rhodobacteraceae; genus NVQY01. Next base: position 1,481 of record JBLINN010000111.1, on the reverse strand, counting down.
CTCACCTTCGCCGCCGCAATGGCTCTGCCCGCTTCGGGTGTCTCCGCCTCAGGCAACGAAACCGTCCCCGCAGAGATGGCGCAGAAAATCCGCGTCAAGCTGACCGAACAAGGCTATGACGTGCGCAAAATCAAGATGGAAGACGGGATGTACGAGGCCTACGTGATCAAAGACGGCACCCGCGAAGAGCTTTACATGAACTCTGACCTGGAAATCGTGAAGCAGAAATCCGACGACTGATCAAACTCCGAAACCACTACGGCCATGGCGGGCCACCCCCTGCCATGGCCTTTTCCAAAGGGGAAAACCAATGCAAAAGATAAAGGTCTGGGATCCGCTGGTGCGGATTTTTCATTGGTCGCTGGTTGTGGGATTTGCGGCAAACGCCCTGTTTCTGGACGACGACAGCAAACTGCACCAATGGGTCGGCTACGCCGTCGTTGCCCTGGTGCTGGTCCGCATTGTCTGGGGCTTTGTCGGCGCCCGCTATGCCCGGTTCTCCAGCTTCCCCCCCAGTCTCGAAGGCGCAACCGGCCAGCTGACCGACATTGCCACCGGCAGAAAACGCTTTCACCCCGGCCACAGCCCTTTGGGGGCCTTGATGATCTACAACCTGTTGTTTTCCATGCTGGCCATCGGGGCCACCGGCTATCTGATGACCACCAACATGTTCTGGGGGGTGGAATGGCCCGAAGATCTGCACGAAGCATTTGTGACATGGGCGGAAATCTCTATCGTGCTACATATTGCGGCAGTGATTTTCGAAAGCCGACGGTCCAAGGTGAACCTGCCCCGCGCGATGATCACCGGAACCAAAGAAATCCCCTCCACCTTCATCAACGAATGAAATACTGACCCAATGGCCATGACTGCCCCCAGAAAATCAAAAACCCCTTTGATCCTGATCGCGCTGATCGCCGTGCAAAGCTTTTGCACCGTGTTCTTTATCGCCGACGTCTTGGCCGATTTTCAGGCGATGGGCGGGATGGCCGCCGCCCAGGTCCACCTTTATATCGAGGCATTGGCCGCCCTCAGCCTGGTCGCCGCTGTGGTGGTCGAAACCAATTTCCTGCTGAAACTACTGCGGCGCAAAGCGTTTCTGGAAAACAGCCTGCAAATCGCCAATTCCGCGATCTATGACGTGATCGAGGCCGAATTCGAAAGCTGGCAGTTGACCCCAGCAGAACAGGACGTTGCCACGTTTCTGGTCAAGGGCCTATCAACCGCTGAAATCGCCGAGATGCGCGGCAGCGCCGAAGGCACCGTCAAGGCGCATCTGAACGCGATTTATCGCAAATCCGGCACCCGCAACCGGGCCGAAATGCTAAGCGCGCTGATCGACAGCCTGATGGGCCAGCCCGCCCCCTAGCGAGGCGGCTATTGCGCCGTCCAGCCCCCATCCACCGGAATCGCCGTACCGGTGATGTTATGCGCCACCGGATCACACAACCACAGCGCCAGCGCGCCAATCTCGGACGGGT
>JBLINN010000110.1:0-12277 GCA_047639325.1 Paracoccaceae bacterium | reverse complement strand
GCATGTAGCGCCGAGGTGCGCGCGCCGGTGTCCACCTTGGCGCTGATTGCGGGCAGGCCCAGATCCGGCAGGCCGATCCATTCTTCCCAGCCGAACGTCAGGAGGTCTGATTTGGTATCAGGTACTGGGTCAGCTACAGCGTCGGGCATGGTGTCTCCTTGGCAAGGCCGCAGTTTTGGCGCAGAACGCGGCAAATTACTAGCGAGTCCCCAATGGCACTGACCTTCAAATACGACTTGATTGCCTGTGATGGCAAGGCCCGCACTGGGGTGATCCGCACCCCGCGCGGCGATATTCGCACACCGGCCTTTATGCCGGTGGGCACGGCGGCGACGGTTAAGGCGATGATGCCGGAAAGCGTCGCGTCTACCGGTGCCGATATCCTGCTGGGCAACACTTATCATCTGATGCTGCGCCCCACGGCAGAGCGGATCGACCGGTTGGGGGGCTTGCACAAGTTTATGAACTGGGCCGGGCCGATCCTGACGGATTCGGGCGGGTTTCAGGTGATGAGCCTGGCGGGGTTGCGCAAGCTGACGGAACAAGGCGTGACGTTCAAGTCGCATATTGACGGGTCCAAGCATGAGATCACGCCAGAGCGGTCGATGGAAATTCAGCGCTTGCTGGGCAGTGACATTGTGATGTGTTTCGACGAATGCCCGGCGCTGCCCGCTACGGATGCGGCGGTGGCTGCGAGCATGCAGATGTCGATGCGGTGGGCCGAGCGGTCAAAGGTGGCATTTGGGGATCGCCCGGGCCATGCGTTGTTTGGCATCATGCAGGGTGGGGTGACGCAGGATTTGCGCGCCGAAAGTGCCGAGGCGCTGCGCGGCATTGGCTTTGATGGTTATGCCATCGGGGGCTTGGCTGTGGGCGAGGGGCAAGAGGCGATGTTTGGGGTGCTGGATTATGCGACCGACATGTTACCGGTGGATAAGCCTCGGTACCTGATGGGGGTGGGCAAGCCAGATGATATTGTGGGCGCTGTGGCGCGCGGTGTGGACATGATGGATTGTGTGTTGCCGTCACGATCGGGGCGCACCGGGCAGGTGTTTACCCGGATGGGGGTTCTGAACATCAAGAACGCCCGGCATCAGGATGATCCGCGTCCGCTGGACGAGAATTGTAGCTGTCCGGCGTGCAGCCATTACAGCCGGGCCTATCTGCATCATGTGTTTCGGTCACACGAGATCATCAGTTCGATGTTGCTGACCTGGCATAATTTGCAGTATTATCAGGATCTTATGGCGGGGATGCGGGCCGCGATTGCGGCTGGGGAATTTGGCCAGTTTCAGGTTGATTTTCACCAGCAGCGCCAGCAGGGCGACATAGAACCGCTGTAGGTGTCTGACCCTAGCGGCGGGCTTTGCGCAGCAGGTTGGCAAGCCAGGGGCGCAAGCGGATGGTCAGGGACATGCCGCCCGAGGGGGTGGCGCGATGTTGGGCCGGGCGCGTGGGCGTGGTGGTGGAAAACAGCGGCCCGGCGGCTTGTGCGGCGAGGCCGATCAAATCATTCAGTTTGGCCACGGGTATGGCAGCGGGCGGGGACCAGTTTTCGGTCTTCAGGGCGGTGCGGGCGGCTGTCAGGTCGGGCGCATAGCCGCGTGTGGCGGCGAAATCGGCAGAGGTTTCTTGCCAGCGGTCCAGCAGGGTCAGGCGGGCGGTGGGCGATAGCAGGCTGGAATCATCTGGTGCGGGGGTGGGGTGCAGGCTGAACCACGCCTGCAACAGGTCAGCGCGCAGGTCGGCGTCGGGGATCAGCGTGTTGAGCAGTTGCAACAGCAGGATCGCATCGCGGTCCGGGGTGGGATAGCGCGGCACGTCCAATACGGGCAGATCGTTTGGCAGCCCGGCCAGTTTGACAAAGCCGGGCCAAAGGCCGTTGCCGCGCAATTGGTCGAAATCAGCCAGCCGCGCTTGGGTCGACAGGCGGGACTCAAACGGGCCAAACAGGTCTGGCAGGTTGGTCAAGGCGGCGGCGTGGTCGTTCAGGAACGCGTCGATGCCGCCAGAAAGCCCCGCTGTGCCCAAACGGGCACCGTTGGCGATGCGTTCGCGGTAAAAAGCTTCGGCATGGGCGTCGGGGCGGCGGATCAGGGCGACGATGTGGGTCTGGCTGAACATTCCCAGCTTTTCGGTCAGCGCGTCGATCCAGTGGTCGCGGTCGGGCAGGGTTGGAAACCCCATGTTTTCGCAAGACAACAGCACGGTGTCGGCCCGGCTGCGCTTGATTTCCTTTTGCAGCGCGGCCCAGGGGGCACCGTCGCCCTGGCGCAGGGCGCTGACCAACCCTTGATGGCCCGGGGTGGCACCGTCGCGCAGAGGCGTGTCGAGATCGGAAAAGCCGGTGAGCGGCACCAATATGCCCGCCTTGAGCAGTTGGGTGCGATGCGTTTGCAGGTGGGACTGAATATAGGTGGAGCCGGTTTTGTGCAGGCCCAGATGCAGCAGCAGTTTGGGGCGGCCCAGCTTGGCCATCAGCGAGGACACCATCGGCGATGCGGGGCGCGCCGGGGCTGGGGCAGGTTGGGGGGGCGTATCGCGGCATTCGGCCAGCAAGGCATGGGCGCCGGGTATATCGCCCTGACGCAGGGCGTTGTGAATGGCGTAAAACGCGGTTCGGGTGACCCGGCCTTTGCGGGTTTTCATGCCGACGCGGTTGACCGGTTGCAGGATTTTGTCGCCGAAAATATGGTGGCTAAAGCTGTCTGTGCCCAACAGCGGCGGGATGCGGCGGGCGATGTCGTCATAGATGGCCGTGGCGTCCGGGTCGGCGGTATCTTGACGGGTGGTGATCGCCTCGATCACGTCCAGATCCCAGATCAGCCGCGACACGGTGTTGAACAATTCGCGCTTTTCGAACCGGGGCGGCAGGGCGCCGCTGGCGACCTCGGCGCGGATATGGGCCATGCATTTTTCCAGCAACTGGATTTGCAGCAGGTGGATATCGGAGCTGGTGGTGCTGACCGAGATCGACCCTTCGCGCCCCCGCCAAACCCGCGACGGCGTGCCGGTAAAGGCTATTTTGCGCGCCCGGGTGACGGTGTGCAGCACAAATAACCGGTCCTCAAAGCGGGTTTGTTCGGGGTCGAATGTCAGCGCGTTGCGGGTCAGAAAGTCGCGCGCATAAAGGCTGGACCACGACGAGGTGATAAACTGCGCCTCTTCCGCGCCCAGCAGGCCTTTGGCGGTTTTAAGCTGCGAGAAAAACGCAAGGTCACGCGGCAGGACACGGGTGTCGCTGCTGCCTTTTTGGGTGAAATAGGTGGGGGCGTGGGTGATATCGGCGTCGGTATCAAGCGCCTGTTGCAGCTGCGACGCAAGCCCGCCCAGCGTGTAATAATCGTCGGAATCCAGAAAGCCGATGAACCGGCCCCGTGCCTGTTTCATGCCGCTGTTACGCGCCGCCGACAGGCCCAGATTGCGGGGGTGTTGGATCAATTCGACCGGGCAGCTGACGCCATGGGCCGCCAGATCATCGGCGCTGTAGGTTTCGGGGTTGTCGTTGACCACGATGATTTGCAGGCCGTCGATGCGCTGGCTGAGAATGGAGTTCAGGGCGCTGCGCAGATAGGCGGTTTCATTGTAGAACGGCACGATGATGGAAAGGGGTGTGACGGAAGGGGGTGTGACGGAAAGGGGTGTCATGCGTGCGCACTCCGGTCGCCCAAAATTGTTGCAGATCGGGGCGCAGAACTGTGATGCAAGGCGCAGATGTCAGGCGTATGGTCCGTCTGGGGCCGGTTACAGGCTGGTGGGCGGGTCAACGTCTTCGTCAGAGTCCAAGCTGAACGCAAAGCCTGCTAACGCCGCGAATAGAAATGCCAAAAGTCCCAAGCCCACAAAGAAACCCCTACGTCCTTTAAATGTGATTCAATTTTAGGCTGTGCGGGGGCGGCAAGCAAGGGCAATAACCGTGCGTTTGGGGGCGGGTGGCACCTTTTGCTGTATTGCGGCTGAGTGTGGAAACAATTTGTGCAGAGGGCCGGGATTGTTCACGAAATGCGGCTGAATGTTGCGCGTTGGATGGGCTTGTTCGGTGGGGCAGGATGGGCCGATGTCGGCGCTGCGCCCCGAATACATCGGCCGCCGCCCCCGGGACCCGCTGTTTGGCCGTAGGTCCGGTTGTGGTCAATTCAACGGCAATCTTGCGCATTTGTTGACTTGCGGTTTGCAGACGCGCGGGCCATGTTGCCCCGCATAATCAAGTTGGATTGGTTGAAACGGCCGCTATGGCGCCCTATTTTAACTGCTGACGATCGGAGACAGCCAAGTGTTGCCTGTATCAGGGACCAGCGCTGTCTTGCCAACAAAAAGGACAGAGCAGAGCATGCAAGAACCCCTTAATTCATCATACCCGGTCCTGCCGCTGCGCGACATTGTGGTGTTTCCACATATGATTGTGCCGCTGTTTGTCGGTCGGGAAAAATCAGTCCGCGCCCTCGAAGAGGTGATGGCGGATGACAAGCAGATCCTGCTGTCCAGCCAGGTAGATCCATCCGTGGACGACCCCGAGGCAGACGGGATTTTCAAGGCTGGCGTGCTGGCCAATGTGCTGCAATTGCTGAAGCTGCCCGATGGTACCGTTAAGGTGCTGGTCGAAGGCCAGGCGCGGGTGCGGATCACTGAATTCCTGGAAAACGACAATTTCTTTGAGGCCCGCGCCGAGTATCTGACAGAGATTCCCGGCGACGTGACCACAACCGAGGCGCTGTTGCGCACGGTTGGCGACGAATTTGCGCGTTACGCCAAGGTCCGCAAGAATATCCCCGAAGAGGCGCTGACCGCTGTTGGTGACAGCACTGAGCCGGCCAAGCTGGCCGATCTGGTTGCCGGGCATCTGGGCATTGAGGTGGAGCAAAAGCAGGATCTGCTGGAAACGCTGTCTGTCAGCGAACGGCTGGAAAAAGTTTACGGTCTGATGCAGGGCGAAATGTCGGTTCTGCAGGTCGAGAAAAAGATCAAGACCCGGGTCAAGTCGCAGATGGAGAAGACCCAGCGCGAATATTACCTGAACGAGCAGATGAAGGCCATTCAGAAGGAATTGGGCGACGGCGAAGAGGGCGAAGGCGAAATTGCCGAGCTTGAGGCCAAGATTGCCGAGACCAAGCTGAGCAAGGAAGCGCGCGAAAAGGTCGAGGGCGAGCTGAAGAAGCTGAAGAACATGTCGCCGATGTCGGCCGAGGCCACGGTGGTGCGCAACTATCTGGATTGGATCCTGTCGATCCCGTGGGGCACCAAATCCCGCGTGAAAAAGGATCTGGCCAAGGCGCAAGCCATTCTGGACGACGATCATTACGGTCTGGAAAAGGTCAAAGAGCGGATCGTTGAATATCTGGCGGTGCAGCAGCGCAGTAAGAAGATGAAAGGCCCGATCATGTGTTTGGTCGGCCCTCCGGGTGTGGGTAAGACCAGCCTTGGTAAATCGGTGGCGCGGGCCACGGGGCGCGAATTTATTCGCATCTCGTTGGGCGGCGTGCGCGACGAATCTGAAATTCGCGGTCACCGGCGGACCTATATTGGGTCGATGCCCGGTAAGATCATTCAGGCGCTGAAAAAGGCCAAGACGACCAACCCGCTGATCTTGTTGGACGAGATTGACAAGATGGGTCAGGATTTCCGGGGCGACCCGGCGTCGGCGATGCTGGAAGTGCTTGATCCGGAGCAAAACAGCACGTTTTCGGATCACTATCTGGAGGTCGAATATGACCTGTCCAACGTGATGTTCCTGACCACGTCCAACAGCTATAACATGCCGGGGCCGTTGCTGGACCGGATGGAGATTATCCCGCTGGCGGGTTATACCGAGGACGAAAAGCGCGAGATCGCCAAGCAGCATCTGATCGCCAAGCAGATCAAGAACCACGGGCTGAAACCCAATGAGTTTGAGCTGACGGACGAGGCGCTGACCGAGATCATCCGCACCTATACCCGCGAGGCGGGGGTGCGGAATCTGGAACGCGATATCGCCAAGATCGCGCGGAAATCGCTGACCAGGATCATCAAGAAAGAAGCCGAGTCCATCGTGGTGACGGCGGATAATCTGGATGATTTCCTGGGGGTGCCGAAATTCCGCTATGGATTGGCCGAAAAGGAAGATCTGGTTGGGGTGGTCACGGGGCTTGCCTATACGTCAGTTGGTGGCGAATTGCTGAGCATCGAGGCGCTGCGCCTGCCGGGCAAGGGCCGGATGAAGACCACCGGCAAGCTGGGCGATGTGATGAAGGAATCCATCGAGGCAGCTGCTTCGTATGTGCGCTCGATCAGCCCGTCGCTGGGCATCAAGCCGCCGCAGTTTGACCACTGGGATATCCACGTGCACGTGCCCGAAGGGGCCACGCCCAAGGATGGCCCGTCGGCTGGTTTGGCAATGGTGACGTCCATCGTGTCGGTGCTGACCAAGATACCGGTGCGCAAGGATATTGCGATGACCGGCGAGGTGACGTTGCGCGGCAATGCGCTGCCCATTGGCGGCTTGAAGGAAAAGCTGTTGGCGGCGCTGCGCGGCGGTATCACCACGGTGTTGATCCCGCAGGAGAACGAAAAGGACCTGCGCGATATTCCCGACAATGTGAAAGAAGGGATGACGATTATCCCGGTCAGTCACGTGTCCGAGGTTCTGGAACACGCGCTGGTGCGCAAGCCCGAGCCTATCGAATGGGACGAGGCCGCCGAAGAAGAGGCGGCAGCAGCGGCCAGGGCGGCGCTGGCGAAATCCCAGGTCGAGGCCGTGGCCACGACGCATTAAAAGCGTGTTGCGTTCACCCGGGCAGAGGAATTCGGCCTGACGCAACATGCGTAGAACCGGGTTTGATCTGCCTGCCCTAAACGGATGCGGTTTGCATGTGTTTGGGGGCTGATCGTTTGACAAAGAAAAGGCGCCGCGCAGGGATGCGTGTCGCCTTTTTGACGTCTGTGGGTTGCGGTGCCGTGCAAGAAGGTTGGGTAACCTGGCGCAAAATTGAGCGGTGCGGGGCCGGTATAGGGCGCAGTTATGTGGCGTTGGTGCCGGTTTTGCGGATGTTTTGGCGCGAATTTGGGATGGAAACTGGCCATTTCGGTCGGGAAGCAGTAGATTGCTGTCAGGCAAGAAACACAAAATAGAAACACCGAACACGAGGATCGGGGCAGATCATGGCAACCAGTACCACCAAGCGCAGCGCAACGCCGCGCAAAACCATGGCAACTAATACCAGCGCCAGTAACGCAGCAAGCACCGCGCCTGCGGACACATCAGCGGACAGTCCTGCGGCGGATACCGCTGCGAGCGGGGCCACCGCGTCGGAATCCACGCTGGCGTCGCAGATGGATGCAACTGTGTCCGACCCAGAGTTGAAGAAGAAAGAGCTGATTGATCTGGTTGTGGCGCGATCTGACATCAAGAAAAAAGACGCAAAGCCGGTGGTCGAGGCGATGCTGGCGGTTCTGGGCGAAACCATCGCGCAAGGGCGCGAGTTGAACCTGCAACCGCTGGGCAAGCTGCGGATCAACCGGACCGTCGAAAAGGGCAATGGCCGGGTGATCATCTGTAAGCTGCGCCAATCCTTGTCGACACCTACAGGTCCGGGCGCGGATTCAGGCGAGGGATCTGATGCTGGCCCCGATATGGGGTTGGGCAAAGACACTATTGCAGAGGGTGATGAGTAACGCTAAGACCCCGCCTCACGGGTGATTAGCTCAGTGGTAGAGCGCTTCGGTCACATCGAAGATGTCAGGGGTTCAAATCCCTTATCACCCACCAGAATTCACAGGCGCGGCCCTTTGCGGGGTTGCGCCTTGTTTGATTTAAGGCGGGCGGCATGCAACATCCTGAATTTCTGATCCTGCGGCACGGGCAGACCGAATGGAACCGGGCCGAGCGGGTGCAGGGGCGGCTGGATTCACAGTTGACGGATGTCGGGCGGGGGCACGCGGCGCGTCAGGCCGAGATTTTGCGCGATTTCGGCGTGACCGGCTGGGATTGGTTTGCCAGTCCGCAGGGGCGGGCGATGGCAACGGCGCGGATTGCAGTGGGCGATCATCAGGCGCAGATCGCGGCGGATGCCCGTCTGTGCGAGATTGATCTGGGCGAATGGTCGGGCAAGATGCGCGACGATATCCGGGCCGCAGCGCCGGAGTTGTTTGAGGCCAGAGAACTTGGCTGGTATGACCATGCGCCGGGCGGTGAGGGGCTGGCCGGGGTGGCGGTGCGGGCCGGGGCGTTTCTGGCAGGGTTGCAGCGCCCGTCAGTGATTGTCACCCATGGCATCACGTCACGGGTGATTCGCTGTCTGGCGCTGGGTCTGCCGGTCAGCGATTTTGACCGCCCGCCGGGCGGGCAGGGCGTGGCGCATCATGTGGCGGGCGGGCAGGCGCGGGTGATCCGCTAGGCGAGTTTTTTGGGGTGCAAACGCTCTTCAAGCCATTGCGGGCTTTCCTCGCGATTGGGGCCAGAGGAGCGAAGGGCAAAATCAGATTATCGAGGGGCTTGCATCCGCCCCCCGGTTTCCGCTAAACGCTGCGGAGCGGGTGATTAGCTCAGTTGGTAGAGCGCTTCGTTTACACCGAAGATGTCGGGAGTTCGAGTCTCTCATCACCCACCACAGCACCCTGAAAGCTAGTCCCTAATCTTGAGTATGTGGTCTGCCGACCGTCGCTGGCTGCCAAGTTTTGAGATCGGTTTCCAAAATTCGGAAAACCCAAGCGGATTCGGTGTGTTCCAATCGCCGTTATTGCGGCAGGTTGCGTTAAACATTTTCAGGCATTCGGTCATCACCCGCATCAAACGCCGCACGCGGTCGCGTCCGCATTTGTGGCCTTGCCGCTTCATATACCGCGCCATTCACTGCCCGGAGGGCGCCGAGCCCCACGGTGTCTCAAGAAATTTCTTGTCCCTACTCGGGCATTAAATGCCCTGTCAGGCAGCGGATAATGGCCATGAACCGCAAGTTCCCGGCACTTTCTCCCTTCGGTTGATTGTCAAGGCTCGGCCGGGCCAGCGACAACATCTGGCATTGCCGCCGCGTACTGATTTTGGGGGGGCTCTTTCAATGCTCATCTGCCTGCGATCCTTGCTTGACGATCCCAGGCGCGTTTCAAAAAATCGCGTTCCGCCACCAATTCGCCGTTCTTCAAATGTAACGTGTCGATCTCGGCCTCATCCGTTCCGGCGGGATCACCACCGCGCCTCGTAACCAGAGGTGGTCCTAGTTCCCGAGACCTCCTCTGCAAAAAAAACACGGCTTGCAACTGTTATACTGTACAATCCAGGATAGGGTTGCTATGCGGCTAATTCCTGAAAATCATTACAACTTCAAACTAGGAAGGCGGTGTAAACCACATGCAGGTTAGTGTTCGTGACAACAATGTTGATCAGGCCCTCCGGGTTCTGAAGAAAAAGCTCCAGAAGGAAGGCGTTTTCCGTGAAATGAAGCTAAAGCAACATTTCGAAAAACCGTCCGAGAAAAACGCGCGCCAGAAAGCTGAAGCGATCCGTCGTGCCAGGAAACTGGCACGTAAGAAATTGGAACGCGAAGAGTGATGTAATTCATTCTTAAGTGCTGAAAAAATAGAACCCCCGTTGCCCGATGGCAGCGGGGGTTTTACGTATCAGCAGGCCTTTTCAACTGGATAGCCCGGGATATCAAAGCCTCCAAACCGGCCATTCGCGGCACGTGGCATGAAGGTTTGCAATAGGCCGAGGCTGTGTAAAACTCTGTTTTCTGGTAGACTGTCCTCATGGATATGAGGTGATTTATGAAGGTATCGACCGTAGTCAGGTCACGCTGTTTCCGGAGCGCGTAGAGGGCTGGATTTGTGAGGGCAATCCTGTTCGCGTCGTTGATGTCTTTGTGGACGCGTTAGACCTGGCCGAATGCGGATTTGAGCGCACTTCCCCTGCACGAACCGGACGTCCGGGCTATGAACCAGCAGTTCTGTTGAAGTTGTTCATTTATGGTTATCTGAACCGCGTACCTTCAAGTCGCCGCCTGAAACGTGGGGCTGGTCGGAAGGGGTAGTGTCCCCGGACGTGGTGTAATTCCGAAGGTAGCGAGGGCGAGGCCCGCGCGGGTTGGACACCATCGGAACTGTTACTTCAGACGCACGGCTCTCTGCACCCTTTTGGTACACGCGAGGCCTGGATGGGTGCAACCCATTTCCAGGTGCGAAGGTTAAAGAACGTGCGTGCTGAAATGGCGCGGCATGTCCTTTCCTACAATATCAAGCAAATGATTAATATCATGGGCATTGGTCCGCTAATGAGGGCGATTGCGGGAGAATTAGCCGCATTCTGAGCGTCAAAAGCAGTCCGGCAACATTCAACAGGGCGCATTTGAGCCGCCACAGCAACCTAGCCTTCAAATTACCCGATACGTCGCAGGACAAGGCAAACCTTGTAGAGTTTGCAAAAGTTCTTACACAGCCTCGGCCGTTCTTGATTGCCACCAACGGCTGCCTACGCATATCCGCGTTTTGGCGGATCGGAATGCCAATGCCGCCATCACAAAAGATTTTTGAGACATCGCAGCCAGCTTAGGCTGACTTGTCTTGTGCCTTCTTGCCTGTCTTCGTTGGCCGCTGACCTTGCTGCCCGGTCGTGCCGTTGAGCGCTTGATACCAAGCAGGCTTTTGGACAGGGTTTGCGCCTGGGCGTTTTGCTTTAGGTTTTTTGGATTTGGGCATGGGGTATCCTTTCCGGATTTCAAGCAGACATAGAAGGTTTGTGGCGGGATTGGTACCGCACAATTTGAGCTTTGATTTTGTGTTTGGTCGGAGTGTGGGCACAAAAGCCCGCATATCTGGCCTCGGCGCCCGAAAAGCGGCGCGATGGATGTATGGCCGGTCTGGCGGGCACCGCGCGGCGTTTGGTGGGGCAACAGGCCGGTCGCAAGCCAGTGTCAGGCCATAGCAAACGCCCGCTCCAGCCCTTCGGCGACGACCTCGACGTCGTCTAGTGTCAGGCACATCGGCGGCACCATGCGCAGGCAGGATTGGGTGGGGCCGGATTTGGACAGGATCAGGCCCCGGGTGCGGCAGGCCTCGAACAGGGCGGCGGTTTTATCGCGGTCTGGCTCTTTGGTTTTGCGGTCTTTGACCAGCTCGATCGCCAGCATCAGCCCGCGTCCGCGTACGTCGCCGATACTGTCGTGCCGGGTTTGCAGGTCTTGCAGGCGTGTCAGCAGGGCGGCACCGACGATGCGGGCGTTTTCCTGCAGGTTGTCTTCGGCGATCACTTGCAGCACGGCGCGGGCGGCGGCGCAGCTGGTGGGGTTGGCGCCGTAGGTGTGAAACAGGAACTTGTCGGCCATCGGCTCGGCGATGTGTTTTTTCACCACCACTGCGCCCAGGGGAAAGCCGTTGCCGATGCCCTTGGCCATCACCACGATGTCGGGGATTACGCCGTCGGCCTGGAACCCCCACATATGGTCGCCAGTGCGGCCAAAGCCGGACTGAACCTCGTCCGCGATATAAAGCCCGCCCGCGGCGCGCACCCGTTCGGCGGCGCCGGACATATAGCCGGGGGGCATTTCCAGCACGCCGCCATAGCCCTGCACCGACTCAACCACGATGCCGGCAACACGGCCGGTGGTGGCGCTGGCGATGGTGCGGTCGATCTCGTCCAGATAGGGCTGGGTGGTGGCGCCGAAGATGCCGCGATACTGGTTGGGGTCGGGGACAAAGGCGACGTTGCCGGGCATGCCGGGATGGCGGAATCCTGCGATGCCGGTGATCGATTGCGCCGCCGAGGTTGGCCCGTGATAGGCGGTGCGCAGCGCCAGCAGATCAAGGTTGCCGGTATATGTGCGGGCGATCACCATCGCCAGGTCAATCGCCTCGGACCCGGAGTTGGTGAAATGCACCACCCAGTCGGTGCCCTGTGGCATGGTGGCGGCCAGTTCCTCGGCCAGATGCGCCGGGGTTGGGTGGTGGAACATGGTGGTGCAATGGGTCAGGTTCTGCGCCTGTTCCATCGCGGCGGCGACCACGGTGGGGTGGGCATGGCCGACCGAGATACAGACATTCATCCCCAGCAGGTCGGTGTATTTATTGCCCTCGGTGTCCCACAGGTACTGCATTGACCCGCGTCGGAACACGATTGGGTCCTTGAAGGGGACGAATTTTGATTGCGAGGCGGCATAGAACTGATCGCGCCGGGCGGCGGTGGCGGAGGTGGTCCAGTTGGTGGGCAGGGGGGAATGTAGCGGCATTATGGGCCTCAGTCAGGGTTTGATGGCAGGGTTTGATGGGGGGGGGGTGATGGGGGGGGTGATGGGGGGATTGGCGGGGGTTTGTTTGG
>JBLINN010000109.1:0-12286 GCA_047639325.1 Paracoccaceae bacterium | reverse complement strand
TTTTAAAAACAGGACCACAAACGAGCCGGAGAAAACTATAATGAAGACGCTGCCTAAATAGGCGACCCCTGTAACCATTGGATCTTTTGTGTTGATGGCGGTGACTGGGATTTTGATGTTCTTTCATCTGGATAGCGGGCTGAACAAGGTTGTGCACGAATGGGCAAGCTGGGCCATGGTGGCGGCGCATCTGGCGGTGAATTACCGGGCGTTCATTGGCTATTTCAAGCGACCCATGGCGATCGGCGTGGTTGGAGTTTTTGCGCTGGTGCTGGGCCTGTCATTCATCCCCGCCGGTGGCGGCGGGCCGGATGAAACCGTTGGCAAGGTGATGCAGGCGCTAAACGGGGCGCCGGTGGAACAGGTGATTGCGCTGGCGGGGCATGACACAGACGAAGGCCTGGCGAGATTGGCGCAAGGCGGGGCGCAGGCCCGCGCCGGGCAGACGCTGGGCGAGCTGTCGGGTGGGGACCGGGGGCAGGAAATGAAGATCCTGTGGTTGATCCTGGATTAACCGCGCGCCCGCTGTAGCCATCTGTTAGTGAACGATAGTTTCTTCTTTGACAAACATGTTGGCCCAGGCCCGGTCGATCAGGTCTGGGGTCATCTGATAGGGGATGCCCTCGAATTCGCAGATCGCGATCATCTGGTCGATCAGGAAAACCGGCTGATAATTGGCATAGATATTGTCGATGCTCGGGTATTTTTTCTTGAGCAGATGCACCAAGGCGGGTTCGTCCAGCGGCATGCCTTTCTTGCGCGCCACCAAGGCAAAGATTTTCAGGAAGTTTTCCTGATTGGGCCCGTCGATCTTGATCTTGAAAAAGATCCGGCGCAGGGCGGCTTTGTCAAAAATCTCGTTTGGGTGGAAGTTGGTGGAAAAGATCACCAGCGTGTCGAACGGCACTTCGAACTTTTCGCCCGATTGCAGGCCAAGGATATCCTTGCCCTCTTCCAATGGCACAATCCAACGGTTGATCAGCGCCTGTGGCGGTTCTTCTTGGCGGCCGAGGTCATCCACGATAAAGATGCCACCGGTGGATTTCAGCTGTAGCGGCGCCTGATAGGTGCGCGCGGTTGGATTATAGACCAGATCCAGCATGCTCAGCGACAATTCCCCCCCCGTTACAACCGTGGGGCGTTCGCAGCAAACATAGCGGCTGTCGAACCGTTTGGTGCGACGCAACTGGTTTGGATCATCCTCGGCCTGGGCGACGGTGGTGTGGACGATCGGGTCATAGACGGTGATCACCTGACCGGCATATTCGATGGCGCGGGGCACATAGACCACATCACCCAAAGCGTCGCGGATACCGTTGGAAATAGATGATTTCCCGTTGCCCGGTGGCCCGTACATCAGGATAGACCGACCTGCGCTGACCGCCGGGCCAAGGTGGTCCAGCAGACTGTCGGGCAGCACGAGATGGCCCATCGCAGTGACCAGTTGGTCACGGGTGATCTGGATATTCTTGATCGACTGGCGCTTGACCTGTTCGCGGTAGATATCCAACGGCACCGGCATCGCGCCAAAATATTCCGATTGGCTAAGGGCATCCAGTGCCCGCGCCCGGCCCGCATCGGTCAGCTGATAGCCCATTTCATTGCTGCTATTGGCGCTTAGCGTGCCCATCGCCTCAAGCAGTTTCTGTTCGCGGGCGATATCCACCAGCTCCTGCGCGACTGGGATTGGCAGGCAGATCGCCTCGGAAATCTCGCTGACCAGATAGACGTTTTTGCGAAAGATGGTTTTCAGCAGGATGTCCCGCATCATCACCGGCGGCAGTTGCATTTCGCTTAAGTTACGCGGCGAGGGGGGCGCCATGACGGCGGTGGGTTGCATATTCATCCGAAGTACCTGCTGTCTGGGTCCAATAATCTGTGATCCGCTTTGCCCGATAAGGGCGCGCATTTGGGTGTCGGCAATTTGGCCGGGCAATATGGCATCAGCGGGGCAAAACAGATGCGTCGGCCCGGCGAAATGGTGAAATATGTCCGGGTTTTAGTTGCCATAGGCCACGCCCAGGGCAAGATAGATCGCCAGAGTTCCGCCCAGCGACAGGCCCATCGGGAATTTCCAGCCCATGTCCCAGCTTTTCCAGCCCGGCGCGATCCGGCGCAGCGGGGTGTATTTGGCAAGCCGATGCGTGACAAACGCGGCCAGCAGGTTGGCGGCAAAGATCGCCAGCAACAGGCGCAGATCGCCCGGTGCAATAAACGGCGCGGCGGCGGCGGCAAATTTGGCATCGCCCGCCCCAACAGCCCCGGCGCCGTTCAAAATAATGCCAACCACCAGAACCGCCACCATATGCACCAACCGCCAACCATAGACGGGCAGGGGCAGGGCGATCAGCCCGACAATCACAAACACCCCGGCCAAAGCCAGAACAGCCTGATTGGGTATGCGCATGTCACGCAGATCGGTGAACATCACGTAAAAGCAGATCGGCAGCACAAATGGCAGAAACCACAGCGCCGCTGAGGCGGAAAGCGCCATCGACCCTAGCCGTTTTCCAACGCGCGCAAAGACCGCACCGCTTCTTCAAAATGCTGCGGGTGGGTGTTGATCGCTTCGCGCAGCAGGCCTTTGCCGGTTGCCACATCACCCTGTTTGATCGCAGACAGCGCCATTGTGTGCAACAGTTGCGCCCGCTCGGACTGAGCCATCGGGATCACCGGCAGGGAATATTTGCGTTGTGCGCCGCGGGCCAAAACCAGATTGTTTTTGGCGGTGAACAGCGCCTGATCCTGTCGGATGGCCTCGCCAAACAGCCGCTCGGCCTCGGAATAATCGCCGCGGGTCAGTTTGGAGTATCCCCAGTTGTTCATCACACCGGCCGGGCGCGTGGTCAGGCCAACGGCGGTTTCATAAAACGTATCCGCCCGCTTCCAGTCGCGGTTGGCGTCGGCCACCATAGCTTCTAGCCGGTAGCGTTTGAAGGATTCATGGGTGGGGGGGACGGAATCAAGCGCATTTTTTGCCTTGTCCCAATCGCCGCTGCGAATACAGGCGTCGGCCAGGTCAACCTTGTCGTCGGGGGTTGTCCCCTTCATCTTGGTGACTTTGGTCCAGACGGACACCGCCTCGGTGTTGCGCTTGGCGCGCACCAGGGATTTCGCCAATCCACGACTAAGGTCGATACGGTCGGGGCTTTTCTTAGAGGCGCGGCTAAAGTAGTCGACCGCCTCGTTTGGGTCGGCGACCGTCAACATCACGTCGTTCAGATCGTGTTCATCCACGACATTGACGTCCTGAAACGCCCTTTCGACCGTCTCATCGCTTTTTTCTGCACAGGCGGACAACAATAGTCCACCGGCCAAACATACCGGAATGAGGGTAAAGTGGCGCATTTTTTGCGTCCTTTTTGACTGCTCTTGCCTCGGTCATGGTGTCTTGCGGATCAGAAATTCACTTCTGCCCTGTTGCACCAATTTAAAGTCTTCGTTTTGTCTAGTATTATTATCATCATTTTCTAATTTTGCGAGAACAAAGCGCAAATTATCGCGGATTGAGTCACTTTGGCCATCATCCAGCGCATAGGCCTTGCGGAAAGTCTGTTCGGCCTCGTTGAATTTGCCCCGTTCCATCAAAACAACCCCAAGGTTATTCCAGGCCCCGGCCCATTCCGGCGCTGCCTCGACCGTGCGGCGCAACAGCGTTTCGGATTGGCCCAGCCGCCCCAACCCCAAATTGGCGCTGCCCATTCCGTTCAGGATTTCCGGGGTCAGCCCCTGATCCAGCGCGGCGCGGGTGAACGCCTCGAGCGCCAGTTCGTATTGCTGCGCCTCCATCAGGCGGTGGCCAACCTCGGCGCCGTCGACCGCTTGTTTGGATAGATCCACACCGGGCGCATAGGGGCCACCCTTGGTTTCGGAAATAGCTTGTGGACCACATGCGGCCACCGCCGAAAGAACGGCGGTGGCCAGCAATAGTGATCTCATTCGGGCGGTTCGCCTTACACCTTGCGGCGCCATATTGTCAGTTGCTCATGTTGCCTAGGTTCGAGATGCCGTTCATCGAAGGTCCAACAAGGATGATCAGCAACGGCGGAACCGTCAGCCCCATTGTGGCAAGGGTCATTTTGGTTGGCAACTTGTTTGCGGCTTCTTCGGCGCGCATTACGCGTTTGTCGCGCATTTCACTCGCATAGACCCGCAACGCATCGGCAACTGAGGTACCAAAGGTGGCCGACTGGATCAGAACCGTCACAAACGACGACACATCCTGCACGCCACAGCGGGTGCCCATGTCACGCAAAACAACGGATTTGTCCTTACCTGCCTTCATTTCAAAGGCGACAATTTCGAACTCGGCAGCCAGCGCCGGGAAGGACGCGACAAGTTCCCGCGCCACACGCACGATAGATTGGTCAATCGACTGGCCAGCCTCGACGCAGACCAGCATCAAATCAAGCGAGTCGGGAAAGCCTGCGGTGATTTCTTCCTTACGGGCCTCGACGCGGCGGGTGACCCAGTATTTGGGCATCATATAGCCAACACCACCCGGGCCAACCACGTACATCAGCGTCTTTTGGGTGCCAAGATCTTCGCCGCCACCCAACACAAACACATAGACCAACCCGAGGATCAGGCCGATAATACCCAAGGCAAACTGGGCAAAGTGAAAGAAGCGCACAGAATCCTTGGACTGATACCCAGCCTGGCGCAGCCTTAACTGTACGGCCGTCATTTCATCGGCGTTCTGGGGTTCCAGGAAGGTCGCGAATTTTTCCAGCTGTTCGTTGCGCCCGCCTTGGCGCAGCCGATCCTTCTTGTCCTTGGGTTTGATATCCGGGTTCTGGTTGCGCTTGAGTTTTTTCAGCGGATCCTCAGGCTGGTTCAGCATCATCGGAATGGTCAGCAGGATCATGAACAGACCCAGCGCACCAACCACGATCAGCGGCCCGAATTCACCCAGTTCGCTGGTCAGGTAGTCGTTGATTTGCGTCAGAAATTCCATCTTGCTTCCTTAGACTTTGATATTCGTCAGCACGCGCATCACGATCAGGTTTGCCGTCAGCAAAATACCCACAATGAAACAGGCTGGGATAAAGTAGGGGTGATCAAGCACTTCGTCATAGTAGTTCGGATCGTTCAACATGATCACTGTCAGCGCCATCAACGGGAAGGCGGACAGGAATTTGCCTGACCATTGCGCCTCGGCGGTGATCGCCTTGACCCGGCGGAACAGACGGAACCGGGCGCGGATCACCTGGGCCAGACCGGCCAGAATTTCGGCCAAATTACCACCTGATTGCTGCTGGATCGTGACCGCCACCGACAAGAACCGCATATCCTGCATGTCCAGCCGTTCGGCCATTTCCTTCAGCGCTTCGCCCACATCGCGGCCATAGGCGCTTTCGTCGGCGATCATGCCAAATTCGGTGCCCAGCGGGTCTTCGACCTCTTTGGCGACGATCTGGATGGCGGATATAAACGGATGTCCCACCTTCAGGCTGCGCACCATCAGTTCAACCGCGTCTGGCAATTGTTCTTCAATCATCGCCATGCGTTTCTTGGCCTTGCCGTTGACCCAGAAATAGACCGCGCCAACCCCAATCAAGATAGAGGCAAGGACCCGGATCGGCGGTTCGGTTTCGGTGCCGATGCTAAGACCGATAAAGGCAACCACTGCCAACCCGGCCATGATCAGGATCAACTGGCGCGGGGTAAAGGCAATCGCCGCCTTCTGCGCCTTTTCGGCCAGCAGCGAATACAGCGGGATAGACCGCGATTTCATATGCTGCTGCATTTCCTTGCGCAGCTGTTCCAGAACCTGTTCGCGTCCGGCGCCCTTATCAAGCATTTCCAGACGCCGGTTGACCCGGCTGTTCAGGCTGATTGATTTGCCAAAGGCCACCAGGTACAGGCCTTCGACCAGAGCCAAGACGCCAACAAAAATAAGGCCATAGATAATTGGTTCAGCGCTAAGTTCCATCAGCGTGCTCCCTCTCCAGTGGGTTCGTAAAGCGATGCGGGCAAGTCATAGCCCCACATGCGGAACCGTTCCGAATAATGGCTACGTACGCCGGTGGCCGTGAAATGGCCGATGATCTTGTTTTCCGGTGTCAGGCCGACGCGCTGGTACTTGAACAGTTCCTGCATCGAGATCACGTCGCCCTCCATCCCGGTAATTTCAGTGATCGAGGTCATCCGGCGCGAGCCGTCCTGCAAACGCGAGGCCTGCACAATCAGGTTCACAGCCGAAGAAATCTGGCTGCGCACGGCCTTTAGTGGCATCTCGATACCGGCCATGGCGATCATGTTTTCCAGACGCGAAACCCCGTCACGCGCACTGTTGGCGTGGATCGTGGTCATTGATCCATCGTGGCCAGTGTTCATCGCCTGCAACATGTCGATCACTTCTTCGCCCCGTGTTTCCCCCACGATAATCCGGTCCGGGCGCATCCGCAGGGCGTTTTTCAGACAGTCACGCGGCGAAACCTCGCCCTTGCCTTCGACGTTGGGCGGGCGGCTTTCCATCCGGCCCACATGGGTCTGTTGTAGCTGAAGTTCGGCCGTATCTTCGATTGTCAGGATACGTTCGTCATTGGCGATAAATGACGACAACGCGTTCAATGTGGTGGTTTTACCGGAACCGGTACCGCCCGACACGATGATGTTCAGTCGACAAGCCACAGCGGCCTGCAAAAACGCGGCCATTTCTTCGGTGAAGGCACCGAACCTCACCAAATCATCAATACCCAGCTTGTCCTTTTTGAATTTCCGGATCGATACCAGACTGCCATCCACCGCAATCGGCGGCACCATGGCGTTGAAACGTGACCCATCCGCAAGACGGGCGTCAACATAAGGGTTGGATTCATCCACCCGGCGACCCACGGCCGACACAATTTTGTCGATGATCCGCATCAGGTGCTTTTCATCCTTGAACGTCACATCCGAAAGCATCAGCTTGCCGTCGCGTTCGACGAATACCTGCTGCGGGCCGTTCACCAGAATATCGTTGACCGTATCGTCCTTCAGCAACGTCTCAAGCGGGCCAAGGCCGGTGACCTCGTCATAAAGCTCCTTGTTCAGCGTCGTCCGGTCATCGCGGTTCAAAACGATGCCCTTTTCCTGCAGGACTTCGCTGGCGATGGTGCTGATTTCCGTGCGCAGCTCGGCTTCGCTGGCATGTTCCAACGCGGCCAAATTCAGGTTGTCCAGCAGGGACCTGTGCAGTTCCAGTTTGATTTCGTCCATACGCTCTTTTCGTTTGCGTTCCTTGTCCATCGGCATCGCTTCGGCGATTGCCGAGGGCATCGGACGGCGCAACGAGGTGGCAATCTTGGGCTCTGGCTTGGCGCTGGGCTTGGCATCGGCGATATTGGTGACCTTGCTGGTCGCAGCAATTGCTTTGACCGACGGCGATTTTTTGTACTTAGAAAACATATCTATTAGCCCCTAATTGCGTTAAGCCGCTTCGGCGTTTCTGTTGCCAAGTTCATGCAATGAATGCGCCAATTTGGCGATTTCCTTGCGCAGCGGGTTTTTTGCAGCGGATGATGCCAGCGGCAGGCCATGATCGCCGCCCTGGGTGACCTGCTTGCCGCCATCCGGCAGTTGCAGGTCGATCGATATACCCAGGCTTTCGGCCATCCGCTTGACCCGGCTTTTGCCGCTGAGGTCAGTGAATTTCGGTGCCCGGTTCAGGGCGAACCGGATCTTGGAAAAGGGCAGGTCTTCGGATTGCAGCGCGCGCTTCATCCGCAACGCATTTTGCGCTGACCGCATGTCCAACTCCATGGTTGCGAAATAGACATGCGCTGCTTGCAGCACGGTTTCAGACCACTGCACCAGCGTTTTGGGCATGTCCACAACCACATAATCGAAGTGGCTGCGCGCCATATCAATCACGCGCTGAATGTCTTCTGGCGTCAACATGTCCAACGGGATCATATCCAACGGCGAGGTCAGAACCTGCAGGCGATCTTCATAGCTCAGCAATGCCTGACCAAAGGTTTCTTCGTCCATGTTTTCGGTGTCCGACAGCATTTCGTACACGATTTCCCGGCGTGGCAGATCAAGATAGGTCGAAACCGATCCATGTTGCATATCTAAGTCCAGCAGACAGACGCTGGGCTGACCTTCATCAGAAATCGCGGCCAGTTCCCAAGCCAGATTCACCGCCAGCGTGGTCGCACCTGACCCACCGGCAAGCCCGTGAACTACAATCAACGCGCCTTCTTTCGACGTGCCCGATTTCAACGCGCTGGCGGAATTCAAGGCCTGCACCGGCTCGGGTTCAGCTGCGCTCAGCCGTTCGATGGCCATTTGCAGTTCCTGTTCCGGCAGCGGATAGGGCACAAATTCGTCCGCACCCTTGCGCAACAGCTGGTGTAGCGACGCTGGCGTGACATCTTCGGCAATCAAAATGACCTTGATGCGGCGCGCCTTGGCTTGCGTGATGATTTCACCCATTAAAACCAGGTTGTCTTCGTCCTCGCCATCAATGGCCAGGGCCACAAACTCCAGGCTTTCCGCTTCGGGCTGACCAAAAAAAGCCAGCGCCTCGGCAAATCCAAGGTCGCCCCAGTTTTCGCCCAATGCTGTTTCCATATCCTCGATCAGAAGGTCAAAATTCTGCACATCGCGGCTGACCGTGCAGGCCACGATCGGGTTTGTCTCGGGTTGCGGCATTGCGCTGCTCATTGCCTGTTTCCTCTTTGCGGAGGCTCGGCAGGCAACAGAATTGGGGAAATACCCATCCGAATTGTCCTGCTTCACCTGCGTGCGACTCGGTTTGGTCGCACGTCACCTATTGAGGACAATCTGGAGGGTAATCTGGGCGAGATTTAGACCAAAAAACCCCAATTGTAGGGAATTGGTATACGATCCGCCCTGATTCAGGGTTATTGTTCGTTAGAGAACCCGGAGCCGGAGGTTTCGGACAGGGTTGTGGCCGGAACCGCGCTTGCGATGTATTCGCGATACACCATTTCGGCATATTTCCCATCCAACAGAGCGGCTTGGCGCTTTACAAAGCCACTGACCTGGGTCTCGGTCCGGCGGTTTTTACGTTCGCGATTGGCGGACGCGATCAGCGGTTGGGTTTCCCCGAAAGAGGCCACAGCCTCTAGCCGTGCGCGGTTGATGCCGCGTGCGGACAGAAAGGCAACCGCCGCTTTGGCGCGGCGCAGACCTAACCGTTTGTTATAGCTGGCTGACCCAACCGCATCGGTATGGCCATAAACCCGGAACTTGATCTCGGGGAACTGCCGAATCCAGTCGGCCTGAATGGTCAAAGTCTGTTGCGCGGCGGCGTCCAGACGATAGCTGTCAAATTCAAAGTTGATTGTTGACGGAACTTCTTCGGCAAAACGCTTGGCCAAACTGATCGCGTAGTCGCGTTCGCCATTCATCACCAGCGTGTTGTTCATGGTGGCATCACCAAAAAGACCGGTATCTACCTGACCACCAGCTTCACGCAGAAAAGAATTGGGGATCGGACCTGCGGTTTGGCCACATCCGGTAATCGCAAGGCTAAGGCCCAGACCGACAATCAACTTTTTCATTTCACCTGCCTCCGCTTAATCCATCACATAACCGTAGGAACCGCCAAAGTCTTGCTTAGCCACTTCGCTGGCAGCGCCTTTGGTGGGTCGATCGGTCGAGCTGAGCCGCCCAAACAGGAACAAGTCGTTTTCCCGTGGCGGCTTGATACGGTCCGTCGGCAAGGTCAGGGCCTCGCCTCGGGTTGGGGTGACCAGATGCGCGGTGATGATGATCACCAACTCTGTTTGGCTGCGCTGATAATCGGCGCTGCGGAACAGGGATCCCAGAACCGGCACATCACCCAACCAAGGCAATTGCGACGCGTTGTCCAAAAACTGGTCTTCGATCAGGCCGGCGATGGCAAAACTTTCGCCGTCGCGCATCTCGACCGTGGTCGAGGTTTCACGCCGGGTAAAGGCATCGACCGAAAAGCCATTGATATTCACCGCATTGGTCGGGTCGATGGCCGAAACCGCCGCCAAAAGCTCCAGATTGATGATATCCGCATCCACAACCCGCGGAGTGAATCTCAGCTCAATCCCGAAAGGTTTGTATTCGATGGAAAACAGCCCGTCTTGCTGGGCCACAGGGATCGGGTATTCGCCGCCGGCGAGGAATTTGGCCTCTTGCCCGGACAGGGCCGACAGGTTCGGTTCCGCCAGGGTGCGTACGACACCTTTTTGCTCCAGCGCTTCGATTAACAGGCCCACTTGCATGGAACCGGCGTTAAAGCCGAACAGAACTGCGCCGACATTGTCATTGGCAACCGGGATGTTGCCCGCAAGGCCATTGGTCAGGGCTGGTTGGTTGTTCAGGGTGCCGATGCCGCCATTAACGCCAAAGCTGTTCCCGCCGGAGATGCCCAGAGATGAACTAAGCGATTTTGACACGGTGCGCTGCATTTCAGCAAAGCGGACCTTCAGCATAACTTGCTGTACACCGCCCACGCTCATCAGATTGGACACCCGTTCCGGCGCATAACGTTCGGCCAGATCAAGAGCGCGCTGTAATCGGGCAGCGCTGGTCACAACACCTGACAGCACGATGCCATCATTTGCGGTGCGGACTTCGATTTTCTCACCGGGCAGGATTTGGCGCAGCCGTTCCTTGAACTCGGTCACGTCGGGGGCCACTTTGACCTCGACATTGGTAATCAAGTGTCCGGTCGCATCCAGCAATGTCAGGGTCGTCGTCCCGGGGGATTTGCCCAGCACATATATGGTGCGGTCCGATAGCGAAGAAATATCCGCGATTCCGGGGTTGGCGATGCTGAGTTCGGAAAACGGTATATCGCTTTCCACCACCACCGCGCGGTTCATCGGGACATCCAGAGTTGCCTCTGTCCCCTTTTTCACCACTCGCAGCTCTTCTGCCGCAGCTGTTAATGCCATGGGGGAACATGCCATGGCCAGCCCCAAAAGGGCTGCCTTCGTCCAACGATCAAATATCATGTGACCTGCCTCTCCGATCACGCCTCGATAACGGGTCTTGTTGCCCGGATTTTGAAACATTCTGCGCCAGTTGAATATTTATTGCAAGAATCAATGGTTTCTGGCCCGAGTCTTATGTGGATAACTGGCAACAAACAAAAACCGGGCGCGTCTGACACGCGCCCGGCCTTTTTGTAACAACCTGAAATTGCATCAGTTTGTGCAGGGGATCGGAATTGCCACCACTTCGGCCCCGCGGCGGGTCCGGATGGTGCAAACCTTTTTTTGTACCATTTCGGGGGCGGTTTCGATCTCGCCAAGGCCCAGCAAAGAGCGTTGGTTTACCTCAATCGCCGTGGCAATAGTGTCATCTTCGGCCCCCACCAGCGACAGCGACAAGCGCCCCGAGGTTTGTGCCTGGGCCAATGCGGCCACCTGTTCGGGGCGAACCGCAACCGTAACAGTGCGTGCAATGGTGATGTTCTCCATGTCGCCACCGGCGCTTTGGTCAATGGCAATCAACTGGACGCCGGCCTCGATCAAACGGGTGATATCGCCATCTGAACCCTGGATGTCGCGAATGCTACCGGTCCAGTACACATCAACCCGGTCACCCGGGCGCAGAAATCCGGACACACCAGAGGCCACGTCGACCCGGATCGCAAAAGCGCGCATGCCACGGGCCAGTTGTGAGGTCAGTCCGGCGTCTTCACCGGGTTTGGTCACCTTGATGGCCATGATGGCCTCATCTTTTTCCATCGCCCGCAGCACAAAACGGTCTTTTTTGCTTTCGGGCGGGAAGAGAACGGCAATGTCGGTAAACGACCCTTCGGGTATGGCGTTTTCCGGCCAGCTAACCTGACGCACGTCGTCGCGATTAAGGGTTTCGCCGTATTTCAGCGGCTGGACCGCCACAAAAACATCGACAGTCGGAACAACCTTTTGACGCGCCGACCGTTCCTTGGCCAGTTCAGTCTGATAGGCTGAGATATATTTCTTTGCCATCATCACAGCCCCGCCCGCAAGAGCGATCCCGACGATTAGCACCAGTCCGAATACAGCACGCATAGTAAATACCTTTCCTTACTCGATTCCCGTCAACCGTTGGACAGGGGCGGTTCAGAGACTTTTGGCACCCCGCAGGCTTAAACATTAGGCGCGAAATGTGTTGAAATCAGGGACGATGGGTGGCTTGTCTGTGGTTCAAGATTCGCCCCTGATCGCCGACGGATAGCTTATTCCATTTCAACGGCTTCGATTTCAACGGCCGTCAGATAATCCCCGACATTGTTGCCCAATCCGCCGGAGGCGGACTGCAACGATGCAAACGCAACCCCGGCAAGGGCGACGACGGCGGCGGT
>JBLINN010000108.1:0-12376 GCA_047639325.1 Paracoccaceae bacterium | reverse complement strand
CCGACCGGGTGTGCTGCACCGCAGCTTCACCACAACGGACGTTCGTGAACCGCGCAGCATTATCAATGGTATTAACGGTAGCAACGCGGACCTTAAGTGCATTATTCTGGCAACCCAGCATTACGACCGGCAGGAAGAAGTATTTCCGAATACGCATCGTTGTGAGCATCCGGACGCGATGATTGTGGTTTCCTGAAATTCGTCAATTTGAATTTGGGGTTCGCACTGAGTAACTTTTTTACCGCCTCTTCAGCTTTGATTTCATCTCCCTTGCGTGCGTATGCCATGGCCAAAAACACATAGGCCTCAGAAAATCGCGAATTCAGTTCCAATGCCCTCTGTGCCCACTCAATAGTGGAACCATCGTCACCAAGCAGGAAATATGTTCGAAAATAGCTAACTGCGAGAAGGGGGTTGGGGTGTTTAGGATCAAGCGCTGATCCCTGATCCAGTAGTTCGATAGATTTTTTATAATTACCAAGGTAAATCTGATTGTTAGCTTCAAAATTATACACCATCGGATTCTTTGGATCGAGCGACAACCAGGTTTCGACCGCTCGTTTCTGAGCAGGGAAATCATTGTGTGTCGAGTAATACAACGCCAAAGCTCCGTAGATCATGGGGTTATTTGGGTCCAGCTCCTTGGCCATCAGCGCATAGTCCCTCCCTTCGGCGAACTTTTGTTCTTTTTCGTCAGGCCCCAGTTTGTAGCCAAAATTGAACGCCTGGACGACCAGAGAACGGGACAGCCCGTGCAATGCAGTTGTATTTTCTGGCTCCAGTTCCAATGCCTGGCGAAACCACTTTTCGATTTGCTGCCAGTTTTCCAGTGACTGGGGCTTCAACGTGGCAGCCTGTGCACGCAAGATTAAATCGGCTGCCTTTGGGTCGCTAACAATGGCTTCATTTTCGCGGGCTGCCAAAATGACCATCTCGCGTCCGATGCTGTTGCCGATACGCGCGGTGACCTGATCTTGCAGTGCAAACAGGTTGGCTGGGTCACCCTCAAAAGTTTCGGCCCACAATTGTGCGCCGGATTGTGTATCCGCCAATTGGGCGTTGATGCGGATCTTGTTGCCTCCTCGCTGCACGTTACCTTGCAAAACGAAACGCACGCCCTGGTCTGAACCCAGTTGCTCTAGCGTGATGGGTGTATTTTTGTACACAAAGGCCGTCTTTGCGGCGACCACAAACGCATCGCGGATGCGCGAAAGGTCGGATGTGACGCTGACGGTCAATCCATCTGCGATGTAGTCTTGTTCAGGATCGCCAGTATCATTTGTGAATGGCAACACCATTATTGAAACGGCGGCTTGTTGTTCAGCGGCATCCATGGAGGTCATTTGATCACAACGAAAACGACCACAGCAGCCGAATAGAATGCGAACCCGGCAACGGCCAGCGCGGCTGTTGCAAATATCAGTTCAAAAGCGTTGGGCTTCGGATCGTCCATAAGTGCACGGTTACATGGCGGCACAGGACCAAGCATGAAATTTCTATGGCAACATGGTGACAGTAACTTTTGGGCATTGGCTGTTCATGTGTCTGGCGCTAGATTCGGTCCAGAGCGGTGGGGGCCCGCCCCTGCTTGGGCAACAATTCAAACGCTTTTAGACTTCACGGCTTGCCGCAGTGCAGGCAGGTCCGCAGCCATCCATTTGAGTCGGCGTTTGTTGGGCAACCCAAGACGCAGCCAAACGATAAATGCCCCCGCGGAACGGCGTTGGTGGCTGCATTGCGCCTAATGCAGTCAAACGGCTCTCACAGGCTGCTTTTTGTGCCGTGATGTCAGCTCAGGTAGGCGTGGAGCCGGGGCAGTCGACATCCCTAGAAAACCGCTCCATGAGGCCGATTTCAAAGAAGAGAGGACAAGCGAGTGCCTAGCGGTCAGTCCAACGAAAACTCGGATGAGGTGCCCCAATTGATATCATGACATTCCATCAGAAATCGGGGGATATATGGGGAATTATAGCGATAAGATTTTGCAGATAGTTGAAATATTTGGATTTATTAAAAATTTTGGTGCAGGTGAACGGCACCGCGCGCCTGACAGCAGATGCTGATCTGCGCGCGCGCTTTGAACGCAAAAACCTGCAACCGGCCACGGTGATGGTGATCAAGATTGCCGAGGTCTACGGCCAATGCGCCCGTGCCCTGATGCGCGCCGGTACCTGGAAGGCCGGGGATCAAAGTGGTGATCTGCCAACCATTGGCGACATTCTGACCGAGATGACGCAAGGCGAGATTGACGGCACAGCCTATGACGAAGAATGGGGCGCGCGGGCCGAAAAGACCATGTGGTGACTTGGCTGGACGCCGCAAAATAATAGCGCAGCACTGATCCAGTGCCCGCTGTGCCCTTTTCGCTGATACTGGGGCTTTTGTATCGGGTTCAGGGCAGGTCTACGTGGTGATCCGGTCACCGGAGAATCCGGCGGGGTCAATGGCGATAACGACGGTTTCGCCCGACGGAGAAAACCCCAGCTTGCTACACAGGTTTTGCGAGGCGGCGTTGCCTTGGCGAATGCCGGTGAAGAACTGGGCGGTGCCAAATTTTTTGTGCATCGCCAACATCGACTGTGCCCCCATGATCAGCGCCAGGCCTTCGCCGCGTCGCTGTGGGCTGGTCGCCAGCATACCCCACCACGATTGCGCGTGATGGGGATGACCGGGGCGGAACATTTCAACCGCCGCCGTTGCACTGACCGGCTTCCCTTGCCGGTCGCGGGCAAAGAGGCAGACCGCCGGGCGCTCTTGTCCGCGCATGAAGGCCCCGTTGGGCAACAACACGCCGCAGCTTTGTGTCAACCTGTCCAGTGCTGCCATGACGTCGGGCGGGGTATTGTTATCGACGTGGACCAATTCCAGATCCGCGGGTAAGAGCCGGTCATTTTGCACCTTGCGCGCCGCGTCCAGCGCGTCTGGCTCCGACCGCCAGTTTTCAAATTGATCGGTCTTAAACCCGGCGGCCTTAAGCTGGGCAATATGGTTGGCGGTGGCGCTTGTGGGCACCGCTTCGCAGGCGGATACGCCTTGCAGCCGGGCCAGCGACATTTGCAGGTCCAGATGGCCCGCGATGTGGTGTTCGATACTTACCGCCCGGCCATGCGACCCAAAGCGCGGGTCATCCCGCACAAGTGACCAAAGCGCTGCTGCCCTGCGTTGCAGCGCCTGCTGGTCAGGTGTTCCGTGGTATTCCGGCGTCCGGGGTTTCATGCCGAGATGGTCAGTGCCGGGTGCCGTCGTGTCAAGGCAATCCCACTGGAATGCGGAATTGCCTTTGGCGTTACCATCCGTGCCGGTTCACCCCGGACAAGCCAATCACATATGGATCGGTCCGTCGCCACAGGCCAGCGCTGCCTCGCGAACCGCTTCGGAATAGGTGGGATGTGCGTGGCAAGTCATGGCCAGATCCTCGGCCGAGGCGCCAAATTCCATCGCCACACAGACCTCGTGAATCAGCTCTCCCGCTGACGGGCCGACGATATGCGCGCCCAATATCCGGTCGGTGTTCTTATCTGCCAGAATTTTGACAAATCCCTCGCCTGCGAAATTCGTCTTGGCGCGGGCGTTGCCCATAAAGTTGAACTTGCCCACCTTATAATCGCGCCCAGCGTCCTTCAGCGTCTGTTCAGTCTCGCCCACGCTGGCAACTTCGGGCGCGGTATAGATCACGCCGGGGATGATGCCGTAATTCACATGCCCATGTTTGCCCGCCACCTGTTCCGCAACTGCCATGCCTTCATCTTCGGCCTTATGTGCCAGCATCGGGCCGTCAATCGCGTCGCCGAGGGCATAGATGCCCTTGACGTTGGTCTGCCAGTCGTGGCCTACCTTGACCTGCCCGCGCGGCGCCAGTTCGACCCCCAGCGCCTGCAGCCCCAGCCCGTCAGTATAAGGTTTGCGCCCGGTGGCCAGCAAAACAACGTCGGCGTCCAGCACATGTTCGCTGTCATCCTTGCGCAGCTTATAGGTCACCTTGGCCTTGGTCTTGGTGGCCTGCGTGCCCTGCACAGCGGCGCCCATGACAAATTTCAGCCCCTGCTTTTTCAGGGCGCGTTGCAGGGTTTTTTGTACTTCGGAATCCATGCCAGGCGTGATGGCATCCTGGAATTCCACCACCGTCACATCGGCCCCCAGACGGGCATAGACACTGCCCAGTTCCAGCCCGATCACCCCGGCGCCAATCACCACCATCTTGCGCGGCACCTTCCCCAGTTCCAGCGCCCCGGTCGAAGTGACAACGATCTTTTCGTCCACTTCAACTCCCGGCAACGAGGCCGGTTCGGACCCAGTGGCGATGATGATACTCTTGGCCTGGTGCACGTCGTCGCCCACCTTGACCTGACCGGCGGCAGGGATGCTGCCCCAGCCCTTCAGCCAGTCGATCTTGTTCTTCTTGAACAGGAACTCGATGCCCTTGGTGTTGCCTTCAACAACCTCATCCTTATAGGCCAGCATTTGTTTCCAATCGACGCTGGGCGATTTGCCCTTAAGGCCCATCTTGGGAAAGTTGTGCTGCGCTTCGTGCAGCATATGGCTGGCATGCAGCAGCGCCTTGGACGGGATACACCCGACATTCAGGCAGGTGCCGCCAAGGGTGTCGCGTCCTTCAACCACTGCGGTTTTCAGACCCAGTTGGGCGCAGCGGATGGCACAGACATAGCCGCCGGGGCCGGCGCCAATGATGATCACGTCATAGGTGGACATTGGTAGTCTCCTTTGCGGGCACAAGACGTACATAACCTGTACTCCGGGTGTGCATGTATTGGGAATTTCGGGTCATGGGGTGGCCTTTTGACCAGCTTGATCGGTCCAGACGATGGTGCCGTCCTTCGGGCACAGCAGCGTGCCGTTTTTCGCGCCACTCGAATTGGTGCCTTCGCTGAAACTGCCCGGCTTGCGGTAGTGCCGATAAGGTGTGTCGCCGGGCCGCGAGTGCGGGCCAACGCCAACCACAAGGCCGATGCGATCGGTGTGATCGCAGGCTGGGCAGTGCAGGGTGGTTTCGTCTAGATAGGCCATTGGTGTGGCTTCAGCTTTCGTCGTCTTGCAGTAAGGGTGAGCGCAATCAGTACGGGACTCACTTTTTCAGTAATCCTGTTGGGTCGTACATTCTCTTTTCGGTGTGCTGACAATTCTCATTGTTGCACTGGAGAACCTTCTTTTGTGGATGCCAACTTTTCCCAGTTTTGGATGTGGGCCAATCTTAGTTGTTTTGAGCGTCCCTTGACCGCAGATTTCGCACTGTTCTCCGGATTTCGCGGATTTCAAAGCTCTTTTCAACTCCGAAATCCGCTCGTCTTTGTCCGCCAATGTCACTTTCGCTTCCGAAAGCGCAACTTTGGTATCGGCCAGTACTTCCGTCAGTTCCACAATCTTAAGCTTGAATTCCGCTTTCCCAATCGAGGCATCAAGGTCCCTTAGTTCTCTGACAATTCCGAGAGCCTGAGAAATTGTAGCTAACCCGGTGACAACATCCATGCTTTAACTCCAATTGGCCTCATTTGTTAAACGTCAGCAGCGCTTGGGCCTTACAAATCCATCAACAACCGGCGCGGATCTTCCAGCGCTTCCTTGACCCGCACCAGGAAGGTCACAGCGCCCTTGCCGTCAACAACCCGGTGGTCATAGGACAGCGCCAGATACATCATCGGGCGGATCACCACCTGACCGTTGATCGCCATCGGGCGGTCTTGGATCTTGTGCATCCCCAGGATTCCCGATTGCGGCGGGTTCAGGATGGGCGAAGACATCAGCGATCCATAAACCCCGCCATTGGACAACGTAAACGTCCCTCCCTGCATCTCGGCCATCGTCAGCTTGCCATCGCGGGCGCGCCGACCTTTTTCAGAAATCGCTTTTTCTATCGTCGCAAAAGACATGGAATCCGCGTCGCGGATCACCGGAACCACAAGACCAGAGGGCGTGCCCGCAGCAACGCCCATATGCACGAAGTTCTTGTAAACGATATCAGTGCCATCAATCTCGGCATTGACCTCGGGCACTTCTTTCAGGGCATGGCAGCAGGCCTTGGTAAAGAACGACATGAACCCAAGCCGCACACCGTGCTTCTTTTCGAACTCGTCCTTGTACTGATTGCGCAACGCCATCACTTCGCCCATGTCGACCTCGTTATAGGTGGTCAGCATGGCAGCAGTGTTCTGGCTGTCTTTCAAACGGCGGGCAATGGTTTGACGCAACCGGGTCATCTTGACCCGCTCTTCGCGCGCCACATCATCGGCAGCAACCGGCGCGCGCGGGGCAGGGGCTTGGGCAGCGGGGGCGGGCACGGTCGGCGCAGCCGCCGGGGACGCACCCCCTGCTGCAACCGTGCGGGCCACGTCGTCTTTCATGATGCGCCCATCGCGGCCTGTGCCGGTGACGGCGGCGGCGGTCAGCCCGGCCTCGGCCATCGCTCTGGTGGCGGACGGAGCATTGGCAATGTCCTTGGACATGGCGGCAACTGCCGGAGCAGCAACCACTTCGGTGGCCACAGCGGCTCCGGTTGCAGCACCTGCGCCCGAGATCACGCCCAGTTTGCCAGCGGCGGCCACGGTGGCCCCTTCGGCAGCGGTGATTTCGGACAACACGCCTGCGGCTGGGGCGGGGACCTCAACCGATACTTTGTCGGTTTCCAACTCGCACAGCATCTCGTCCTGCGCGACCGCGTCGCCCACTGCTTTGAACCAGGTGCTGACGGTGGCCTCGGTCACTGATTCCCCTAAAGTGGGCACCATGACATCGACATTGGCAGCGGGGGTCGCCGCCGCCGGGGCCGCAGACGGGGTTGCGCCAACGGCAGTCGCGCCTTCAGCGATGTTGGCCAACAGGGCGTTGACGCCAACGGTTTCGCCTTCACCGGCGACAATCTCTGCCATGGTGCCAGCCACCGGGCTGGGAACTTCGACAGTGACCTTGTCGGTTTCCAGCTCGCACAGCATTTCGTCGACGGCTACGGCATCACCGGGTTTCTTGAACCAGGTGGCAACCGTGGCTTCGGTAACGGATTCGCCCAGCGTGGGGACGCGAACTTCGGTTGTCATGGTTTACTTTCCTTCGATGGTCAGCGCGTCATTTACGATCGCGGCTTGCTGATTCTTATGCTGGCTGGCCAACCCGGTAGCGGGTGAGGCAGATGTGGCGCGCCCAACATAGGCGGGCCTTAAATGCTTGGCTTTGATCCGGCCCAGCACCCATTCAATGTTAGGTTCGATAAAGTTCCAGGCACCCTGATTTTTGGGTTCTTCCTGACACCAGACCATTTCGGTGCCCTTGAACCGCTCCAGTTCCTTGACCAGAGACATCGCCGGGAACGGATAGAACTGTTCGACGCGCATCAGATAAATGTCGTCAATGCCACGCGCATCGCGTTCTGCCAGCAGGTCGTAATATACCTTGCCGGAACACATCACTACGCGCTTGATCTTGGCGTCCTCCACCAGCGTGGTTTCGGAATGGCCCTTTTGCGCGTCATCCCACAGCACCCGGTGAAAACTGGACCCGGTGGTGAAATCCTCGGTCGCGCTGACCGCCAGTTTATGGCGCAACAGCGATTTCGGGGTCATCAGGATCAGCGGTTTGCGGAAAGACCGGTGGATTTGCCGCCGCAGGATATGGAAATAGTTGGCCGGTGTGGTGCAGTTGGCGACGATCCAGTTATCCTGGCCGCACATTTGCAAGAACCGTTCCAGCCGGGCCGAGCTGTGTTCCGGCCCTTGCCCTTCGAACCCGTGTGGCAACAGGCAGACCAGCCCGGACATTCGCAGCCATTTGGACTCGCCCGAACTGATGAACTGGTCAAACATGATCTGCGCGCCATTGGCGAAATCGCCAAACTGCGCCTCCCACAGGGTCAAGGCGTTGGGTTCGGCCAGCGAAAAGCCGTATTCGAACCCCAATACCGCGTATTCCGACAGCATCGAGTCGATAGCCTCGAAATTCGCCTGACCCGTGCGGATGTTGTTCAGCGGGAAATAGCGTTCTTCGGTATCCTGGTTGATGATCCCCGAATGGCGCTGACTAAACGTGCCGCGCGTCGCATCCTGCCCGGACAGGCGCACCGGATAGCCTTCGGTCAGCAGGGACCCAAAGGCCAGGGCTTCGCCCGTGGACCAGTCAAACCCTTGACCGGTTTCGAACATCTGCGCCTTGGTTTCCAGTATCCGCCCAACGGTGCGGTGCTGCGGAAAACCTTCGGGCACACGCGTCAGCGCGGCACCGATTTCTGCAAAACTGTCCGGGTCAATGGCGGTGGCGCCGCGCACATATTCTTCTTTGTTGCGGTCCAGATGCGACCAGCGCCCGTCCAGCCAGTCAGCCTTGTTGGGTTTATAGTCGTTCCCGGCCTCAAATTCGGCATTCAGATGCGCCTGAAACGCGGTTTTCATATCTTCGATCTCGCCCTCGGGAATCAACCCGTCTTTGACCAGTCGTTCGGTATAAAGCGACAGCGTGGTTTTATGGGTTTTGATCTTTTTATACATCAACGGGTTGGTGAACATCGGCTCGTCGCCTTCGTTGTGACCAAACCTCCGGTAGCAAAAAATATCAATCACCACGTCCTTGTGGAACTTCTGACGGAACTCGGTTGCCACCTTGGCAGCATGCACCACCGCCTCGGGGTCGTCGCCGTTGACGTGGAAAATCGGCGCCTCGACCACCAGCGCGTTGTCGGTGGGATAGGGCGAGCTGCGCGAAAAATGCGGCGCAGTGGTAAAGCCGATCTGGTTGTTCACCACCACATGCATGGTGCCGCCTGTCCGGTGGCCTTTTAGCCCTGATAGCGCAAAACATTCGGCGACCACACCCTGACCGGCAAACGCGGCATCGCCATGCAGCAGGATCGGCAACACGGTGGTGCGGTCAGAATCGTTTCGCTGGTCCTGTTTCGCGCGGGCCTTGCCCAAAACCACCGGGTTCACCGCCTCAAGATGCGACGGGTTGGCGGTTAGCGACAGGTGTACGATATTGTCGTCAAATTCCCGGTCGGACGAGGCCCCAAGGTGATATTTCACATCGCCTGACCCATCAACGTCTTCGGGCTTGGAACTGCCGCCCTGGAATTCGTTGAAAATCGCGCGATAGGGCTTTTGCATCACATTGGCCAGAACCGAAAGACGGCCCCGGTGTGGCATGCCGATCACGATGTCCCGCACCCCCAGCGCACCGCCGCGCTTGATGATCTGTTCCATCGCCGGGATCAGTGATTCACCGCCATCCAGACCAAAGCGTTTGGTGCCCATGTATTTGACATGCAGGAACTTTTCGAAGCCTTCGGCCTCGACCATTTTGTTCAGGATCGCCTTGCGGCCATTTTTGGTGAACTGGATTTCCTTGCCAAACCCTTCGATACGTTCTTTCAGCCAGCCAGCCTCGGCCGGGTCAGAGATGTGCATGTATTGCAGGGCAAATGTGCCGCAATAGGTGCGTTTGACGATGTCGACGATCTGGCGCATCGTCGCCACCTGCAGGCCCAGCACATTGTCGATGAAAATCGGGCGATCCATGTCAGCTTCGGCAAAGCCGAAGGTTTCCGGTTCCAGCCCCGAATTGGTGGGCGTTTCGCGCATCCCCAGCGGGTCCAGATCGGCCACCAGATGGCCGCGAATACGATAGGCGCGGATCAGCATCAGGGCGCGGATACTGTCCAGCACCGCGCGCTTGATCTGCTCATCCGACACTTTCACGCCAGTTTCGGCGGCCTTGGCGGCGATCTTTTTGCTGGCGGCGGCCAACTCTTCAACCGGGGCTTCGGGCCACTCACCGGTCAGCGCGGCAGTCAGATCGTCGCTGGGCACCGGCGGCCAATCGTTGCGCGCCCAACTTGGGCCGTTGGCCTGGGCCACCACATCGGTGTCCGCATCACCCATCTGCGCGAAAAACGCGGCCCAGGCTTCGTCCACCGCGCCCGGATCATTGACATAGCGGGCATATAACTGCTCCAGATATTCCGCGTTGTGCCCTTGCATAAAGGACGAGGCATGGAACTGGTCGTTGGGGGATTGTTCGGTCATGGCGTTACCTCTTGCGGGTTGGGACCGTAGGAATTTGTGCCTGGCAGGCTTTGGCGGGTCAGCCACCATAGCACCAGAAGCGGCGAGAACATCAGGATCAGCATGGTCGGAATGATGGTTAGCAAGGTCAGGCGGGTAAACAGAATGTCGAACCGGCCACCACCGGCAAACAGGTCGGCAATACCGACGCCAAAGACCAGAACAGCGGCAGCACCTGCCATCAGCAGCATTGGCAGCAGCGCATAAAATCCGCTGCGGCCACTGTCATGCATCCGCCGCCACGCCACCGCCAGATGCGGCAGGAACACCGCCAGCCCGATCAGGCCTTGCACGGGGTTGTTGGATTGCGCGGTGATTGAGGTGGTGGTGTCGGTCGTTATGGTGGTGACAGAGGTGAACATCTGCCAGTCAATCGCCCCGGCGATGAGGTTTGCCAGCACGATGAACAGGAAGAAATACCAGTACTCCGAGCGCGACGCACGACCTGAAAAGTTGATGTATTTCCGCAGGCAGGTTCTGATGGCTTTTGAAAATCCCATGTCGATTAATCCCATAGAGCGGGGGAAAGCCCGCTTGGTTGGGCTGTAGCCAAAAGCTGGAATGGCATCCATTTCCCAAGACACCTCGCTTTGTGGTCTTGCACAAGCTTGGGCGCATGGACCTGATCGTTGGGGGAGTGTTCGGTCATTTACGGACCTTTTTGGGAATTTTGTGTCCGATCTTGAGTATTAGGGACGCGTTTGGGGGGCGTTTGAAACGTTCAAGAAAAACCTGACTGTCCAGGCTTTCGATAGACAAATGAGTAAAAAAGTCGACATCCGTCGGCACTGGCAAAGGACGCTGGGGCAGGTAACCATCTTTGATCATTTCATCTTCTATAGAATCGCCGTGAAATGAATAACGTCGCGACGTTGTCATGTCTGTTTCGCGTGGGAAAGTATTTCCGAGTTGTTGGTTCCATTTGTCTATAGAGAGTTCCAACGCATTACTTTGCGGAGAGCGCTGACTTCGAAGTTCGCACACTGTCACTGTCATCCAATCCATTGACTCAAAATCAACAACCCAGAGAATTGATGGTTGCAAGTCAGGGTGAAACAGCAGGCTCACCCGATTTTCCGCGACCCTTTCCATCAGCGATTGATAGTAAAAGTCCAACTGTGGAATGGAACCGGTTTGCGGGTCACTTGCAACTACTGAATTGTGTTTGGCCGTGCTGGGGTGAGCAACGATGTCCAGTAGCCAACCATCAGCGAGAAATGGTCCTAGTTTTACCAGTTGATCTTCTGGAAGTACTTCCCAACCACTTTCAATCAAAGCTTCCGTAGTCAACTGACGGCTAATTGCGCGGTCGGCGCAAACATTGATAGCCTCCAAAAGAATATTGTTAGAGGCGAGCGCGGTCGATGGAGCACTCAGGAACAGTGCACCAAAGATAAAAGCATATTTCCGCGCTTGACTGAGCAATTTATTACCCAATCGCTTCCAGCACAGCTTCGCCCAGACCTGCGGGGCTTTCGGCCACCACAATCCCGGCACTGCGCATCGCTTCGATCTTGTCTTCGGCGCCGCCCTTGCCACCGGCAACAATCGCGCCCGCGTGGCCCATACGACGGCCCGGAGGGGCGGTGCGCCCGGCGATGAACCCGGCGGTCGGCTTCCAGCGGCCTTTTTTCTTTTCATCGGCCAGGAACTGCGCGGCTTCTTCCTCGGCGCTGCCACCGATTTCACCGATCATGATGATCGACTGGGTTTCGTCATCGGCCAGGAACCATTCCAGCACGTCGATATGCTCGGTTCCCTTGATCGGGTCGCCGCCGATGCCGATACAGGTGGACTGGCCCAGCCCCACATCGGTCGTCTGCTTGACCGCCTCGTAAGTCAGCGTGCCAGAGCGCGACACAACCCCACAGGATCCACGCATGTGGATGTGGCCGGGCATGATGCCGATTTTGCAGGCGTCGGGCGTGATCACACCGGGGCAATTGGGGCCGATCAGACGGCTGGATGATCCTTCCAGAGCCCGTTTCACCCGCATCATGTCCAGCACTGGGATGCCTTCGGTGATGCACACGATCACTTCCATCTGGGCATCAATCGCCTCGAGGATCGAATCCGCAGCAAAGGGCGGCGGGACATAGATCACTGTGGCGTTGGCCTTTGTCATGGCCTTGGCCTCGTGGACCGAGTTGAACACCGGCAGGTCCAGATGCGTCATGCCACCCTTGCCGGGGGTCACGCCGCCAACCATTTTGGTGCCATAGGCAATTGCCTGTTCAGTGTGGAATGTGCCCTGCGAGCCGGTCAGGCCCTGACAGATCACTTTGGTGTTTTCGTCGATGAGGACTGCCATTCGGCGTTCT
>JBLINN010000107.1:0-12378 GCA_047639325.1 Paracoccaceae bacterium | reverse complement strand
CCCAGCCAAACACCGATAAAGCTGCCCAATTGATGGCTGAAAAACACAAACCCATACAGCGTCCCCATATAGCGCACCCCATAGATCTGCGCCACCAACCCGGACGTCAACGGCACCGTCGCCAACTACAGGCTGCCCATGGCAACCGAAAACACAACCACGCTGGTGGGGGTGATCGGCATCAGAATAAATACCGCCGAAATCACCGTGCGCGCCGCATAAATCCCCGCCAACAGGTACTTTTTCGAAAACCGGCTGCCCGCCCAGCCAGCGGCCAGCGTGCCGCCAATATTGGCCGCCCCAATCAACGATATCGCCACCGCCCCCAAGGCCGAGGTCGTCGACACCCCCATACTGTCCAACATCCCACCCGCCTGAATTGGCCCGCACATTTCCGCAATCAGCGCCGGAAAATGCGCGGTGACAAAGGCCAGCTGATAACCACAGCTGAAAAACCCAAGGAAAATCAGGGTAAAGGACGGGTCGCGAAACGCCTGCGCCACAACCGTGCCCATCGGTGCATGCGCCGGGCCATGGCTGGCCGCAACAGGGGCGCGCAGCATCGGCAATGTCAGCAACATGGCCATCACCAGCCCGGCAAAAATCAGAAACGTGGTCTGCCAGCTAAACAGGTTCAACAGCCATTGCGCGCCAAGCGGCCCAACGATCTGCCCGATACTGCCCGACGCCGCCGCAATCGCCATCGCCATTGATCGGTTTTCATCCGATGCTGCCCGGCCCACCACCGCCATGATCACCCCAATCCCGGTGCCCGCAACCCCAAATCCAATCAGCCAGTTATACATCTGCAGCTCTTGCGGCGTGGTCGCATAAGACGACAACACCAGCCCCGCCGCATAGAATATCGCGCCGATAATAATCGCCCGACGGTCGCCGATCTTTTCGGCAATCGCGCCAAAGATCGGCTGGCCGATCCCCCAGGCGATGTTCTGGATGGCGATAGCCAGCGAAAACTCGGATCGCAGCCAGCCGAATTCCTCGGCAATCGGAATTTGGAACACCCCAAACGATGACCGCACGGCAAAACTGACCGTGATAATGACACAGGCCACAATCAAGACAGGGGTAAACAGCGGCGCTTTGCGGTCCATGCGAACTCTCCGAATTCAGAACTGATACGGTACGGCCTGACCCGACCGCGTCAATTCAGAAGGTTTTGGGCAAAGGATCACCATTTTTGATATATCTGCCGACCCCGGATAGGTTGTTGGGGTCCGTCATGCTAAACACCCATAACAACCACCTTTGGCGCAGAATTGAGGACGGTATGAAAATCAACGGGGTTGACCTGCACGTAACCGACACACAGTCCGGCGCGCCGGCGGTGGTGTTCTCGCACGGGCTGTTGTTCAGCAATGTGATGTTCGACCCGCAAATTGCGGCGCTAAGGGATCGCTATCGCTGTGTGGCGTTCGACCACCGGGGGCAGGGGCAAAGCGAAGTCACCAAAACCGGCTATGATATGGACACGCTCACCGATGATGCCGCCGCGCTGATCGAGCAGCTAGGGATCGGCCCCTGCCATTTTGTCGGCTTGTCGATGGGCGGGTTTGTCGGCATGCGGCTGGCCATCCACCGCCCGGAGCTGTTGAAATCGCTGACCCTGATCGAAACCTCGGCAGACGCCGAACCCAAGGAAAACCACTTTAAATACCGCATGCTGAATTTCATTGCCCGCTGGTTTGGCCTCGGCGCGGTGACGGGGCGGGTGATGCCAATCATGTTCGGGCAAAGCTTTCTGAACGACCCGGCGCGCGCGCAGGAACGCGCCAAATGGCGGGCGCATATCGCCTCGGGGGATCGCACCGGGGTGACCCGCGCCGTAAACGGCGTGGTCGACCGGGACGCGGTGTTTGACCAGCTGGGCCGCATCACAACGCCTACGCTGATCATCGTCGGCGAAGAAGACGTGGCCACCGTGCCGGAAAAATCCGAGCGGATGCACCGCGCCATTCCCGGCGCGCAATTGGTGCGCATCCCGCGCGCCGGACACAGCGCCACGCTCGAAGAGCCCGCCGCCGTCACCGCCGCCCTGACAGCGTTCCTGCAAACAATCGACTCCTGATCCAAGCCGCGTTATTCGACCCCGATGAGCAGTCTATTATCCGATCAATACAACGCGCTGGTGGCCAGCGGCCAGTTGCACCGCGACGACGCGAAAATCGCCGCCCTGCCGGAATTTGCGCGGATTCACGACGCGC
Source organism: Paracoccaceae bacterium (assembly GCA_047639325.1). Lineage (GTDB taxonomy): Bacteria > Pseudomonadota > Alphaproteobacteria > Rhodobacterales > Rhodobacteraceae > NVQY01. Next base: position 10,156 of record JBLINN010000107.1, on the reverse strand, counting down.
TGTCCGCGCCAGTGAAACGCGGGCTGTTCCGCAAACCGCCCACACCGCCCAAGGGGCTGTACCTGTGGGGCGGGGTGGGCAGCGGCAAGTCGATGCTGATGGACCTGTTTGTCGAAACTCTGGGTGACATCCCCGCCCGCCGGGTGCATTTCCACGCCTTCATGCAGGAAATCCATGCCGCGATGCACGCCGCCCGCCAGCGCGGTGTGCAGGACGTGATTGGTCCGGTGGCGGCGCAGGTTACGGCGGATATCCGGCTGCTGGCGTTTGACGAAATGCAGATCTCGGACATCACCGACGCGATGATCGTCGGGCGGTTGTTTCAGGCGCTTTTCATGGCCGGGGTGGTGGTGGTCACCACCTCCAACCGGGTGCCGGGGGATCTCTATAAAGACGGGCTGAACCGGCAGCTGTTCCTGCCGTTCATCGACCTGATCACCGACCAGATGGCGGTGCATGAACTGGTCAGCCCCACCGATTACCGCCGCAACCGGCTGGAAGGGCAGGCGGTCTATTTCACCCCCATCGGCCCCGACGCCCGCGCCGCAATCCGGTCGATGTGGGACGATCTTAGCGGCGGCCCGGCTTTGCCCCTGACCCTGCACGTACAAGGCCGCGACCTGGTCCTGCCCGCCTTCCGCAACGGGGTGGCGCATGCGACGTTCTACGATCTGTGCGGCAAAATGCTGGGCCCGGCGGATTATCTGACGCTGGCGGATGCGGTCAAGGTTCTGGTGCTCGAAGACATCCCGCGCCTGTCACGGTCAAACTTTAACGAGGCCAAGCGCTTTGTCACCCTGATTGATGCGCTCTACGAGGCCAAGGTACGGCTGATCTGTTCGGCTGCGGCAGAACCTGAAATGCTGTATGTCGAAGGCGAAGGCACGTTTGAATTTGAACGTACCGCCAGCCGTTTGCGCGAAATGCAGGCGGCTGACTGGGGAAACGGGCCCTAGTATTCTTCGGTGCGCTTGGCGACCGCCGCCCTCTCTTTTTTCAGGAAATCTTCCGTAGATCCCCAAATCTTGTTGAATTTGGCCATACTAGCCTTGGCAATATTCAAGTTTGGTTTGATCTTGTTTTTACCGATGTCCAAGACCTGTTTGTTCAGATCAACACATTCCTTTGCAAGTTGCTCTGCTTTTTTGGGATTCTTGGTTAGCAACACCTCAAACTCGAATTGTTTGTCGATAATGCTTTCGACCATTTCCGCAATCTTTTCCCAATGCGTGTAATTATCCAGACTCGCCTTGTTGGCAATGGGGACTTCCCTGGAGGCGATCGCCGCGAACTTAGCAACCTGCTTTTCAATATCCACAATGCTAAGTGTATTCTGCCGGTTGTACACCAGCATTTTGCTGAATGTTTCCTTGTTTTTGTTGTAGTCGGCAACGGGCATTTCCGGCAACTTGCCGCCAAAACTCAACGCTGCCAGCGAAAAATCACCAATTTTTCCGTCAACTTTCAGGGCACATTTCTTCTGGAAGGCAATGGTGGCTTTTTCAGTAAGATCTCCAAAAATGCCGTCGATTTTCAGCACGGGTTTCGCGCCAATTTTGTTCAGCAACGTCTGGGCTTTCTTGACGTCGCTCCCTTTCGAGCCGTTTTTCAAACTGGCCATGATCTCTCCAAATTTCTACCTAAAAAGGGAGAAATATGCAGGAGCAGGGATAAAAACGCAAGTCAAGCAGCCGTTCAGCCATTTTCGCGCAACACAGCACCGGCCAGGTACAGCGACCCGCAGATCAATACCCGTGCTTGTGGTGTGTGCGATATGATCTGTTCCAACGCGTCAAGAACACTGTCAGCCGTACTTACCTGCATCCCGAACGCAACGGCTGCTTGTGCGGTTTCGTCGGCACTTAGGGTGGCGGCCTCGCCGGGGATCGACACCGCTGTCAGGCTGGCGGCCTCAGCGGCCAGCGGACGCAAGTAACCGGTAATGTCCTTGGTGTTCAGCATCCCACAGATCAGATGGGTGGGCCGTGGCGGCAGGGTGGCCAGATGGGCGCCCAGTGCAAGCCCGGCAGCCGGGTTATGGCCGCCATCCAGCCACAGCTCGGCCAGTGGCGCGGCGCCAACCAGCGGTCCGGTTTTCAGGCGTTGCATCCGCGCGGGCCAGTTGGCTTGCGTCACCGCAGCCTCGCACGCGACCTCGCCCAGCCCCAGATGCCGCAACGCCGCCAGCGCGGCACCGGCATTCTGATTCTGATGCGCGCCGGGCAGGTTCGGCAGCGGCAGGTCGCACAGCCCGGTTTCGTCCTGATAGATCAGCCTGCCGCGTTCCTGCTGCACATGCCAATGCTGCCCATGCGCCAACAACGGCGCGCCAATTCGGGCGGCAACCTGTTCGATCACCTGCATCGCCTCGTCCGGTTGCGGGCCAACAATGCAAGGCACGCCGCGTTTCAGGATGCCGGCCTTTTCAAAGGCAATCTTGGCCAATGTATCGCCCAGAAATTGTGTGTGGTCGATCGAGACCGGCGTGATGATTGTCAGCCTTGGCTGCGCCGGAATATTGGTCGCATCCAACCGCCCGCCCAGCCCCACCTCTAGCAAGGTAAAATCAGCCGGGGTGCGGGCAAAGGCCAGAAAAGCGGCGCAGGTGGTGATCTCGAAATAGGTGATCGTCTCGCCGTTATTGGCGGCGTAACATTCGTCCAAAACCGCCGTCAGGTCGGGCTCGGAAATCAGCGATCCGGCAACGCGGATACGTTCATGGAACCGCGCCAGATGTGGTGACGTATAGGCATGCGCCGTCAAACCCACCGCCTCGATCCCGGCGCGGATCATCGCCTGAGTCGACCCCTTGCCGTTGGTGCCCGCGATATGGATCACCGGCGGCAGGGCGTCCTGCGGATTGCCCAGCGCCGCCAACAGACGCCAAACCCGGTCCAACGTCAGGTCGATGACCTTGGGGTGCAGCGCCATCATCCGGGTCAGGATGACGTCAGAATTTACCCCAGCCCCCGGCGCGCTCATTTTTTCGATTTCTTGTCCGGCGCGGGCGGTTCAGCCACCGTTTCCGGCGTCTTCGCATCGCGTTCCGGGTCCGGCGGCGGCAGGTCACCGCGCACCGGGGGCGGCAGACGCATCAGCATCCGGGTGATGCTGATCAGCTCGTCGCGCAATTGGGTGCGCGGCGTCACCTGATCCAGCATCCCGTGATCCAGCAGATATTCAGCGCGCTGAAACCCTTCGGGCAGTTTTTCACGGATCGTCTGTTCAATCACCCGCGGCCCGGCAAAGCAGATCAGCGCGTTGGGCTCGGCGATATGCACATCGCCCAGCATCGCATAAGACGCGGTAACGCCGCCGGTGGTCGGATGGGTCAGCACCACGATATAGGGCAACCCAGCCTCTTTCAGCATCTGCACCGCCACGGTGGTGCGTGGCATCTGCATCAGCGCCAGAATGCCTTCTTGCATCCGCGCGCCCCCAGCGGCGGAAAACAAGATCAGCGGGCGCTTCAGCTTTACCGCCTCTTTAGCGGCGGCAATGATGGCATTGCCGACATACATCCCCATCGACCCGCCCATAAACGAGAAATCCTGCGCAGCTGCCACAATCGGCGTGCGGCCCATATCCCCGGTGGCGACCAACATCGCCTCTTTTTCGCCGGTGGTCTTCTGCGCAATCTTCATCCGGTCGGGATATTTCTTCTGATCGCGAAACTGCAACGGATCGGCAATCGGCTCTGGCACGGGGATTTCGGCAAATATCCCGCCATCAAACAGCGCCTCAAAGCGTGCCCTTGGGGTGATCGCCATATGATGCCCGCAATTGGTGCAGACGTTCAGATTGTCGCTAAGTTCGCGGTGAAACAGCATGGTGCCGCATTCATCGCATTTCTGCCACAGATTCTCGGGTGTCTCGCGGCGCGAGAAGATCGAGTTGATCCGGGGCCGGACATAGTTTGTGATCCAGTTCATTGCGATGCCTCTGCAGGGACGTGCTGGCGCCCAGATAAGCGCCCCGACAGCTAAATGCAATCAGCGCCGGATCGCAAGACGTGCTACCAGCCAACTCACAAACATCATCGCAAAATCGACCAGCAGCCAGCCGCGGATCATTTCCGTGTCATCCATCTGAAACGGCATAACATATAAGGCAAGGCCGCTTAGCCCGCCGGGCAGCGATATGAATAGCAGGGCGATCATATTGTTGAACATATGCACCGCAATGGCAGGCCCCAACGTGCCGGCCCGGGCGGTCAGATCGGCCATCAACAGGCCAAACAGGCCCGACCACGCGGCGATCAGCAGGGCGTTTTCCCCGGCCTCGGCTGGCAGGTAATGGCCCAGCAGAAACAGCAGCGATGGCAGAACCATCCAGACCAGAGGGCTGGAAAACCGCGCCGCCAGCGCCTGTTGGATATAGCCGCGAAACAGGGTTTCCTCGGCGCTGGTCTGGATCAAAACGGCCAACAGCGACAGCGGCAACAACAACAGCCACGGCCCCAGCGCCAGATTTGCCACCAGCGGCGCGCCCATCCCATAAGGCGGCAGGACCAGCAACACCGCCCCCAGCCCCAGCAACAGCCGAAACACCGCCCAGAACTGGCGTGCGACCACCGGCAGCGGGCCAATTACGCTGGACAGACTGCGTTTGTGCATCTGCCGGACTGCCACCAAAATCCCTGATATCACAAAGACAAAGCTGGCCAGCAGGACAAGCAGGCTCAGCGGATGGCGACCTTGGGTATTCACGGATGCAAGCTCGGGCCGCCAATACTCCGGCGCCACCGCAATCAGCCCGATTTGCAGCGCCGTGTTCAGGCCAAACACCATTGCGGTGACAATCAGCAGGCCAACAAACAGCCGCCAGATCGCCGGATAGGCCCGCGCCGGGGCCACCAGATGCTCATGCGCGCCATACCCCCGTTCAGACATCGGGTGGCCCGCCGATCTGGTCTGTCATCCGCTTATCCAGCACCTGCCCGGTATCCCCCTGCGCCAGCCGCAACAGATCTGCCGCGCCAGTCAGATGTCCGGCCACGGTGCGCAACAGGCCCATGGCCACGGACGCGTCGCTTTCGATCACCGCGCAAAACTCCTCTGCGCCGATCCGCAGGAAACTGGTGGCATCCAGCGACACCAGATCCATCTGGCGCGGCTCGCCGGTGATCACCGCCAGATCACCAATCAGCCGCCCCGGTTCGATCCGCGAAATCGGCGGATCGTCCGGGGCACTGCCCGGCCAGCGCAGCTCGGCATGGCCTTTCAGGCACAAATAGGCCGCATCAGCGATCTGATCATGCGAGAAAATCACCTGCCCCGGATCCGCATCAAACCACTGGGCGCTGAATGCCAGCAACCGCTGGTTCTTGGCGTTCAACGACTGAAACAGCTCTGTCGCCGCAATGATCGCCAGCTTGCGGCTGAAATCAGCCGCGCCGGTGTCGCCATTGGCATCCAGTTCTGACCGTTCAACCCCGTCAATCCGCCCGTCGGTGATTTCGACAAACAAATCATACGCCTCGGGGTGGTCGAAATGGTCTTCCATAAAGATCATGATCGAATTTGGCAGCAATTCCCGCAGTTTCTGCCTGGTGCGCAAACGGCTTTTGGAATCGTGACTGGCCAGCGCGTTGTCCAGAATCAAGATATCGGGGCGCTTGATCCCGGCGCGACTAAACGCGGCGCGTTCCTGAAACACCGTCGGCAGGTTGGTACCCCCCAACCCGGTCGGCAGATCATAAATGATCGCCGCGACCCGGCGGCGCAGGTCGTGTTCGTTCAACAGCTCAACCAGCAGATCCTCGATCTGTTCAGCCTTGGCCCCGGCCATCATCGACACCCGGCCATAAATGGCGTTTTCGATCACCGTCATCCGCGGCAAATAGGCGTCCGGGGTCATCGGAATGAACAATTCGCCAATATGGTCACGCAGCTCTTTGGCATGCGCCTTGCGGATAGCCAGGATTTTCTCTTTGTATTCTTCGGGGAAACTGGGGCCTATCTGTTCTGCAGTCAGCAGGAACGGCACCGTCAGCATCAGCGTATATTCTTCCTGCGTCAGCTTTTTGTCGCCATGTTGCGCCCGCTTCCACGCAATTTCCGACAACTTCCGATAGGTCTCTTCGTCCAGCCCCAAACGGCGGAACAGCGGATGGTCGGTGCCATCCCGGCCAAAAGTCCGGGTCAGCGTTTCCACCACCGCCTGCGACAGGCTAAGCGCTTCGTCGGCCAGCCCCTGATCGTGCAGCATCCGGAACAGCCCGGTTTCCGCCGCCAGCGATTTCTGCGAAATCTGCTGCGCAGGTGTGGCAAATAACAGGTTTCCCCCCAGCGGGATTGTCGGGTTAAAACGATCCGGTTCAAACCGGTGCACCACATCGTCCAACCCCTTGGCCTTCAGTCGCTCGACCATCTCGGGGCGCAAATCGACAATCGCTTTTGCCAGATCGGGATGCAATTCCGGGTCAAACCGTGACCGCATTGTGCGCCGGACCATGAATTCATCCAACCCCATCGCCTCGACCAGCTTGAACCACCAGTCGCGCAGATCCTCAGGGTCCGACAGCCCCGCCAGCCCGGGATCCACCCAGTTGGCGGTGGGCGAATCCAGGCTGTTGCCAGATCGCTGCGCCTCGGCTGCCATGCGCTTGTCATGCCCGGTCAGCACCTGGCCGTTTTCCGGCGGGCGCAGCCGCAGCGGCATCAACAGATTATCCCCCAGCGTGCCGTCAAACAGATAGGGGCGCGAATGGGCATAGCCGATCCGCGCCGCAATCACCGACTGATGCAGCTGTTCCAGAGGATGACCCGACAGGATCACCTCGCCCCGCGTCGGCAACAACTCGCGGGTCAGCAACTGGCCAAACGCGGTGCGTTCGGCGCTGCGGGTGCTTTGGATCGCCACCCGCGCACCGGGCGGAATCGTCAGGCTAAAATCCTCAAGGATGATGTTGCCATCCTGATCCTCGACCGTCACATTCTTCAGCTCGATATTGCCCTGCAGCCGCGGAATAACCGCCGGTTCGCCATCAAACAACGCCGGGTCAATCATCCCGCGCGGCGCAAACCGTTCGGTCACGATTTCCCAGCGCAGCGACATATCCTGCACCTGATTGTAATAAGACAACAGCGCCTTCCATGGCGAGCTTAGGTCTTTATACGCCCCCAACGCCGCCACCAGCGCCCCCACCGAGATCTCGCCCTTGATCGCCAAATAACCGCCGATGGAATAGAACAGAAACGGCGTCAGCTGAGTGATCAGGTTGTTCAGAAATTTCATGAAAAATTTCTTTTGGTAGATCTTGAAGCGGATATCGAACAACCGCCCCAGCCGGTCGGTGAACATCGCCAACCGATACCGCCAGCCGCCATTGGCCCGCAGATCGCTGATCCCTGCCGCACTTTCGCCAATCTCGGACGACAGCGCGCGGATTTCCTGAATGCGCGATTTGTTCAGCAGGTTGATCTGGCGTTGCAGCATCGGAATCAGCCACGCCTGCAACGGGATCAGGGCCACGGATGCCAGCCCAAACCACACGCTTTGCATGAACAAAAACACCACGATGGTCATCATCTGGCCAAACTGAAACGCCGGCTGCGCCACCGCGTCCCCCATCAACCCGCCCATCGGCTCGGCCTCAGAGGTGATCATCGACACCAGCTCGCCCTGGCTGGTGGTGCGGAAATAGGGCTTGGGGAACCGCATCATCCGGCTGATCAGCGTATAGCGCAGACGGCGCAGCAGACGTTCGGCCAACACCCCCTTCATGGTGTTGATCCGCATCTTCATCACGCCACTGGCCAGCACCGTGGCCATAAACGCAAAACACAGCACCATCAGATACTGCACCTGAGTCAGGTCATAGCCAAACAGCAAAATCTGTTCTGTGGGCGAGCCGATGGCGTCGTTGATGATCCGCTTGGGCAGCTCCAAAGACGCATAAAGAAACGGGAACGAAACAACCGTCAGCGCCAGCAGAACCAACTGCTGGCGTTTGGAATGTTTCCAGATAAAGGAAAATAATGTGGGTTCCATGCCCGTCTCCGGCTGAGGCAAACTGATTGATCTGTTCCGACATTTCGCGCGCTTGCCGGTGTTTGACGGTAAGCATCCCCCCCTTTAATTACAAGGATCACCACCCGGCAGAACCCGTTCACCCTTGTGCCGCAACGGGCGCGCCGTTATTGCCGATAGGGTATATATATCAAGAGGCCCGCCATGCTTAAGCGCAAGTTCGACAAATCCAAATTGCCCAGCCGCCATGTCACCGAAGGCCCCGAACGGGCGCCGCACCGGTCGTATCTTTATGCGATGGGCCTGAATGATGAAGAAATCCATCAGCCGCTGATCGGCGTCGCCACCTGCTGGAACGAGGCCGCGCCGTGCAACATTTCGTTGAACCGGCAGGCACAGGCGGTCAAACTGGGGGTTCGGGCGGCGTCCGGTACACCGCGCGAATTCACCACCATCACCGTCACCGACGGCATCGCAATGGGCCACGAAGGCATGCGCAGCTCGCTTGCCAGCCGCGAAACGATTGCCGACTCGGTCGAGCTGACAATGCGCGGCCATTGCTATGACGCCATCGTTGGCCTTGCAGGGTGCGACAAATCCCTGCCTGGCATGATGATGGCAATGATCCGGCTGAACACCCCGTCGGTGTTCATCTATGGCGGATCGATCCTGCCGGGCCGCATGGACGGCAGGGACCTTACTGTTCAGGACGTGTTCGAGGCCGTGGGCCAGCATCAGGCAGGCACCCTGTCGACCGAAGATCTGGACCGGCTGGAACGTCTGGCCTGCCCCTCTGCCGGGGCCTGTGGCGGCCAGTTCACCGCCAACACTATGGCTTGCGTCTCCGAGGCGATTGGCCTGGCGCTAATGAACTCGTCGGGCGCGCCTGCCCCCTATGAATCGCGCGATCACTATTCCATCGCCTCGGGCGGGGCGGTGATGAACCTGATCGAAAAGAACATCCGCGCCCGCGACATCGTCACGCTGAAATCGCTGGAAAACGCCGCGCGCATCGTGGCCTGCACTGGCGGGTCGACAAATGCCGGTCTGCACCTGCCCGCCATGGCACACGAGGCGGGGATTGAATTCTTCCTCGATGACGTCTGCGAAATCTTCCGCGACACGCCCTATTTTGTCGATCTGAAACCGGGCGGGGCATATGTGGCCAAAGACCTGTTCGAGGCCGGCGGCGTCCCCGTTGTGCTGAAAGAACTGCGCAAGGCCGGTCTGCTGCACGAAGACTGCATGACCGTGTCGGGCTATTCCATGGGCGAAGAGCTGGACAAGATCCAAGGCGAGGCCGATGGCCGCGTCATCCACTCGGTCGAAAACCCGATCAGCACCACCGGCGGCGTTGTCGGCCTAAAGGGCAACCTTGCCCCCGAAGGCGCGATTGTGAAAATCGCGGGTATGAGCGGCAACCAGATCGTCTTTAGCGGCCCCGCGCATGTGTTTGAGTGCGAACAAGACGCGTTCGAGGCGGTGCAAAACCGCACCTACAAAGAAGGCGAAGTGTTTGTCATCCGCAACGAAGGTCCGTCAGGCGGGCCGGGAATGCGCGAAATGCTGGCCACCACGGCGGCCCTGTCAGGCCAGGGCATGGGCGCCAAGGTTGCATTGATCACCGATGGCCGGTTTTCCGGCGCCACGCGGGGGTTCTGTGTCGGCCACGTTGGCCCCGAGGCGGCGCATGGCGGCCCGATTGCGCTGCTGAAAGACGGCGACATCATCACGCTGAACGCCATCGAAGGGACCATTTCGGTCGATCTGACCGACGAAGAACTGGCCGCCCGCCGCGCCGACTGGAAAGGCCCGCGCGAGACAATTTATGCCTCGGGTGCGCTGTGGAAATACGCGCAACAGGTGGGCGAAACCTATAAAGGTGCTGTCACCCATCCCGGCGGCAAGGCGGAAAAGCACAGCTATATGGATCTCTAGAGCGTGTCGCGTTCCATTGGATTCAAGCATTCATTTTCCGGGGTGAGGCAGCGTTTGCGTAGCGCAATGCGTTCACCCCGGAAAATGAATTCGAATGAACGCGACATGCTCCAGACCGGCGATGTTGCACGAATGATCTGGCGCTCGGAACGCGCCCTACCGAAGACGGAATTCAGGCGGTGCGTTCAAAACTTGGACGGCCAAGTCCGGTCATTCGGTTGAGCACCCGGACGCCAATCTTGGC
>JBLINN010000106.1:0-12415 GCA_047639325.1 Paracoccaceae bacterium | reverse complement strand
GCTAAACTGCGAAGGAACCATCGTCAACATGACAGTATCTATCCAACAGAGTCAGGTCCACGTAGCAGTGTTACTTTCCGCCTGAAGGAAATCAAAATCGCAGCCCGCTTCGGCCTGCAGGACATGTTCGGCATAGAGTTTTCCATATCCTCGTTCGACCTGGGGAACCGAGATTTCCAGGTCGGCACGCCGGATCGCGAGTTCTTCTTCGCTTAGCAGAAGGTCGATCCGCCTTTCCTTGATGCTTAGACGGATGCGGTCGCCATTCTGGACCAGTGCGATCGGGCCACCAATCGTTGCTTCGGGCGAGACATGTAGCACAATTGTTCCGAAGGCGGTGCCGCTCATTCGGGCGTCGGATATGCGCACCATGTCTTTGACGCCGGCCCGCGCCAGCTTTTTGGGAATCGGGAGGTAGCCCGCCTCGGGCATCCCTGAGGCGCTTTTGGGCCCTGCGTTCTGCAAAATCAGAAAGTCGTCTTTCTGCACATCAAGATCGGGATCATCGATACGGTTGGACAGATCCTCCAGTGACGTGAATACAACGGCGCGCCCTTCGCTTTCAAACAATGAACTGTCAGCCGCGGATCGTTTCATGATGGCACCGTTCGGCGCAAGTGTTCCAAACAGTGCGACCAACCCGCCCTCAGACTCGAAAGGTTCAGAGGCGCTCGCAATGATATTATGGTCCACCGGACCGAGGTCGAGCTCCAGCCGCTCGGCAAGTGTCTGCCCGGTCACGTCGATGCATTCCAGGTTCAGGAGTGGCTTAAGTTCACGCAGAAGCGCGCCCATACCGCCGCCATAAAAGAAATCTTCCATGTAATGCTCGCCCACGGGCTTGAGGTTGACCAGAACAGGTGTCGTGTCTGTAAGTTCGTTTAGGCGTGAAAGCGGGAGCTTGATCCCTAGACGCCCTGCGATTGCGGTCAGATGGATGATCGCGTTGGTCGAACCACCAAGCGCCAGCAAAACCCTCATCGCGTTCTCTATGGATGCCTCGGTGATGACGTCGGACGGGCGGATCGGCGAATGTATCAGTTTGACAGCCGCAGCCCCGGTCGCCTCTCCCGCACGCAGGCGGTCAGCATGAACGGCCGGAATCGCAGCTGTGCCAGGGATCATCATTCCCAAGGTTTCAGCGATACAAGCCATGGTCGAGGCTGTGCCCATCACGGCACAGGTGCCCGCCGTTGTCGCCAGCTTGCCTTCGATGGTCACTATTTCATCACCATCAATTTCTTCACTGCGATATTTGGCCCAGAACCGTCTACAATCGGTGCATGCGCCCAGCCGCTCCTGGCCGTATTTGGATGTCATCATCGGGCCAGCGACAAGCTGAATTGCGGGTTTATTCGCCGATGCGGCGCCCATCAGCTGTGCTGGCACGGTCTTGTCGCATCCGCCCATCAAAATAACCGAGTCAATCGGCTGCGCGCGGATCATCTCTTCTGTGTCCATCGACATCAGATTGCGAAACTTGAGGCTGGTGGGGCTAAGGAACACTTCGCCCAGCGAAATTGTCGGGAATTCCAACGGTAGCGCGCCCGCCGCAATCACACCGCGCTTGACCGCTTCGAGAAGCTCTGGAAAGGCGCGATGGCAGTTATTCAACCCGGATGGCGTATACGCAATCCCCACCACCGGGCGTCTCAACATCTCGCGCGAATACCCCATCGAGTTGGCAAACGAGCGGCGCAGATATCCCGCAAACTCAGTGTCGCCGTAGTTCGTCAGGCCGCCTGCGATGCCATATTTCTTATCATCCATGTTCTTTATCCTGCCCCGTGGGCTTTGATGTTGTTTGCTTATCCCAAGACGGTGTGCGTTGAGACCTTTGGCGGTAGCGCTTTGATCAGTGTCGCGTGCAGATAGCACATTACTTCGGCTACTTTCATCAGACGTTCGTGGGTTTCGTCGTCGGCTTTTCCGTTTAGGAACAGGTGCGTATCGACGGGTTCTGCGACACCCATCAGCCGGTCACCATCTCGACGTAAAGCGTAGGGGCTGTGCTGGACGATACGAACGTCGCCGATATCAAGTTTCATATGTTCAATGAAGCGAGCAATCTGGGTCATGTAGCAAAATGTCATCCCAGCCGAAAGCATTGCCAGACCACAAGGTGCAGAACTCCCTTCGGGGCGTTGTCACATTAACTCAGTTATCGGCAGATTTCGTCTTCTTGATGGGACTTGAAATCTCGTAAGTCGTTGAAATCCAGTAAAACGTATTTTCAAAAACTTCGATATTTCGGCTTAGAAAAGTTAATGTGACAACGCCTTAATTAGGATACAACGACAGCCTGACCCCCAAGTTTTGCCCACTCCCTTCTCTTAAATAACACTACTACGACAACGGATACTTTAGTCGCGATGTAAGGCCGCGAACCGTTTGCGGAATTGCGCGCTGCCAGTTTCCAGATGGTCCAGCATCTCATCAAGTGCCCAAAACCGGCCCCGAATGTCCTCGGGCCAAACACGGGAGTCGTCTGACGCGATCCGACCCTGACGCATATGAAACCGTTTGGCGTTGCGCGGATAGCCGAACGCCTCAATATTCCCGGCCATCGCCAGAAACACCTCAAGCTCGCGCATCAAATCATTGTCGATTGCGTGGTTCCTGTACATCCAAGCATAAAGGTCGCAATGAAAATTGGCCAGCACGCCGGCAAATCCCTTGGACCCGGCACGCATCGCCGCCAGCGCAATAGCGGCATTCGCATTGATGATGTTCAGAGGTGATCCTTGGGTCAATTTGACTCTTCGCTTTACCGCCTCAAGATCACACGAGACATCCTTGAGTGCCACGAAACGTCCAGTATCGCGGCACATCGCCAATTCATCATCGCTCAGTAGCCGACGGAACGGTGCCGGGCATTCGTAGAGGCCCAGAGGAACATCATCCGGCAGCGCCGCCAGGATCCGCTCCAACGCATGCCGGAATGCTTCGGGTCCCTTGTTGTCAGGGTCCAGCCTGTTGGTCACCAGGATGAGGGCGTCAGGGCGGGTCGCCGCCATCGCGCGCAATTCGGCGATTTGATCATCCAATGTTGTCGCGATGTGCCCGGAAACGACGACAGGCACCCGCGCCTGTGCTTGCGCAATCACCTGACGCGCCAGACTCACCCGCTCATCGACGGTTAGATGCTGCATCTCGCTGGACTGACACACCGCGAAAAGGGCCCCGGCATCGTTCGCCAAATACCAGTCGGTCAGCCTTTCCAATCCGGCAGGGTCCAGCGCCCCACCCTCCTGCATCGGCGTCAGCATGACCGGCACGATTCCTTCGATCTGGCGCATTTATACAACCCTCATTTGTCGGCATCTTGGAAGTGGGCGCGAATCGCGCTCAGCCCCTTGTTTCATTACCCCAGTTGGTATTCTACTTGACCCGGGCAGGACAAGCGGGACAGCGCGCCATGACAGTAAAACGGTGGGAAGACGATGCGATCGTCTGGCAGGGCCCATCCTATGCCAAGGCCGCACTGCGCTATGATTCCAGCGTCGAACAGGCCGCCGTTGCAGGCCGGATCATCGCCTGTGTTGAGGTCGTGGACTGGGGCGGCACCGGCGGTCGTGACCTGCTGATCTCATCTTGGGATGCCTGCTACGAAGGAACCGCCACGCTGCGCCGTCAGAACGGCACTCGCCTGGACGGAACACCCGAGCTTGGCCCAGAAGAACCCGTACCCGGCGTTCGCGGATATGTGACCGCTTTGCCCGATGGCGATCTTTTCCACCTTATTTCCGCCTCACGGATGCGGCCCGTTCTGCATTTCCACCGCAATGTCGGCCAACCCGGCGCTCCGGTCTTTGCCGAACCGCAAGTGATCGAACTTGACGCCAACTGGCAACGCGAAAGCGAATATCTGCATGTGGCCCGCTTTGCAGATCTCGGCACCGGCCACGGGTTGGAATTGTTTGTCGGAACCGACAGCTGGGACGACTATTGGCCCAACGGTCTGGAATGGAACGACACTGGGTATCGCGCCTATGACGCGGCAGGGCGTTGGCTTGGCGGGCCGCTCCGCGGGTTCCTCTACGCCTTCCCGGTTAGCGGGGATCTGTCCAACCCGACAATCAGAAAGGGGCGGCGGGTTATGGCAGGCGAAAACCCGTTTGAGGTCTATGGCCAGCTGGCACCGGCCTTAGGGGATTTTCGCGGAACCGGACGCCTTGATCTGGTTGCAGGTGAATTTTGGAACCTGCTCCAAATCGCGCCGTCGGACGGAAGGGGCGATTTCGGCGCGCTTGATGTGCTTCGCACCGACGGCGGCGACTTACTGGAGCTTGATCACTGCATTCACTTGCCCTGCGTCACGGATTGGGACGGCGACGGCAGGCCGGATATATTGGTCGGTGCCGAAGACGGCTATGTCACTTGGCTGCGCAATACGGGATCGGCGCTCGATAGCGGCTTTCCATCGTTCCAGAATATGGGCCGGGTAGTGTGCACCGCGCCGCTGGTCCACGCCGGCGTTTTGCCCTGCCCTGCCGCCCATGATTTCACTGGCAACGGTCGCCCCGATTTGCTTGTCGGCAATTGCACAGGCGAACTTCTATACTATCCCAACATCGGCCTGCAGGACGCGCCAACCCTTGGGGCCGAAGTGAAACTGACCGCAGGCGGGCACGAGGTTCTGATCAGCGCGGGCCTGACCGGATCAATCCAGGGTCCATCCGAAAAGATGTTTGGCTACACCTGCCCGACTATAGCGGATTGGGACGGCGACGGGCGCGCTGATGTGTTGATGAGCGACGTTTTGGGCCGCCACCTGTTCCTGCGCAATGAAGGCGGCGTTCCACCCCGGTTTGCCGCCCCGCAGGAATTGACGCTGAACGGCGCGGAATTTCGCACCGTTTGGCGCGTGCGTCCGTCGGTCGTCGACTGGCTCGCTGATGGGGCATTGCACTACGTTGCGCTGGACCATGACGGACTGCTGACCGATTATCGACGTGTCAACGAGACTGATCTGACCGATCCGACCCACCTGTGTTGGCAGGATGGCACGCCCATCGCGTTCACTCCGGATGTTGGTGGTGGCCGCGGGCGCGTCAAACTGGTGATATGTGACTGGACCGGCACCGGACAACTGGACCTGATCGTCGGCAGCAATGCCCGCACCTGCCTGCCGCCAGGCCCGACTGGTGCGCCACGCAATACAACGAAACAGGCTGGAATTCATTATATCCCCAATGTTGGGACAAATGCCGCGCCGGTTTTCGGCACGCCTGTACCCTTCCGCTGGAATGGCGACGTTATCGCCATGGGAATGCACGTCGCATCGCCCGAGGTGGTGGACTGGACCGGCAGCGGCGCGCCCGGTCTGATCGTTGGAATTGAAGACGGCAGCATGGTCTGGCTGGACAGAAAGGATCTTGAATGGGATTGATGCCCGTACGATCAGGTCCGTTACAATGATCGACGGAAACACCCGAATTATGGGCGTCATCGGCGACCCGGTCGCGCAGGTTCGCACGCCAGAGGCAATCAATCCGATCTTTGCTGCCAAGGGCGCAAATATCCAATGCATTCCGCTTCATATCAGCGCAAACAATCTGGCTACGGCGTTCGCGGGCCTGAAAGCGCTTGAAACGATCATAGGCTTTGGCGTCACACTGCCCCACAAGCAGAAGGTGCTGCCGCTGTGCGATAGCCTTGACCCTGTGGCGGTGGAAGTCGGCGCAGTTAACGTGGTCCGTCGTGAGGCTGACGGCAGTTTCCGCGGTTATCAGTTCGACGGGCTGGGGTTTGTACGCGGGCTTCGCGCAGCGGGGCACAATCCTGCTGGCCGAACTTGTCTGATAATCGGCGCTGGCGGCGCTGCGCGCGCGATTGTCCGGGCGTTACTGGATGCTGGCGCGGCGCAGGTCCGCATCACCAACCGTACTACAGAAAAGGCCAAAGCCCTGGCCGAGGCCACTGCCGATGACCGGGTCAGCGCCGGTCCGCCCCGGCCCGCGTCCGGCGATCTGGTCATAAACGCCACGTCATTGGGAATGTCAGCAAGCGATCCGCTGCCGATCGACCCAGATCTGATCGATACGACGATGACCGTTGCGGAGGTCGTCGCCAAACCGGAATTTACCCGCCTGCTGACCGAGGCCCGGGCGCGCCGGGCGGTGGTTCATTCCGGTTTGCACATGATCCACCATCAGGTTGATCTGATCGCCACACATATGCTGGAACTCTACGGCGCAGCCGACTGACGGGACACCAATGGCTCCCCCGCCGGTTGCCCTGCCGCAAACCCCGCGATCAGGCTGATTTGTGCAGTCAGCATATCATTGCCATCCGACGTCGCGCAGCCAATGCTGCGGGCGTGGCGCAGCAACTCCGTCTCACGATCCAAGGCAGCGATGTCGGCGACCAGAACCTTGGTGGAAAGCTCGGCCAAATCGATAGGCAAGGCATCGCCGGCCTTCAGCCCCATCGGTGTCGCATTGATCACCATGTCATGGTCTGCAATTTCCGGCCCACCACTGTGCACAACTCCTGGCGTAAGTTGCGTGACCATGGTGACCGTTGCCTCGGCAGCGTCGGCGTCGCAGTCAAAGACCGTCAACTTTGCGACCCCGGCACATGCCAAGGCAAAAGCGATTGCACGACCAGCCCCACCAGCACCGACCAGCAACACCCGGCGGCCAGCCAACCGCGCTGCGCCTACACCGCGCACAAACCCATCGCCGTCAAACAACGCACCATGCATCCGCCCATCTGCCCCACGCTGGATCGCGTTGGCCACGCCGACAGCCCGCGCCGCTGGGGTAAGCGTATCGCACAACCCTGCTGCGGCAATTTTATGCGGAACCGTCACCCCGATCCCCGCAATGTTGGGCAGGGAACGAAACACCTCCCAAGCCGCGCTCAAATTGTTGGGGCTGACATGAAATGGCAAGGCGACAATATTGGCACCAGCCGCTTCAAACAAAGGGTTCGCCAGCCGAGGCGTTTGCACCTGTGCCACAGGATCGCCGAAAACCGCATAAATGCGAGTCGACCCGTCAATTGTGTGGGTCACGAGGCGCTGCCAAAAATTTGGCCGCAGCGTTTCAACGCCAGCGCCAAAACGTCATCCGGCGGTTGCGACCACCAATAGTCCGAGAAAATCTCAACCTCTATAGGGCCGGAATATCCCGCGCTTTGAACATCGCGCCACATGCCCGCCAGATCAATGATGCCGTCCCCCATCATTCCGCGGCCGTTCAGCGGATGAGGCATCGGGATTAACCAGTCATTAACGTGAAAGCCACGGATGCGGCCTTGCGCGCGGTTCAGTTCGGCTTTCAGCGACGTATCCCACCAGACGTGATGACTGTCGATGACAACCCCGAGGCCTGAACCAATCAGCTCGCACAGATCATTGGCCGCACCCATTGTGGCCAGTACAGTGCGATCACCCAGAAGCATCGGATGAAGCGGCTCAACAGCGAGCGCGACGCCCGCGTCTTTCGCCACCCCGGACAAGGTCGAAATTGCATCCTCAGCCTGGGCGCGCCCGTCTTGCAGGTTCACTTGCCCATTTAGCAGGCCACCGGTGAATGCAATTATGTGTTCCGCGCCAAACTCCGCCGCCAGGCGCACTTGGTTGGAGGCCGTTGCCAACAGGGTCGCACGCTCCGAGGCATCGCTCGCCAGCAACGGCCCTGCACGGTTCCAGCCAAAAACGTTCAATCCAACATCTCGCAATAGCTGTTTCGACTGCGCGGTCCCAGTTGCCGCCACGGTATCTCCCCAGATCGATACCCGCGTCATTCCGGCGCGGGCGCACGCCTCAGCAAAGGGCAGCAGTGACCAGCTGGTGCGAAACGTGGCCTGGTTCATGACGATGTCCGGCACAGGTGAATTGTGCTGCGCACCCATCAGAACTTATACACGCCAAGCTTTTCGAAGATCGCATAGATCCGCTTGGCGTAGGCCGAAAACTCAGGATATTCGCCCAAATGCGCAGGGCGCGGGCGCGGCAGGTCAATCTTGATCTCTTCCACAATCTGGCCGGGGCTTTTCGACATAACCAAAACCCGGTCGGACAGGCCAACAGCCTCTTCAATTGAATGGGTGATGAACAGCACGGTCTTGCGCTTGGCCAGCCACAAAACCTCAAGCTCATGGCGCAATTGCGTGCGGGTGATTGCGTCCAGCGCGCCGAAGGGTTCGTCCATGATTAGCATAGTCGGATCGTGGACCAAGGCTCTGGCAATCGACACCCGTTGTCGCATCCCGCCGGACAATTGCCAGGGGTATTTGTTCTCGGCCCCTTTCAGGTCCAGCTGTTCAAACAGCGCGTCAGCGGCGGCCTGCATCTTTGCCCGATCCAACCCCCGGATCTGTTGTTGCAACATGACGTTGCGCATGGCGGTGCGGAAATCGAGCAACAGGTGGTCCTGAAATACGATCCCGATGTCCGAAATTGGCTTTGTCAGGGGCTGGCCGTCAATCTCAACCTCGCCATCGGTCAAGGGTTCCAGACCCGAGGCCAGAAGCATCGTCGTGCTTTTCCCGCAGCCCGATGGACCGATCAGCGACACAAACTCTCCGGGTGCGATATCCAGATCAATTGGCCCCAACGCGTGAAACGGCCCGTCCTTGCCAGGGTAGAATTTCGTCAACCCCCGCGCCACGATAGACGCGCCCGGTGCGGGGCCTGTCATGACGGCCTCCGCGCCCAGGGCATCAGGATCGCCTCGCCCAGGCTCAGCACGCCATTGAACAACAGCGCGACCAAGGCCGCTGCGATCAATCCCGAAAACATCAACGTCATATCCATAAATCCCGAAGCCTGCATGATGAGAAATCCCAACCCCTCGCTCGACGCAATGAACTCGGCGATAATCACCCCCTCAACCGCTTTCACGATACCGATCCGCATCCCGGCGTAGATATGCGCCATTGAGGCGGGCAAGCGCAGATGGAAAAACGTCTGCCATTTGCGCGCGCCCATTGATCGCGTGATCTGATAAAGCCGCGGATCGACCGCGCGGAACCCGGACATGGAATCCACAAGAACCGGGAAGAAGCACATCAAGAACACAATGAGCACAGCGACCAGCGGCCCGATGCCGAACCAGACGATCAGGATCGGGCCGACCACCGTTTTTGGCATGATGTTCAAGAAGACGATCACCGGGAACAACCCCCGTTGCAGCGCCGGAACCGAGACGATTGCAAGGGCCAGCGGCACCGCGATCACCACCCCCAGCAGGAACCCGAAGATCAGCGTGGTCGACGTCGCAATCGCGTGCCGAAACAACAACGGCAGATCGGTGAAAAAGCGGGCCATAAAATCGCTTGGCTTAGGGGCCAGCCAAAGCGGAACATCAAATAAAATAAGCGCCGCTTCCCAAATTCCCATCAGCAACAGCACCGCCGCCGCCGAAAAAGCAACCGATTTCAGCCAGTCCAAAGCCATGGTCACACGCGGCGAAACGCTAAATATGGATGGCTCGGAAAGTGACATTCTGGCGAAAACCCCGGTCTGGTCTTGGTTAGCGCGGCAGGAATCCCCCGCCGCGCCATTGCATTACGGGCAGGTCACAGCCGTCGCCGGCAGGTGGTCGTTGGTATAAAATTCGGTGATCGGGCGATCAGACGAAAAGTCCATTGCTCCGGTCATGACCGCGTAAATTTTTGACCAGGTCTCATCATCCGTGGCGCCAATCACATCGCCGGTCCCACCCGGACAGACAGACGAAAAGCTGTAAGCCGCACCTTGTAACAAGGCTTCGTCAGACTTTTCGATGCCCGGGAACGTCGCGCGCAGGGCCGCCACGGCGGCCTCGGGATCTTCCATCGCCTTCTGCCAGCCCATCGCCGTCGCCTCGATGAAACGTTCGATGAGTTCGGGATTGTCCGCAAGCGTGTCATCGCGGGCGATCAGGCTAAGGCTGACCAACGGCACACCGTGGTTGTAGAAATACATGTTGTTCGCTTCGATGCCTTCGGCGGCCAGCGGTACGACGATGTTTTCCGGTGTTTCTGCAGTGGCATCCACCTCGCCCGAGGTCAGCAAACCTAGAAACGCGTTTTGGTGGGCAGAAACAATTTCAACGTCGTCTTCGCTCAACCCATTTTCGCTTAAGAATACGGGAACCAATGTGACCAGCGCGCTGCCTGGCGGCACGGCAATCTTCTTGCCTTTCAGCCCATCGGGCGAGGTTATCCCCGACGATACGAGCGTCTGGATGCCAAATTGGCCCGACTTCCAGATCGTCGAAACGATGCGGATAGGCGCGCCTTGCGAGGCGACATTCAGCGCCGCGCCTGCGTCAGCCAACCCAACCTGCGCTTGCCCGGTCGCGACCATCTGCGCGGCCACGGATGACCCGCGCCCTTCTTCCAGTGTCACATCCAGATCGGCGGCGTCATAGATGCCCGATTGTGCAGCCACCGCAAAGCCAAGGTGCGCCGAATCCGCCGTCCAGTTCATGATCAGCTTGATCTCATCCGCGGCGAAGACCGCACCGGCAGGAAATGCCATGACCGAGCTCAGCGCTGCGGCTTTCATCGTCTTTGTCGTCAGTTTCATAGTAACCTCCCTAAGTTTCACCAAAGTGTGCGGCGAACCCAGAAGCAGGCCACCGCGATTGCATCACACCCCTCGATGCGGAACCACGCGCCGCTCAATCAGGGCGAGCATCCAACTCAACAAAACGCCAATCAATGACGAGACCACGAGAATCGCGAAGATCATTCCGGTGTCCTTGCTGTCCATCGCCCGCAGGACCAGATAGCCAAGGCCCGTCTTGGAATTCAGCCACTCTACGACGATCACAACCGTCACCGCGACAACCAGAGAAATCCTCAGGCCGGAAAAGATCTGTGGCGCGGCTGATGGCAGTTCGATGCGCAGAAACGTCTGCACAAAATTCGCGCCGGTCGATTTGCTGATGTAGTATTGGCGTGGGTCGATCTGGCGAAACCCGGCGAAGGAATCCACCATGACCGGAAAGAACGTGATCAGCGCGGTCAGGAATATCTTTGGCCCTTCGGCAAAGCCGAACCAGACCAGCATCAACGGAGCCAACGTAATTTTCGGCAGCCCTTGGATTAAAACGACCAGCGGATACAACAGCTTCTGACATAGAACCGAGCGTGCCATGACATAACCCAGCGCAATACCCGGGATCGCACCGGCGACAAACCCCAGCAGAACCAGCCGGGTTGTGATCATGCCATGCCAACCCAGGACTGGGGCGTTTTCGACAATGCGCCACAGGAACACCGATGGCGGCGGCAAAATGAAATTCGGGACCTCAAGTACGCGCACCGCCAGTTCCCAAATCAACAGCAAGCCAGCAAACCAAAGCGCCGGCTCAAGGATCCGTGCCAGCAGGCGCGACGTGGCCCCAACCTCGACACCCGCTCCCGTCGATGCCCCGCTCATTCTGCGGCCTGCGTGATCTTATCGGTCGCGCCATTGGCAACTTGGCGCAGATGCATCGGCCACAGTTGCGCCATTTCGGTCGCGGTGGCCTGTAGGGCGGCGGCTAGCTCATCAAATCGATCAGGTGTGATCCGAAGGCTGGGGCCTGCCACACTGATCGTGCCAACGACAGGCGCGTCTGGCCCAACTGCACAACGGACCGGAACAGCCACTGCCGACGTCCCAACCTCTGCTTCTTCAATCGACGTTGCCCAACCGCGCGCACGTGTTTCGCGCAGGGCGGCGCGCAATGCAGCGGAATCGCTCAGCACTTTCGGCCCGGTTTCGACGGATTCCGAAAGCCTGGATGCGGCAAATTCCAGCGCTGTATCTTCGGGCAATGTCGACAGCCAGGCCTTACCGTTGGCGGTGGCGTGCAACAGAATCTCGCCTCCCATCGCCGGATCATAACGCAACCCACGCCGCGCACCCTGAGCGCGCGCAACCCACGTCAAACGGTCGGATTCCAGCAGGGCAAGGCGGCAGTATTCCCGTGTATTTTCAGCCAGCCTGTTTAACGCGTCCTGCAACACATCAGGCATCGAGCGGGCATCAAGCTCGCGAAAGGCCAGCATCGGCATGCGCAGCGAAAGCGCGTAATTCTGACTGTTGGGATCCTGAACCGCCCAGCCCCGCGCGACTAAGGTGGCTAAGGTGCGATGCACTGCGCTTACCGGCAAATTGGTTCGTGCGGCCAGATCCGACAGCTCAAGTGGCTCAGGCTGTCCAGCAAGCACCTCAACAACCGATAGCGTTCGTTCCACAGCGGCAACTGTCATTTCGCACCTTCCATCTGTACATTCTTATCTAATTGGAATTGGATTTCAATACCAGATATGGATAATGTAGCATGGACCCTTGCTTAAACGGCGGCTTCTACCAACACCGGACGATCACTGAACGGCATCGTCAACTTGCGGGGCCTGTTCTGAAATCGTACCGACCGACATGACAAAAGCCAAACATTCCGGCGCCTTCAAAGGGGATTGCTGA